>JAYUGA010000165.1:0-13352 GCA_043738565.1 Rhodobacterales bacterium
CAAAATCGCCCGGGAATTCGGCCCGGCAATCGCAAACACCCCCGATTGCGTCGTCACATCATGAATCTCGACCGGACCGAACTCCGCCGCCTTGTCCTCCGCACATTTGCGCAGATAATCGGCGTCATAAGCGGTCCACGCCCCCGCGCTGACGAGGTAATAGTCATTCTCGCCATTGCGAACGATGGTATATTCGGTCCGCACCGTGCCCTGTGGCGTCAAGGCATAGGTCAGGTTGATCCGCCCGACCTTGGGCAGCGCATTACACGTAAACCAGTCCAGAAACGCCGTCGCCCCCGCCCCGCGCACGATATGCTTGCTAAACGCCGTGGCATCAATCAGCCCCGCCGTCTCGCGGATGGCGCGGGCCTCGTCCACCGCATATTGCCACCAGCCGCCCCGGCGGAACGACCGCGCCCGATGGTCGAAATCTTCGGGCGCATTCAAAGGCCCGTAATAGATCGGCCGCTCCCAGCCATTCACCTGGCCGAACTGCGCCCCCAACGCCTTCTGCCGGTCATAGACCGGTGCCGTCCGCAACGGACGCGCCGCCTCCCGCTCTTCATCCGGGTGGTGCAGTACGAAAACGTGGTCATAGCATTCCTCGTTCTTGCGCGCCGCATATTCGGTGGTCATCCAGCCGCCAAACCGCTTGGGGTCCAGCGAGGCCATGTCGATCTCGGCCTCGCCATGCACCATCATCTGCGCCAGATAATAGCCGGTGCCGCCCGCCGCCGTGATGCCAAAGCTGAACCCCTCCGCCAGCCACATATTGCGCAAGCCCGGCGCTGGCCCCACCAGCGGGTTGCCATCGGGCGTGTAGCAGATCGGCCCGTTGAAATCGTCCTTCAGCCCCACGGTTTCCGAACTGGGAATCCGGTGGATGAAGCTGATGTATTCCTGCTCGATCCGCTCCAGATCCAGCGGGAACAGATCGGCCCGGAAACTGGCGGGCACGCCATGTTCAAACCGCGCCGGGGCGCCCTTTTCGTAAGGCCCCAGAATCCAGCCGCCGCGCTCCTCGCGCACATACCACTTGGCATCGGCATCGCGCAGAACCGGGTGCTGCGGATTGGTCTCGCGCCACTCCACCAGCATCGGGTCGGGCTCGGTCACGATATACTGATGCTCGACCGGAATGGCCGGGCTGCGAATGCCCAAGAGCTTCGCCGTCCGCTGCGCGTGGTTGCCGGTCGCCGTCACCACATGCTCGGCGACAATCTCGAACTTGGCCTCCGACGCGATCAGGTTTCCGCCCGTTTCGACCATCCGCGAACACGAAACGATCCATTCGGAACCTGTCCAGCGATAGCCATCGACCTGAATTTTGCGCTCGAACGTGCAGCCAAACTGCCGCGCCCCCTTGGCCATCGCCTGGGTCACATCCGCCGGATTGATATAACCATCCTGCGGGTGATACAGCGCCCCCAGCAGATCCTCGGTCCGCACCAGTGGCCAGCGCTCCTTGATGTCCCCGGGGCTGAGGAATTCGTGATAAACCCCCGCCGTCTCGGCCACCGACGAATACAGCATATACTCATCCATCCGCTCCGGCCTTTGCGCCATCCGCAGGTTGCCCACGACATAGAAGCCGGGGTTCAACCCGGTTTCCGCCTCCAGCCCCTTGTAGAAATCGACCGAGTATTTGTGGATATGGGTCGTCGCATAACCCATGTTGAACAAGGGCAACAGCCCCGCCGCGTGCCAGGTCGAGCCGGAGGTCAGCTCGTCGCGCTCGACCAGCATGGTGTCCCAGCCCGCCTTGGCCAGATGATAGGCGATCCCGGTGCCAACCGCACCACCGCCGACCACCAGCGCTTTGACATGGGTTTTCATGGGGGCTACTCCGCCAGAGATTTTCCCCTATGTGCCCGAAGTGCCGCCAAACTGGCAAGGCAAGCCGACCTTTCGCATCAGAAAACGACATCGCTTGCAGGATGGGCCAGCCTTACCCGCGCCTGACCCGCCCGAACCCCGCCGCCAGCGCGAATATTCCCGCCGCCGCCGTCACGATCGACGGCCCGGCCGGTGTATCCTGCCACAGCGACAGCCCCAGCCCCGCAAGGCTGGCCACCGCCCCAATCGCCACCGCCAGCCCCGCCATCGTCTCCGGCGTCCTTGCCAACGCCCGCGCCGCTGCCGCCGGGATGATCAGCATGGCGGCGATCAGCAGCGCCCCCACCACTTTCAACGCCACCGCCACCACCAAGGCCAGCGCCAGCGTCAGGATCAGCCGCTCCCGGTCCGGGTTGACGCCGCTGGCATGGGCCAGATCCTCGTTCAGCGTCGCCGTCAGCAGCCCTTGCCAGCGCCAGACCAGCAGCGCCAGCACCAGCCCCGACCCAGCCCAGATGAACACCAGATCGCCCTTGCTGACAGCCAGGATGTCGCCGAACAGAAACGCGGAAAGATCAGTCCGCACCCCATGCACAAAGCTGATGGCGACCAGCCCCAGCGCAAGCGCCGAATGCGCGAGAACCCCCAAGGTGGTATCCACCGCCCAGCCCCGTGCCGCCAGCGTCGCCACGGCAAACGCCATCAATAGCGCCACCGCCAATGTGCCCAGACCAATCGGCAGATCAAAGGCCAGCGCCAACGCGACACCAAGGATAGCGGCATGCGCCGTCGCATCGCCAAAATAGGCCATCCGCCGCCAGACCACGAAACTGCCCAAAGGCCCGGTGGCCAGCGACAGGCCCACCCCGGCAAGTGCTGCCCGCAGCAAAAAATCGTCAAGCATGGTCATGCTCGTGATCCTGCGCCGCGTCATGGCTGTGGTCATGCCGGTGCTGATACAAGGCCAGCGCCCCTTGCGTCCCCAGCCCGAACAACGCCCGGTATTCCGGCGCGTTCGACACGACCTGAGGCGTGCCTTCGCAGCAGACATGGTGGTTCAGGCAGATCACCCGGTCTGACGCCGCCATCACCACGTGCAGATCATGGCTGACCATCAGGATCGCCGCCCCGGTCTCTTGCCGCACCTCCGCAATCAAGCGGTAAAACCCCGCCTCCCCCGGCTGATCCAGCCCCTGCGTCGGCTCGTCCAGCACCAAGAGTTGTGGCGCGTTCAACAGGGCCCGCGCCAGCAAGACCCGCTGCAACTGCCCGCCCGACAGCCTCGCCATCTGCCGTTCGCCGATCCCTTCCAGCCCAACCCTGACCAGCGCCCGGACGGCCTCGGCAGCACTGACCCGATGTGGCAGGGACAAAAACCGCCGCACCGTGATCGGCAGACTGGCATCTATGGTCAGCCGTTGCGGCACATAACCAATCCGCAACCCGGCTGCCCGCTCCACCCGCCCCGAGGTCAGCGCCACGATCCCCAGCAAGGCCCGCAGCAGCGTCGATTTCCCCGACCCGTTCGGCCCCAGAATCGTGACAATCTCCCCCGGCATCAGTTGCAAGGACACCCGCGACAGCACCTCTGTCCCGCCCAGCGCAACCGAAATATCCCGCGCCTCGATCAGCATCACGCCACACCCCGCCCCGCAGGCTTCGCCGTCCCCGCACAGGTCGGGCACAGACCCAAAGCCTCGATATTGCTGCGCTCAATGGTGAAATGCAGCGCCCGCGCCGCCGCTTCCAACGCCTGCCCGACCGCCGCCGCCGGGGCCTCCGCCACCGCATGACAGTCGCGGCAGATCAGAAAGGCGGGCGCGTGGACCGCGCCCGGATGCATGCAGGCGGTAAAGGCGTTCAGGCGGCGGATGCGGTGGACAAGCCCTTGTTCTTCCAGAAAATCCAGCGCCCGATAAGCGACCGGCGGCTGGTTGCCGTAACCGTCCGACGCCAGCCGCTCCAGCACGTCATAGGCCCCCAGCGCGCGATGGCTCTCCAACAAGATCTGCAACGTCCGCCGCCGCACCGGCGTCAGCCGCACGCCTTGCAATGCCAGCACCGCCTCGGCCCGCGCCATCGCGTCGCCCGCGCAGCGGCTGTGGTCATGCGGGGCGAAAGCGACATCTGGGGCGTGGTCGTGTGGCATGGCAAGGCTCCGATGTAATAGTATAACATACCAATTGACATGTTATATTGTAACACATACACCGCCATCTCGACCAATGAAAGGCCCAAGTGATGCGCTGGCTTCCGCTCCTGCTGACCCTTCTCGCTTTGCCTGCCGCAGCGCAAGTGCTGCAGGTTGTGACCGACATTCCCCCGGTCAACGCGCTGGTGGCGCAAGTCATGGGCGACCTTGGCACGCCCACGCTGCTCTTGGAACGTGGTGCCAACGAACACGACATGCAACTGCGCCCGTCACAGGTTCGGGCGCTGAACGCCGCGCAGTTGCTGGTCTGGGTCGGCCCCGAACTGACCCCCGGCGTGGCCTCGGCCCTGCGCAGCATGCCCGCGACCCTGCACAGCCTGGCCTTGCTCGCCGATCCCGCCACGGTGCCGCGCAACTATGCCGATGGCGAAAGCGTCAACCCCCACGCCTGGCTCGACCCCGCCAATGCCGCAATCTGGCTTACCCTGATCGCGGCCAACCTCGCCAGCCTCGACCCCGCGAACGCCGCCACCTATCAGGCCAATGCCGAAACCGCCCGCGCCCATCTGACCCAGCTTGATACCACCCTTGCCACCCGGTTTGCCGCCGTGCAAGCGCGGGCTTTCGTGACCTATCACGACGCCTACAGCTATTTTGCCAGCCGCTATGCCCTGAACTACGCCGGGTCGCTGGCGCTTGGCGACGCCGCCACGCCGGGGGCCGCCCGCATCGCCGCCCTGCAAACCACCATCGCCAGCGCCCATGTGGTCTGCGCCTTCCCCGAGGCCCAGCACGATCCGGCCCTGTTGACCCAGTTCACCGCAGATGGCAGCGTGAAACTGGGCGAGCCTCTGGATCCGGTCGGATCGCTGCTCGACCCCGGCCCCGGCGCGTATGACGCGCTCTTGACCGGGCTGGCGGACCGTCTGATCACCTGCCTCGCCCCTTGACCCGTACCGCGCCTTCCGCCACCACTGGCGCAGCAAAATCAGGGGGCGGACATGGCAGGCGTGACAGATTTCGGCACCACGGCGGGCGGCAAGGCGGTGCAAAAGATCACGCTGGACAGCGGCGAACTGACGGTTGCCGTGCTGACCAAAGGCGCCACCCTGCAATCGGTGCGCCTTGCCGGCGTGGCGCATGACCTGACCCTCGGCTCGGACAATCTGGCGGATTACGAAGGCAAGATGCGCAGCTTCGGTGCCTTGGTCGCCCCGGTCGTCAACCGCCTGTCCGAGGCGCGCGCCCCCATCGGCGGCAAGCCTTGCGAGTTCGAACCCAATCAATCCGCCCGCCACACCTTGCACGGCGGCAGCGCAGGCACCCATCACAAGGTCTGGACCCTGGGCGCGGTGTCCGCTACCGCCGTCACCCTGTCGATCAACCTGCCCAATGGCGAGGGCGGTTTTCCCGGCAACCGCACCCTCGGCGCAACATTCACCCTGAGCGGCACCACCCTGAGGCTGGAAGTGACCGCGACGACCGACGCCCCGACCCTGTTCAACGCCGCCAACCACAGCTACTGGAACCTGGACGGCAGTGAGACCTGGGCCGGTCACACCCTGCGCGTGGCCGCCGACCGCTACCTGCCCACGACCGAAGATTTCACCCCTACCGGTCAGATTGCCGATGTCACCGGCACCGATTTCGACCTGCGCCGGCCCCGCGCCATCACCCCCGGCGTCAACCTCTTCGACACCAACTTCTGCCTGTCGCAAACCCGCCAACCCCTGCGCGATGTGTTGTGGCTGCAGGGCAGTTCCGGGCTGACCCTGACCATCGCCACCACCGAACCCGGCATGCAGGTCTATGACGCTCGCCACGCCATCCGCCCCGGCAAAGCGGCCTATGAGGGTTTGGCGATCGAGGCGCAGAACTGGCCCGACGCGCCCAATCATGCCGGTTTCCCCAGCATCGAACTGGCCCCGGGCGAGACCTATCGCCAGATTACCGAATGGCGCTTTGCGCGCTGAAAAAGGCTGGGGGGTTTCACACCCCCCAGACCCCCCGTGGGATATTTGCGGCCTTATGTATCAAACGCACCAAACGGCGGGGTGATCTGACATGACCATGACATCACCGCTCTGTGCTACAACGGAAAATTTGACGAATCCGCGCCATGCATCTACCAACGTCATGTTGATAGGGGACATTGATGGCAAACGAAAATGGGGGGGGAGTTACGGCCCCAACGGAAGATCAAAACAAGGCGGCTTTTTCCGGATCAGCGCCAGGAGTGAACCGATTTGTTGCTTCAATGGGGCCGCCTGGACTGCGGATAGCCTTCTTGGAGGAAGATTTCGCACAATTTCCCCACTTCCGCGCGGCTGTGACGATGCACCCGCAAGACGGGATCAAGCTGTACAAGATGTTGCAGGGTATGTTGAAAGAATTCGAGGAAATGCTTTCTCAACAAGTGGTAGTTCAAGATGGCGGCGAGTAGGCCAGAGGCAGACTACCCTCGATTGGTCACTGCATCAGTGGGCGGCAGTGCGCCCAGTGGTGGCACAACCAACACAGCGTTCAGTTGCGGTGGAGGAGGAGGTAGCAGCGGGGGTGGTGGAGGAGGCCAAGGGGTGGACGCACACACGAAAGACTATATCGACTCAAAGGTGGAAGTCGTGAAAGCGCAGAATGACGCCCGTTTTGTCGAAGTGCTCGCCGGGATCAATAGTGTGGGTGAGCGGGTTTCTCACCTGCGTGAGCCGACAACTTGGCAACAACTGGCTCTTACCATGGGGAGCGTCGGACTGGTCCTGCTTGGTGTTGTTTTTGCCGTTTTGGGCTATGCAAGTGACCGCTTCGATGGAGGGCTTTCTGCTAGCTCTGTAAAAGATGAGTTAGCGGTTGAGCAATTGAAACGAGACGCAACGCAAGATGCACGGCTGGATAAGATACTTTCCAAACTGGACGCAATGACTGTGACGCCGAAGCCCTAAAGCCTGACTTCCTGCGCCCCAATCACATCCAGACATTGCAACAGAAACGCCGCCGAAAACCCGCCCCGGCTGATCTTGTTATTCAGGTTGCGCTCCGTCTCATGGACCCCGATTGCCGCCAGCTTTTCCGCAAGCTGCGCATAGATCACGCCTTTGCGCTTCAACTCGCCTTTGAGAAGGTTCTTGGCCTTTTCCTCATACTGAACATTGATCGGGTTTAGTTTCCGGCTTTCCTCTGGCATGTCGTCACCTTGTGAAAATCATCATATTTGATGATATATACCCTTGACTATGGCTATACAAGTATCCATATATGATGACTACAATCATCGGATATAATGACATGGCCCAACACTTCCTCCTTTCCGCCGCCGCTCGCACCCTGAGCCTGCGCTCCATCTACAAGGATGGCGAGGAAGCCGCCTACGCGAAGTTCTGCGAAATGCGCTGGACCGATGGCGCGCCGGTTTGCCCGGATTGCGGCTGCTGCGAAGTCTACACCATCACCACCCGCAGCAAGTTCAAGTGCAAGGGCTGTTACCGGCAATTCTCGGTCACGTCCGGCACGATCTTTGCCTCACGCAAGATGGCGTTCGTGGACTTGCTGGCCGCGATCTGCATCACGATCAACGCCAGCAAGGGCCTGTCGATGGTCCAGCTTTCCCGTGATCTGGACTGTCAATACAAGACAGCCTTCGTTCTGGCGCACAAGCTGCGTGAAGCGATGGCATCAGAAGTCCACACAGACGAAGAACTGAACGGCCATATCGAGATTGACGGTGCATACTTTGGTGGCAGCATCCGCCCCGCCAATGACAAGGCTAGCCGGGTTGACCGTCGCCTGAAAGAACATCAGACAGGCAAGCGCCGCGTTGTCGTTGTGATGCGGGAACGCCTTGGCCGCACCCTGCCCATCGTCACCATGACGGAAGCCGATGGCGTGGCCTTGGTCCATCAGAACGTCAACCGCATGGCTACCCTGTCCGCCGATGAAGCCTCGCACTGGGACGTGCTTCATGCGGGCTGGGCAGTTGACCGGGTGAACCACAGCGTCACTTACAGCGATCACGGCAAGCACACGAACTGGGCGGAAAGCTACTTCTCCCGCCTGCGCCGGATGGTTGTCGGTCAGCACCACCATGTCAGCCCGCAATACCTGCACCAGTATGCCAACCAGTCGGCTTGGCTGGAAGATCATCGCCGCGTGCCCAACGGCGGGCTGGCCTATGGTTTGGTGGCGAATGCGATGGGTCGTCCCGTGTCGCGCGCGTGGAAGGGATACTGGCAGCGGGCGGCTTGACCCCAGCCGTTATACGTAACTGCTTCGTCAAGCACAAAATCTTGCGGGAAAGCGCAAGATATCCGTTGAAGGACGTTGGGGGCCAGCGATATGCTGACCCCCGTGACATAGTGGCAGAATGGTCATGCACCCGGGGTTGCAATCTGGGGGACGTCAGTTCGATCCTGACCTATGTCTCACTTCTCAAACTGGCCTCGCCGAAGCGAGGCTTTTCTTTGGCCCATCCTGACACGGCTTCCCTCTCGATTCAACGAGAACATTCAAGGGCTTGCGCGCTGAGTATTGTGAATCCAGATCAATGGGTTAGCAGATGCTTGACTCACGACCAGTGATTCTAAAAGCAATATTTTGCGACTAGTGATAATAAATCTACTAGCCTTCGACCGACGTTTTTGCTTCTAACGCGAATCGCGTGAGCCGCCACCTTCCTGCATCCCTGCCCACCACGCCGCGCAGGATCATCTTCTCCCCCGCCCTATAGACACGCCTCTGCACCACGTTAAAGGCCATGTCGGGCCGCTGGGCATGGAACGCTGCCACTACCTCCCCAGCCCGCTTGGGGCCGCCCCTGAGCGCCGTGTAGATCGCCCGGCTTATCTCATGCTGCGCGCATCCGTCAGCGGGCGTAGGGCGTGGCACATGCGGCAGTTCAACGCCCCTTGCCAGCAACAGCGCCTCCACATGGTCCAGCCCGTCCAGCTTGCCTCGGATGATCTGGGCGCGAAGCTGCAACAGCGCCGATGTGATTGTCTTGTCCAGCATCCCCGCAAGATAGACGATAGGGATTCACTTTTTTTGGTGCGTTTGATACATAAGGCCGGATATTTGGGCCAAAGTGAATGGCAGGTTCAGCCTTCCACACCGGATTGCACCGCCCCCTGATACCATTTCACAATCGCCGCGCGCTCGGCGGGTTCGATGAGGCTCAGATTGGCGGGCGGCATCGCATGGGTGATCCCGGCTTGCAGATAGATGCGGCGGGCCTCGCGGGCGATGTCGGAGGGCGTTTCCAAGAGCACGCCCTTGGGGGCCCAGCGAATGCCGTCAAACGACGGCTCCCGCGCGTGGCACATCGAACAGCGGCCCTGGATGATCGTGGTGATCCCGTCAAAGCCGGGGGCGGCGGCATAGATCAGATCCGCCCCGCTCAGCTTGCTGTCCGCCGCCCGCTGCCGCATCGGCGCGGTGGACAGCCAGGCGATGGCGACAAACAACAGCGCCGTGGCAAGCCACGTCCAGTGCGGGTTGCCTTGGCGGGCATGGCGGGTGTTGAACCAATGCCGGATGGTGACGCCCATCAGAAAGACCAGACTGGCGATGATCCAGTTGTAGTCGGTGGCAAAGACCAGCGGGTAATGGTTCGACAGCATCAGGAAAATCACTGGCAGCGTCAGGTAATTGTTGTGCAAACTGCGCTGCTTGGCGATCTTGCCGTATTTCGGATCGGGTTTGCGGCCCGCGACCAGATCCGCCACCACCACCCGCTGGTTCGGCATGATCACGAAGAACACGTTGCCTGACATGATCGTCGCGGTGAACGCGCCCAGATGCAGCAACGCCGCCCGGCCCGAGAAGACATGCGTATAGAAAAAGCTCATCGCGACCAGCACGACGAACAGCGCCACCATCAGCAGCGTCTGATTGGCATCGACAAACACCCGGCACAGCGTTGTATAGGCGATCCAGCCAAACCCCAGCGAGGCCAGCGAAATCAAGACGGCCTGCCAGACCGTAAGGTCCATCACCTCCGGGTCGATCAGGAAAAACTGCGCCCCCAGATAATAGACCAGCACCAGCATGGCGAACCCGCTAACCCAAGTCGAATAACTCTCCCATTTGAACCAGGTCAGGTGTTCCGGCATCATCGCAGGCGCCACCAGATATTTCTGGATGTGGTAAAATCCGCCGCCGTGGACCTGCCATTCCTCGCCCGAGGCCCCCTCCGGCAGATGCGGAACCTTCTGCAAGCCAAGGTCCAAAGCGATGAAATAGAACGACGAGCCGATCCAGGCCACGGCGACGATCACATGGGTCCAGCGCAGCGCAATCTGCACCCATTCCCACAGCACGACCCAGTCATCCATCGCCAGTCCCCGCATTCGCCGCACTGCCGCAAGCCTATACCGCTGGCCACTTGTCTGTTAATCCATCAAATGCCGCATCACTTTCAAATATCACGCAAGAGCCACCATGAGCTACGTCAACACCCTCAAGATGTTCGTCCGGGTCTACGAACTGTCGTCGATGTCGGCGGCGGCGCGCGATCAGCGCACCTCGCCTGCCGTCGCCTCGGCCCGCATCTCCGAACTGGAGCGCCACCTTGGCGTGCGCCTGTTCAACCGCACCACCCGCAGCCTGCAACCGACCGAGAATGGCCGCCTGTTCTACGAAGGGGCGCGCCGCGTGTTGGCGGCGATTGACGACGCCGAAGCCGCCGTGCTGGATGCCGGGCAAAGCCCGCGCGGCGTGGTCTTCGTCGCTGCCCCGCTTGGCCTGGGCCGCCGTTTCATCGCCCCCCATGTCCCCGCCTTCAAGGACCAGTATCCCCAGATCGACGTCCGCCTGCGCCTGTCGGACCGCAGCATCGACCTGACCGCCGAGGGCCTCGACGTCGCCTTCCATCTGGGAATCCTCGACGACAGCGCACTAAAAGTCCGCCTGATCGCCGATTGCCCGCGCCTTCTGTGTGCCGCCCCCGCCTATATCGCCCGGCGCGGCATGCCGCTCGATGGCGTGGCACTCCTCAATGACCGTCACGACTGCCTCAACCTGCGCTTCCCCGGTGCCAAGGAATTCCAGTGGACCCTGCAAACCGCCGAAGGCCCGCGCCGCTATGAAATCTCCGGCCCGTTCGAATCCGACGATGGCGAGGTGCTGACCGGCTGGGCGCTCGATGGCCGCGGCATCGTGCTGAAAACCCGGTTCGAGGTCGCCGAGCATTTGCGCGACGGCCGCCTGATCCCGGTCGCCACCGCCACCCCGCCCTTGCCCACCCAACTGTCGCTTCTCAGCCAGCAGCGCAGCGCCAAGGACAGCAAGGTGCGGCTGTTTACCGATTTCATGGTAGCCCACATCCGCGAGGAAATCCGGCGGGCGGGTGGTTGATCAGGCCAGGCCGCTTTCCACCAAAGGCAACAGGCGCCAATCACGGATGGCGGCGGTGCGGTGGCCCAACCCCGCCAAATACCTCGCATCCGTCGCAAAAGCCGCGAAATCGGCCAGACTGGCTTGCCGGACCAGCATCGCCAAATCCCAGACCTCGTGTAGCGGCCCAATGAAGAAATTCCCGCCCTTGCCCAAAAAAAATCACATCGCCACCGGTCCGGCGCAGCAGCGGCAATGTATGGGCAATGTAGCGATCATAAGCCGCTGCCCCGGAAATCGGTGTCGGCGGGGCCAGGTCTGGCGTCGCAGAATAGTCCGCCACCACGCGCAACCGCACCAGGTTGAGCATCACGACCGGACCCGTCAGTCCACGCGAAAACAGGGTGCGCCCGGCATCCGGCGCTGGTTCCAGATAGGGCATGCTTTTCAACTCCCGCGATAGGTCGAATAGGCGAAGGGCGAGATCAGCAGCGGCACATGGTAATGTGCGGCCGCATCCGTCACACCAAAGCGGATCGGAATCTGGTCCAGAAACAGCCCCTTGCCCACCGCCTGCCCGCTGGAACGCAAATAATCCCCGGCCGCGAACAGCAGTTCATAGACCCCGGCCGTGAACGCAGCACCCGTCAGCAAGGCCCCCGCCACCCTGCCATCGGCATTGGTGACAAACCCGCCGATCCTGTCGTGACCATTGCCGCTGACCCGGTACAGCGTGATCGCAACCCCCGCCGCAGGCATTCCCCGCGCGGTATCCAGCACATGTGTCGAAAGCCAACCCTCTGCCATGTCGCTCTCCCTTTCGCGCCATCCTGCCCGATGCGCTTGCGCCTGCCAACGCAAAGCTCTTTATGGCATTATTTGATAACCCCCCGCGCCATTCCCGCCTAGTCTGATGCCAAATGGAGGATGCCGATGCGTTACCCCAGAGATTTCCGCGGCCACGGCCCCGACGCCCCCGACGCCCAATGGCCGGGCGGCGCGAAAATCGCCGTGTCTCTGGTGCTGAACTACGAAGAGGGCGGCGAGAACAACATCCTGCACGGCGATGGCCAGTCCGAAGCCTTCCTCTCCGACATCGCCGGAGCCGCCCCCTGGCCCGGTCAGCGCCACTGGAACATGGAATCGATCTACGACTACGGGGCCCGCGCCGGCTTCTGGCGCCTGCACCGCCTGTTCACCGCGCTGAACCTCCCCGTCACCATCTTCGGCGTCGCCACTGCCCTGGCTCGCAACCCCGAACAGGTTGCCGCGATGAAGGATGCCGGCTGGGAGATCGCCTCCCACGGGTTGAAATGGGTCGATCACCGCGACATGCCCGCCGAAGAAGAAGCCCGCCAGATCGCGGAAGCCATCCGCCTGCATACCGAAGTGGTGGGCGAACCGCCGCGCGGCTGGTATACGGGCCGCTGCTCGATGGGCACCGTTGACCTCAGCGCCGCCACCGGCCAGTTCGACTGGATCAGCGACGCCTATGACGACGACCTGCCCCATTGGCGCGAGGTCGGCGCCCGCGATCAGTTGATCATCCCCTACACGCTGGAAGCCAACGACATGCGCTTCGCCACCGCACCTGGCTATACCGATGGCGAGCAGTTCTGCACCTACCTGAAAGACAGCTTCGACACCCTCTATGCCGAAGGTGTCGCAGGCAAAGCCAAGATGTTCTCCATCGGCCTGCACTGTCGCCTGATCGGCCGCCCCGGCAAGATCGCGGGCCTCAGACGCTTCCTCGACCATGCAAAATCGCACAAAGACGTCTGGTTCCCCCGCCGCATCGAGATCGCGCAGCATTGGGCAAAAACCCACCCGCACAACCGCTTGGAACGCCCTTCTCAGATGTCACTTGAACGCTTCACCGCAACCTTCGGTAGCATTTTCGAACATTCCCCCTGGATCGCCAGCCGCGCCCACGCCCTCGAACTCGGCCCGGCCCACGACAGCGCCACCGGCCTGCTGAGCGCCCTCGCCCGCATCTTCCGCAGCGCCTCCCTCGATGAACGGCTCAAAGTCCTCAAAGCCC
>JAYUGA010000166.1:0-1689 GCA_043738565.1 Rhodobacterales bacterium
GTGTATCAGCGTCTGTCGGGGTGGCCGAGTTTGGCGGGCTTCGCGGTCGTGGACGCTTTGACGCCGGGGACGGGCACTGGGACGTTTGTCCTGTTGGGCCCGGAAACCGCCAATGACCAAAGCGACAAATCGGGGGCAGGGGCCGAGCATCTGTTCCAGGTGTCGGTCATCAGCGACGCCACCGGGTTCATGGCGGCCAAGACCGCGGCGGGCCATGTGTCCGAGGCGCTGGCCGGCGCTGCACTTACGCTGATCTCGGGCACTCTGGTCGGGCTGACGTTTGTGCGGGCATCGGCCAAGCGGCTGAATGTCGGGGACAGCCGCCGGATCGACCTGACCTTCCGCGCCAGAATCGACTTCTAACCCGCCGCATTCGCGGACGAACGCCAAACCTTTCGAGATGGAGAGACGCTATGGCTGTGCAAAACGGCAAGGACCTGCTGATCAAGGTTGACCTGACCGGCACCAGTAACTTTGTAACTGTGGCGGGTTTGCGCGCCACCCGGCTGGCGTTCAATGCCGAAACGGTGGACGTGACCACCTTGGAAAGCGCCGGCGGTTGGCGGGAGTTACTGGCGGGGGCGGGGGTGAAGTCGGCGGCAATCTCCGGCTCGGGCGTGTTCCGCGATGCCAACACGGATGCGCGGGCGCGGCAGATTTTCTTTGACGCCGAGATGCCGCAGTTTCAGGTGGTAATCCCCAGTTTCGGCATTGTGCAGGGCGCGTTCCAGATCACCTCGATTGACTATTCCGGCACCCACAATGGCGAGGCGACCTATGACATGGCGATTGCCTCTGCCGGCGCACTGACCTTCACGGCGATCTGATGGGCAATCCTTATGCAGGCGAAGTGACCCTGCTGCTGGACGGCGTGCCACATGCAGCCAAGCTGACTTTGGGCGCTTTGGCGGAACTGGAGGCGGCGCTGGAAACCGGAAGCCTGGTCGATCTGATCAGCCGGTTTGAGGCGCAGCGGTTTTCCACGCGGGATGTGCTGGCTTTGGTCGTGGCAGGGTTGCGCGGCGGCGGGTGGCAAGGCACAGCGGCGGATTTGCTGCGAGTGGAGATTGGCGGCGGGGCGATGATGGCCGCTCAGGTGGCTGCGATGCTGCTGGCGCGCGCTTTCGCCTTGCCCGGCGAAGCATGATCACCATCGACTGGGCCGGTCTGCTGCGGGCCGGGTTGTTCGAGTTGCGGCTGACGCCGGACACCTTCTGGCGGCTGACACCCATCGAGTTGAAAATCATGCTGGGGGCGGAAAACACCGCCCCGGCTTTGACGCGGGCGCGGCTGGAAGAACTGGCCGCCGCTTTCCCCGATGGCAGAAAGGCACGAGCCGATGACGGATATCGCGGATCTGACGGACCAGATTGCAGCCCTTGAAGCCACGCTCGGCGGCACGGTCGGTATGGTTTCGACCTTTGAATCTGAACTGAGCAAGATGCAGGACAGCCTCGCCTTCACCGGACGCGAGGTGAACTCGCTTGCCAGCGGCTTTAGCGGCGGGTTGAGCCGGGCGTTCAGTAGCGTAGTCTTTGACGGATCGAAGCTGAGTGATGCGATGCGGGGGTTGGCCAAGACGATGGCTGACACGGTGTTCAACACCGCAATGAAGCCGGTTTCCGATGCCTTCGGCGGGTTTTTGGCAGGCGGATTGAACTCGATTTTGGGCAAGGGGATGCCGTTCTC
>JAYUGA010000167.1:0-1680 GCA_043738565.1 Rhodobacterales bacterium
GCGGAGGTCGAGGCGAAGGCAAGCGTGGTGGCGAGAAGCGTGGTGCGGAGGGTCATCGGGGTTCCCTGTTATTGTTGATTGACGAGTCAATAAACTTCAAGCTAGCGGCCCAATGCAAGCATTATTGTTGGGGCCGCGTGATGCCGAAGTTAGGAATGGAGCCTATTCGAAAGGCGGCGCTTGTCAAAGCCACGATCGTCGAGATCGGGCGGGTGGGGTCGCTGGACGTGACGGTGAGCCAGATTGCCAAAAGGGCGGGCATGTCGAGTGCACTGGCGCATCACTATTTCGGGTCGAAGGAAGACATGTTCCTGGCGGCGATGCGCCATATTCTGACGCTGTATGGCGCGGAGGTGCGCGGGGCGCTGGCCTTGGCGGAGGGGCCGCAGGGGCGGCTCAGGGCGATTCTGGCGGCGTCGTTTGGCGCCGCGAATTTTCGGCGCGAGGCGGTGGGGGCCTGGCTGAACTTCTGGGTTCTGGCACAGACGGTGCCGGAGGCCAAGCGGCTGCTGGCGGTGTATCAGCGGCGGCTTCGCTCGAACCTGCTGGCGGGGCTGCGGCCTTTGGCGGGTGCGCGGGCCGAGATCGTGGCGGACGGGTTGGGGGCGCTGATTGACGGGCTGTATCTGCGCGAAGTGTTGAAATCGGGGCCGCCGGACCGCGGGGCGGCAATCGCAACCGCGCTGGATTATCTGGAGGCGCAGCTTAGGGCATGAATGCGGATTATGTGATTGTCGGATCAGGGTCGGCGGGGTCGGCTTTGGCGTATCGGTTGGGGGCGTCCGGGGCGCGGGTAGTGGTGATCGAAGAGGGCGGCACCGATATAGGGCCGTTCATCCAGATGCCGGCGGCGCTGTCTTACCCCATGAACATGAAGCGCTATGACTGGGGGTTTCAGTCGGAGCCGGAGCCGCATCTGGGCGGCAGGGTGCTGGCCACACCGCGCGGTCGGGTGATCGGCGGGTCGTCGAGCATCAACGGGATGGTCTATGTCCGTGGTCATGCCAGGGATTTCGACGCCTGGGAGGGCATGGGGGCGCAGGGTTGGGGCTTTGCGGACGTTTTGCCGTATTTCAAGCGGATGGAATCGTGGCATTCGGACGAGGGCGACGCGGACTGGCGGGGCAGCGACGGGCCGTTGCACATCACGCGCGGGCCGCGCGACAATCCGCTGTTTGATGCGTTCATCGAGGCGGGGCGGCAGGCGGGCTATCCCGTCACGCGCGACTATAACGGGCGGGCGCAGGAGGGCTTTGGCCCGATGGAGGCGACGATCTGGAAGGGTCAGCGCTGGTCGGCGGCGAATGCTTACCTCAAGCCTGCGCTGAAATGGCCGAATGTGCAGATTTATTCCGGGTTTGCGCGACGGGTGGTGATCGAGGATGGCCGGGCGGTCGGGGTGGAGGTGTCACGCGGCAGTTCGGTTCAGGTGATCCGGGCTTCGCGGGAGGTGATTGTCTCGGCGTCGTCGATCAACACGCCGAAGATATTGATGCTGTCCGGGATCGGGCCTGCGGCGCATTTGGCGGAACATGGCATTCCAGTGGTGGCGGACCGGCCCGGGGTCGGGGCGAATTTGCAGGACCACATGGAGTTGTACCTGCAATTCGCGGCAAGCCAGCCGATTACCTTGTTCAAATACTGGAACCTGTGGGGCAAGGCGCTGATCGGGGCGCAGTG
>JAYUGA010000168.1:0-13232 GCA_043738565.1 Rhodobacterales bacterium
ATGTCCGCACCCCGCTTCGAATGTCCCGCAGAACCGATCTTGCCATGAAAAACGCAGATCGACGAGGGGATATGTGATCATCCGGGATGGGACACCTAGGCAATGCACGGTCAACGAAAAGTTAACCGGAGGTCTGCAATGACCGAGAAACTCGTGATCATCGGCGCAGGCATGGCCTCTGGCCGGGTGATCGAACACCTGATCGAAGCCGACCCTGCGGCCTATCAAATCACCCTCTTCAATGCCGAGGCGCGGGGCAACTACAACCGGATCATGCTGTCGCCGGTGCTGTCGGGTGAGAAATCCTATGCCGATATCGTCACCCATGATGACGATTGGTATGCGGCGAATGGCGTGGCCACGCGGTTTGGGGCGCATGTCACCCGGATCGACCGGGACCGCAAGGTGGTGGTCAGTGGGGGCGTGGACACGCCCTATGACAAGCTGATCCTTGCCACCGGATCGGCGCCGTTCATCCTTCCGGTGTCGGGCAAGGATTTGCCCGGCGTCGTCACCTACCGCGATCTGGATGATACCAACAAGATGATTGCCGCCAGCAAGCCGGGTGCGAAAGCGGTGGTGATCGGCGGCGGCCTGTTGGGACTGGAGGCGGCTGCCGGGCTGCAACTGCGCGGGATGGAGGTGACGGTGATCCATATCATGGGCCACCTGATGGAGCGGCAACTGGACCCGGCGGCGGGGTATCTTTTGCAACGGACGCTGGAGGCGCGGGGCATCACCGTGCATTGCAAGGGCGCCACCAAGGCCATTCTGGGCGATGGCCGGGTTGAGGCTGTCGCCTTGGAGGACGGCACGGTTTACGGGGCCGATCTGGTGGTGATGGCGGTGGGTATCCGGCCCGAGGTTCGCCTCGCCAAAGATGCGCATCTGGAGGTTGGGCGCGGGATTGTGGTCGGCGATCAGATGCAGACATCGGACCCCAGCATCTATGCGGTGGGCGAATGTATCGAGCATAACAAGCAGTTGTTCGGGCTGGTGGCCCCGCTTTACGATCAGGCCAAGGTGCTGGCCAAGGCGCTGATGGCCGAGGACAGCGCGTTTCGCCCAATTCAGACGGCGACGAAACTCAAGGTCACGGGTTGCGATCTGTTCAGCGCGGGCGACTTTCCCGATGCGCCGGGGCGCGAGGATATCGTGTTCCGCGATCCGGGGCGGGGGATTTACAAGCGCCTTGTCCTGGAAGGCGACCGGCTGATCGGCGCGGTGATGTATGGCGACACCGCCGATGGCAACTGGTTCTTTGGCCTGATCAAGGACGCCACCAACGTCACGCCGATGCGCGACACGCTGGTCTTTGGACCGAGCTTTCAGGGGGGTAGCCACTCGGACCCTATGGCGGCCGTTGCAGCCTTGCCGCCTAGCGCGGAGATTTGTGGTTGTAACGGCGTCTGTAAGGGACGGATCGTCGAAGCGATTGCCGGAGGGGCAGTAACGCTGGATCTGGTCAAGGCGCAGACCAAAGCGTCGTCGTCCTGCGGGTCTTGCACCGGGCTGGTGGAACAGGTTCTGGCGGTGACGCTGGGCGACAGTTTCCAGCGGGCGACGACCGTGCCGATGTGCAAATGCACCGACCATACCCATGAGGACGTGCGGCGCTTCATCAAGGCGGGGGCGATGAAGTCGATCCCGGCGGTGATGCAGGAACTGGGGTGGAAAACGGTGGGCGGCTGTGCCTCGTGCCGTCCGGCGCTGAACTATTACCTGCTGGCGGATTGGCCGCTGGACTACCGCGACGACCGCCAGAGCCGGTTCGTGAACGAACGCAATCACGCCAATATCCAGAAGGATGGCACCTATTCGGTGGTGCCGCGGATGTGGGGAGGGGTGACGACGCCGGACGAGCTGCGGGCGATCGCAGATGCGGCGGATAAGTTCAACGTGCCGATGGTCAAGGTGACGGGCGGGCAAAGGATCGACCTGCTGGGGGTGCGGAAAGAGGATTTGCCGGCGATGTGGGCGGATCTGAATGCGGCGGGGATGGTCAGCGGGCATGCCTATTCCAAGGGCCTCAGGACGGTGAAAACCTGTGTCGGGACCGAGTTCTGTCGGTTTGGCACGCAGGATTCGACGGGGTTGGGGATCAAGCTGGAAAAGCTGCTGTGGGGGTCGTGGGCACCTGCCAAAGTGAAACTTGGCGTCTCGGGCTGTCCGCGAAACTGTGCGGAAGCGGCCTGCAAGGATGTGGGGATTGTCTGCGTGGACAGCGGTTACGAGATCAGCGTTGCAGGGGCGGCGGGGATGGATGTCAAGGAAACCGAACTGCTGTGCAAGGTGGCGACAGAGGCCGAGGTGATGGAGGTGGTGGCGGCCTTCATCCAGCTTTTCCGCGAAAACGCCCGCTATTTGCACCGGATTTACAAATGGGTCGCCAAGGTCGGGCTGGAATGGTGTCAGGCGCAGGTGGCCGATCCGGTTTTGCGCCGGGCGCCGTATGACCGGTTCATGGTCAGTCAGTCGGTTTATCAGACCGATCCCTGGGCGGAACATGCCAGACAGCCCGAGCGGGCGAAATGGGGTGTGATGGCGGATCTGTCGCTGGAGGCTGCGGAATGAACTGGCTGGATATAGGCGCTTTGGACGATATTCCGCGGCAGGGTGCGCGGGTCGTCAAGACTGCGGCGGGCTGTGTCGCGGTGTTCCGCACGGCTGCGGATGCGGTCTTTGCAGTGGATGACCGCTGCCCCCACAAGGACGGGCCGCTGTCCGAAGGGATCGTGCATGGCAATGCCGTGACCTGCCCGCTGCATGCCTGGGTGTTTTCACTGGAAACCGGACAGGCTCAGGGCGCGGATGCGGGCGCGATTGCGACCTATCCGGCGCGGGTCGAGGCCGGGCGCATTCTGCTGGACGCCAGCCGGTTGGTGCGGCGGGTGGCGGCCAGCCCGGACGGCAAGGGTGGCATCAGCGTCAAGGACGACCCGGATCATCCGGCGAACCGGGGGCGGCTGTGTTCCAAAGGCTCGGCCTTGGGTGAGACGGTTGGGCTGGAAGGGCGGCTGTTGGCGCCGCGCGTGTTTGGGCAGGACGTCGGCTGGGATGAGGCGTTGGGGCTGGTGGCGCGGCGGTTCAACAAGGTCATCGCCGAACACGGGCCGGATGCGGTGGCATTCTATGTCTCGGGTCAGATGCTGACCGAGGATTATTATGTCGCCAACAAACTGATGAAGGGTTTTATCGGCTCGGCCAATATCGACACCAATTCAAGGCTTTGCATGGCGTCATCGGTGGCGGGGCACCACAGGGCGTTTGGCACCGACACGGTGCCGGGGCTGTATGACGATCTGGAACTTGCCGATCTGGTGGTGCTGACCGGGTCCAACCTCGCCTGGTGCCGCCCAGTGCTGTATCAGCGCATTGCGGCTGCCAAGGCCGCGCGACCCGCCATGAAAGTGGTGGTGATCGACCCGCGCCGCACCGCGACCTGCGATCTGGCCGATCTGCATCTGGCAATTGCGCCGGGCTCGGATGCGGCGCTGTTCAACGCGCTGCTGGTGGCGATTGCGGACGGCGGCAAGGTGGATGGCGGATTCCTGCGCCATGTGACGGGCTATGAGGCGGCACTGGCGGCGGCGCGGGCGTCTGATCCGGCGATGACAGGGCTGGAGGCAGGGCAGTTGGCCGAGTTCTGCGCAATCTGGCTGGCCTCTGAAAAGGTCGTCACGGTTTATTCGCAGGGCATCAACCAGTCGGCCACCGGCACCGACAAGGTGAATGCGATCCTCAACTGCCATCTTGCCACCGGACGGATCGGCCGCCCCGGCATGGGGCCGTTCAGCGTCACCGGCCAGCCCAACGCGATGGGCGGGCGCGAGGTCGGCGGGCTGGCCAATATGCTGGCCTGCCATCTGGATCTGGAAAACCTGACCCATCAGGGCGCGGTACAGAGGTTCTAGTCCAGCCCTGTGATGGCCGACAAGCCGGGGCTGAAGGCGGTGGACATGTTCCGCGCGGTGGGTGCGGGGCGGATCAAGGCGATCTGGATCATCCACACCAACCCCGTGGTGTCGGTGGCCGATGCCCTGCGGCAGTGCCCGTTTGTCGTAGTGTCGGATGTGACCGCCGCCACCGATACCGCAAAGCTCGCGCATGTGCTGCTGCCTGCCACTTCCTGGGGTGAGAAAGACGGCACCGTCACCAATTCCGACCGCACCATCAGCCGCCAACGGGCCGTGCTTTCGGCTCCGGGACTGGCGCGCGACGATTGGCGGATTCTGGCGGGGGTGGCCGCGCGGATGGGGTTTGGTGCGGCGTTCGGCTGGGGCAATGCCGCCGGGGTATTCCGCGAATATGCCGGGCTTTCGGGCGTAGCGGGCTGGCTGGGCAGCGACTTTGACATCTCGGATCATGCGGCGATCAGTGTGATGGAATATGAGGGGCTGGCACCGTTCACCTGGCCGTTGAACCCGCGCCGAAAAGGCGGGCGGTTCTTTGGTGAGGGGCGGTTTCACACCCCGGATGGCCGTGCCCGCATGCTGCCGATAGCACCGACTTTGCTAGAGGCATTGACGCCCGACGCGCCGTTCCGGCTGAATACCGGTCGAATCAGGGACCAATGGCATACCATGACCCGCAGCGCGAAATCGCCGCGTTTGAGCCAGCACCTGGCGGAACCGTTTCTGGAAATTCATCCGCAAGACGCGGTGGAGCTGGCGGCGAAGATTGCCGACCTGGTGGAGGTTTCCAACGGCCTCGGCCGGGTGATCCTGCGCACACTGATCACCGACCGGGTGGCCAAGGGCGAGGTCTTTGCGCCGATGCACTGGACGGATGAAAACGCGGCGCGAGCGCGGGTCGATGTGCTGGTGCCTGCGCGGGTCGATCCGGTCTCGGGTCAGCCTGAGAGCAAGGCGGCGGCGGAGGCGGTGCAGCGGTTTGCAGCGAAATGGTATGGCTTTGCGGTCTGCGCGGGAGAGGTAGAGCCGCAAGCGGAGTACTGGGCCAAGGCGCGGATCAGCGGCGGCTGGCGGCTGGAGCTGGCGGGGCTGACCACGCCTGCGGACTGGGTCGCTTAAGCCCGCGCGCTGTTTGGCCTGCCGGATGCGACCGCTGCCACGGTGATTGACAAGGCGCGCGCTTTGGCGCGGGTGGCGTTTCACGATGGTGACCGGCTGATCGCGGCGCTGTTTGCCGGGCCGGATCCGGTGGCAGTGTCGCGGGACCATGTGGCCGGGCGGATCGCGGCGGCTGGAGGCGCGCAAGTGCTGGCCGGAGTGCCGGGGGCGGATGCGCCGGACCCGGGGCAAGTGGTTTGCGCCTGTCTGAATGTCGGGTTGAATACCATTCGCGCGGCCATCGAAACCAGAGCGGCCTTGTCGGTTGCGGCTTTGGGCGCGGCTTTGGGCGCGGGCACGTCCTGCGGGTCGTGCCGACCGGAACTAAGCCAGCTGCTGACCCGCTATCGCCAGCCCGAGGCCGCCGAATGAACCGCATTGCCAAATTGCCAATCTGGACGGCGTTTGTGGCGACCCTGCGCGATTGGGTCTATGCCCCGGCGGTTCCAGCGATTCGGGCCAAGCGCAAACCCGTCGGCTTCGTCAGCCTTGTCGGCGCAGGTCCGGGGTCTGCCGACCTGATCACCCTGCGCGGGATGCGGGTTTTGCAAGCGGCGAATGTGGTGTTTTATGACCGGCTGGCCGACGCGGCGCTGCTGGATCATGTCGGGGCAGGCGCCCGGCTGGTCGATGTTGGCAAAGCCCCCGGCAACCACACTATCCCGCAGGACGAGATTTGCCGGATGCTGGTGCAGGCCGCCTTGCAAGGCTTGAAGGTTGTCCGGCTGAAATGCGGTGATCCCGGTGTGTTCGGGCGCGGGGCCGAGGAGGCCAGTGCCCTGGATGCGGCGGGCGTCGTCTGGGAAATCGTGCCGGGGGTGACTGCCGCCTGTGCTGCTGCCGCATCGGCCCGGTCGTTCCTGACCGAGCGTGGCGTGAGCGAGCGGGTGATCTTTGCCACCGGCCATCGGCGTGAGGGTGACAGCACCGATTGGGCCGCGGCGGCTGCGCCGGGGACCACGCTGGCCTGCTACATGGGCGTGGCAGGGGCTGGCGTGATGCAGCGCGGGTTGATCGCGGCGGGTTGGCCTGCGGGCAGCGCGGTCGAGGTCATCTCCAAGGCGCAAACGCCGCAGGAAAGGTTGCTGTCCTGCCCGCTGTCGGGACTGGCAGCGTTGTTCCAAAGCGTGCCTGGCCTGAACCCCGCCATGCTGCTGATCCGCTGGCCGCAGGTGGCGCTGGTGCCAGTAACGGCAAGCCTTGCGGCTGTGGGCGACTGAACGGGACGCAATCCACCCCCTGCACTTCAACCGATGACAAACCGGCAGGGCAATCTGTTGGTGCCTGCCCATTGGCGCAGATTTCTCTTTCTACTTCACGACTGATTGTATCTTCGTGAAGTAAAGGGGAATCGCATGCTTGGAAGTCGCTTTGCCACGCGGATCAATTCATTTGCCTCCGGGGCGGCGGATTACTGGCCAAACCTTACTGGCAAGCCAACGCTGGCGCAGATCGTGCAGCGCGCCGCGACGGTTGACGGACTGACCAAACTGGACCTGAACTATCCCGATCATGTCGGCGACACTCCGGCGATGATTGCAAAGGTGGTGGCGGATTGCGGGTTGCAGATCAGCGGTCTGGCGATGCGCTACTACGGCAATCCGGCCTACAAGCGCGGTGCTTTCACCAACCCCGACCGGGCGGTGCGGCGCGAGGCGATTGACCTGACCAAGCGCGGCATTGATGCGGCCCGCGCGATGGGCGCGCCGATGATGACGCTGTGGCTGGGGCAGGATGGCTATGATTACGCCTTTCAGTGCGACTATCCGGCGCTGTGGCAGGACGAGATCGACGGCATTGCCGAAGTGACGGCGCACGATGCGGATTGCCTAATTTCCATCGAATATAAGCCAAATGAACCAAGATCTTACGCTGTCTTATGCGATGCGGCTACCACCCTTCTGGCGATTGCCGAAGTCGGTGCGAAAAACCTTGGCGTCACCATAGATTTCGCCCATGCCCTGTATGCCGATGAACAGTCGGCCTTTGCCGCAGCCCTGATCCAACGGTCGAGCAAGCTGTTGGGCCTGCACCTGAACGACGGCTACGCCAAGCGCGACGACGGGCTGATGGTGGCCGCCGTGCATGAACAGGCGACGCTGGAACTGCTGCGCCAGGTCAAGCGTGGCGGCTTTGCAGGTGCGATCTATTTCGACACGTTCCCCGACCCCTCCGGTCTTGATCCGGTGGCGGAATGTGCTGCCAACATCCGCACCGTGCGGCGGATGCTGGACGCCGTGGCAGTGTTGGAGGGCGATAACCGCCTGGCCGACGCCCAAAGCCGCCAAGACCCGATCACCGCACAGGAAATTGCCCGGCTGGCACTCACCGGACGGACCGTGACTGCATACCCTTTACCCAACTTCATAAAATCGTGTTGTAATGGCAGGAACCAATGCAACACACTCTGAAAGGGGCGTTCGCGCTCGCAGCCTTTGCCAAGACCGTCGGTCTGGCCCATGCCCAAACGCTTGCGCCGCTCAATTCGGACAGTGAACCGGAACGGATGGACTGGTCGCAGATGGATGCCAAGTTCGGCCCGCTGCCCGCCTCCGCCGCTGGCACCAAGGTTGACGGCGTGTCGAAAACGCTGACCAACGAATACTGGCGCTCGCTCGGGATCGGCTACCAGAACGTCGGCGACAAGCTGGGCGTCACGTTCGTCTATCAGGCCGCCGCCAATGAAGGCGACCAGAGGGGCAATTGTCCATTGCGGAAGACCTGATCAACCAGGGCTTCACCGCGCTGCTGCTATCGCCGCAAACCGACGCCAACCTGATCCCCGCTGTGGAAGCTGCGGCCAAGAAGGGCATTCCGGTGCTGAACGTAAATGATGCTGTGATCCCGTCAGCGACCAACTATGTCGGCAACGTGCAAAAGGGCAACGGCGTCAACGTGGCGCAGTGGTTCATCGACAACCGCAAGGATGGCGGCCAAGTCGCGGTGATCGAGGGCCAACCGGGGGTTTATGCCGCAGGTCAGCGCACGGCAGGTTTTACCGAAACCATCAACGCGAGCGGCAAGTTCAAGGTCGTAGCCTCCTTCCCCGCCAACTGGGGCCGGGAAGAAGCGTCCAACGCTGCGACCACGATCTTGCAGCAATATCCTGACCTGATCGGGTTCTATGCCAACAACGACGGCATGGCGCTGGGTGTGGTCGAGGCTGTGAAAGCCGCTGGCCGGGCCGACAAGGTTGCCGTGTTTGGCACCGATGGGGTGTCCGACGCCTATGCCGCGATCCGCGCGGGCGATCTGACCGGCACGGTGGACAGTTTCCCGGTGCTGACCGGCGAGATTGCGATGGAAGTGGCGCTGCGTCTGGCCGCGGGGCAAAAACTGCCGCGTGTTGTGGCGACGCCGCAGGCGCTGATCACCAAGGACAATGTCGAGACCTATGCGACGACCGACATGGCCGCCCTGCGCGCCGCCCTGACCGAGTAAGCCACCTGCGGCCTGCCCGACGCTCCCTTGGGCGGGCCGCTTTTTTCCAGCTTTTTGCAGGATTTGTCCGATGGCGCCCCGTCTTTCCCTAATCGGCATCGAGAAAGCCTTTGGCAGCCACAAGGTGCTGCATGGCGTCAGCCTGACGCCCAGCCCGGCGAAGTGCATGGGCTTCTGGGTGAAAACGGCGCGGGAAAATCGACGATGCTCAACATCCTGTCCGGCGTTCTATCCTCTGATGCAGGCCGGATCGAGATTGACGGCAAGGCTGTCATGATCAGTTCCCCCCGCGAAGCCACGAATGCGGGCGTGGCAATGATCCATCAGGAATTGCAGCAGGTTCCCGAACTGACGGTGGCGCAGAACATCTACCTCGGTGCCGCCCTGCGCTGCGCCGGTGGCCTGCTGGTGGACCGGGCGGGTCAGGAGGCGGAGGCGCGGCGGTTGCTGGCGCCGCTGGACCCGGCGATTGATGTCACCGCCCAGATCCGCGACCTGCGGGTGGCACAGCACCGGATTGTCGAGATCGCCAAGGCGCTGCGGTCGAATGCCCGGGTGATCGCGATGGACGAGCCGACCTCCAGCCTGACCCCGACCGAGTTTGACCGTCTGGTCGAGGTGATCCGGGGGCTGGCGGCGCGGGGGGTGTCGATCATCTATGTCGGCCACAAGATGGACGAGGTGTTCCGGCTGTGTCAGTCGGCGACGATCCTGCGCGATGGGCGGCTGGTGACGCAGGTGCCAATCTCGGCGACTCCGGTGTCGCAGGTTATTGAGCTGATGGTGGGGCGAGAGCTGGCGCATGTGGCGCACCACAGCTTTGCGAGGGACCGCGTGCTGCTGAAGGTGGCGGGTCTGACGCGCGGCAAGGCGGTCAGGGATGCCGGTTTACGCTGCATGCCGGGGAAGTTCTGGGAATTGCCGGGCTGGTGGGTTCGGGGCGGCGGAGTTGCTGCGGCTGATTGCCGGGGTGGGCCGGGCGGAGGCTGGGACGGTTGAGGTTGCTGGCGTCGCCATCGGCTCTGGTCCCCGGACGCGGATCAAGGCGGGGCTGGGGCTGGTGCCGGAGGAGCGCAAGCGCGACGGGATCATCCGGCAGCGGCCTGTGACCAGCAATATCGGGCTGCCTGCGATGCAGTCGTTTTCCCGTATGGGCATGATTCGCAAGGCCAAGCTGAAGGCACGGTCGGAGGAGTTGATGCAAGAGGTCCGGTTGCGGCCGTTTGAGGTCACCAAACCCATCGGCAGCTTTTCCGGCGGCAATCAGCAAAAGGCCATCATCAGCCGCTGACTCGCCGCCGACATCCGGATTTTCCTTTTCGACGAACCGACCCGGGGCATCGACGTGGGTGCCAAGGCCGAAATCTAAGACCTGATCGAGAAACTGGCGCGTGAGGGGAAAGCCATCGTCGTCGTCTCCTCCGAACTGCCCGAGGTGATCCGCGTCTCCGACCGGGTGCTGGTGATGCGCGAAGGCCGCATCGCCGCCGATCTGGGACCAGCCGAGATCACCGAGGCCAACATCGCCCGCCACGCCATTCCCGCATCCTGAGAGGCAACCCATGTCAAGCGTCCTGACCGCACTCCCGATGTTGCAGCGCATCAAGTTCCGCGATGCCGGCACATTGTTCGGGCTGATCCTGATCTCCGTGGTGTTCGCGGCGCTGAGCCCGACATTTCTGACCACGCCCAACCTGCTGAATATTTTGCAACAATCCTCGATCAACGCCTGTATCGCGCTGGCATGACGCTGGTAATCATCGCGGGCGGGATTGACCTGACGGTCGGGCCGGTCGCTGCCCTGACCGCCGTGCTGGGGGCCGCGATGATGGTGGCGGGGGTGCCGTTCGCCCTGGCCATCGCCGGGGCGCTGGCGGTAGGGATGCTGTGCGGCTTTGTCAACGGCGCGCTAATCGCCTGGGGCGGCCTGCAGCCGTTCATCGTCACGCTGGGCGGCCTGTCGCTGTACCGGGCGCTGGCGCTGATCTTCACCGGGGGCCAGCCGATCTTCGGCCTGCCCGACGCCTTCCGCACCGTCACCAACGGCAACCTCGCAGGCGTGCCCAATCCGGTGATCATCGTCGCGGTGCTGGCCCTGCTCGCCTGGGTGATGCTGAACAAGACCCCCTTGGGCGAGTATTTCATGGCCGTCGGCGGCAACCCCGAAGCCGCGCGGATTGCGGGCGTTCCCGTCGCCATGACCAAACTCGCCGCCTACATGATCTCTGGCCTGATGGCCGCCGTTGCCGCGATGATTCTGATCGGCCGCCTCGGTGCCGCCGAGCCCACGCTCGGCACTTTGTGGGAACTGGATGCAATCGCCGCCTCTGCCTTCGGCGGGGCGTGTCTGATGGGCGGGCGCGGGTCCATTGTCGGCACCCTGATCGGCTGCATCACTCCGGGCACCCTGCGCAATGGCCTGACCCTTCTGAACGTTCAAGCCTTCTACCAACTGCTTGTCACCGGTATCATCATCGTCGCGATGCTGATTGACACGATGACTTCTGAGGCGACGAGTGGGAAATAGGGGGATACATGGGCGATCCAAAGGCCGTGGCTGCACAGATCAGGATGAAGCTGCCAAGTCTCACGCCGCTGGAAGGCAAGGTTGCCGCCGACATTCTGGCGCGCAAGGATATCGGTGAAACCACGCCGCTGCGCGAGGTGTCCGAAAAATCCGGTGTGTCCGACGCGATGGTGGTCAAGGTCGCCAAGAAGCTGGGCTTTGCCGGCTTCCGCGAATTCCGGCAGGGGCTGGTCGATTACTACCGCTCCGACACCGCCGCCCTGCATTCCGAGATTGCAGAAGGCGATACCACGGGCGAGATTGTGCAAAAGGTGTTCCGCACCGCCATGCAGGCCTTGGAGGAAACCTTTGCGATCCTCGACCTTGCCGCCTTTGACCGCGCGGTCGATTACCTGCACCGGGCGAAGCAGCGCGATTTCTACGGGCTTGGCGGCTCGGCCCAGATCGCCCGCGACGTTGCGCACAAATTCCTGCGGATCGGCATCCGCGCCTCGGTCTTTGACGACGCCCATATGATGATGATGTCGGCCAGCCTCTTGGGGCCGGAGGATCTGGTGGTCGCCTTCTCGCATTCCGGCACGACTGCTGCCGTGATCGACGCTGTGGAACGCGCCCGTCGCAACGGGGCGCGGATCATCGCGGTGACCAACTATGCCGAAAGCCCGCTGGCCGGGCTGGTCGATGTCGTGCTGTGTTCCACCGCGCAGAACTCGCCCCTGCTGGGGGAAAACGCCACCGCGCGGATCGCCCAGTTGAACCTGCTCGACGCGCTGTTTGTCGCCACTGCGCAACGCGACCGCAAGTCGGCGGATCTGAACCTGAACCGCACCATGCGGGCCGTGCAATCGAAACGCCGAACCTGAGGTGATGCCATGACCAACCCCGCAACCGTCCTTGTTGTTGGAAGCCTGCATTACGACATTGTGGTCGAGGCCGATCATCTGCCGCGCAAAGATGAGACTGCGGTAGGCTCGCGCTGGTTCCCCAAATTCGGCGGCAAGGGCGGCAATCAGGCGGTGTCAGCACATCTGCATGGCGCAAGTGCCCGGATGCTGGGCGCGGTCGGGGACGACAGTTTTGGCATCTTTCTGCGCGACAGGTTGGATCGCAGCGGCGTGGACCATGCCCATGTCGCCACGATTGCCGGGATCGGGTCGGGCATGAGCGTGGCGATCATGGATGCAACTGGCGACTATGCCGCGACCATCGTGTCGGGTGCCAATCTGCGGATTGCACCTGAAACCCTGCTGGCGGCTGCGGTGTGGCAGGACGTCGGCGTGCTGGTCTTGCAAAGCGAAATTCCCGAGGCGGTCAACATCGCCGCCGCCAGTGAGTCCCGCCGTCGCGGCCTTCCAACCCTGCTGAATGCCGCGCCTTGGCGTGCCCTGTCGCCGGAATTTGCCCGGCTGGTGGACATTCTGGTGGTCAATGCGGTCGAGGCGGAGATGATGGGGGCAGAGCCAATCTGCTGCCTGCACGGTGCCGCCGATGCCGCCAAAAAGCTGGCGGATCAATTTGAAACCGTGATCGTGACCGCAGGCGCAATGGGGCTGGCGGCGTGGACTGCGGCGGGCGAACAGTTCAGCCTGCCCGCCGAAAAGATCATCGTGGTCAGTTCGCACGGTGCGGGCGACACTTTTATCGGGGCATTGGCGGCCAATCTGGTGCGTGGCGTCAGCTTTGCCGCTGCCTGCGCAGCGGCATCCCTTGCGGCGGCCGAACATGTGGCGGGCCGCTCGCCGGGTTGAACCGCCTCCCGGTGATACTCTCCGGGCTTGTATCATTGTGCCGCAGCGGGGCTTCCCCGCAATTTCGCCAGCCAATGGTGGCGCCAAATCTGGATTCGCAGCCGCCCGATGCTGATCTTGCGGAATACGGTTCCGAGGAACGGCGGTGTTCCCAGCGGGGAACCTACGGTCAACCCCAGCCCAGGAAGATGAAGTCCCAGAAGGGGATGAGGGGGCTCTGTTGCACAATTCGGCCTGAGGTCGAGTTACCCCTTCCCTTGGACAGAGTCATCCCCCGCGCTGCGTTTGCGGCGTGCCGAGCACTGTGAAACGGTTCAGGATCGCCGCTCGGATCTGCAGTTCGGCGACCTGCCTGTCGAAGTCGCGCGCCATGACGGGCTCGCCGAGCAGTTTGAAACGGTGCATCCATTCGCCGGGAAAACGATCCCCCGGATCGTTTTCTGG
>JAYUGA010000169.1:0-4954 GCA_043738565.1 Rhodobacterales bacterium
TGGCCGCTTCGCCGCCTGATGCCGCGACAAGGCGGGCCGGGGGGCCAAATCTCTAGGGCCGCAAACTTGAGGACCGGCTTAACCCCCACCATGCCATAAATGGCGGGAAAAAGGTTTCGGCCATCCGCGCGGGGGGCACCCCCCTTTTTGACATGCGTTCAGTGAAAACGAAGGAAGCCCACCGGTCCCCAAGCCCATCCGCCCAAGGATTCGTCATCGCCCCCCACCCGCCAGCCTCGGCTTGCGAAAAGCCTTGCGGGCTGCCTAGCGCGCCATCAAAGGGGGATGCTTAGGGGGATATAAAAACCGAAAAGCCGTGCAACCCACTGAGGTTACACGGCTTTTTCTGAAGTATTGGTGCCCAGGAGAGGACTCGAACCTCCACGTCTTGCAACACTGGTACCTGAAACCAGCGCGTCTACCAATTCCGCCACCAGGGCAAGTGTCGTGGGGGCGATGTAGCCAAGGCTTCGGGGGGTGTCAACGGGTGCTTGCGAAAAAACGCGCCAGCCGGATTGGTCTTGCTGGCAGGCCGTTGCGAAGTTATTCAGGCGGCAGCACTTGGCGCGAAAAGGGTTCCCGATGAGCAAGCTGGTCACGATCTTTGGCGGCTCCGGCTTTGTCGGGCGCTATATCGCGCAGCGGCTGGCGAAACAGGGCTGGCGCATCCGCATCGCCTGCCGCCGCCCGAACGAGGCTTTGTTCACCCGCGGTTATGGCGCGGTCGGGCAGGTCGAGCCGGTGTTCTGCAACATCCGCGATGATGCCTCGGTCCGTGCCGCACTGGCTGGCGCTGACGCCGCCGTCAACTGCGTCGGCACGTTCGACAAGGGCGGCACCAACAATTTCAATGCGGTACAGGTCGATGGTGCCGGTCGCATCGCCCACCTTGCCAGTGCCGGTGGCCTGAGAACGCTGGTCCATATCTCGGCTCTGAGCGCCAATTCCGCTGCCGCCAGCGACTATTCGCGCAGCAAGGGCGAGGGCGAGGCTGCCGTTCTGGCCGCGTTTCCCACTGCGATGATCCTGCGGCCTTCGGTGATCTTCGGCAACGAGGACGGCTTTTTCAACCGTTTCGCCGGGATGTCCCGGATGGGGCCGATCCTGCCGCTGGTCGGCGGCAAGACCCGATTCCAGCCGGTGTTTGTCGAGGATGTGGCCGCTGCCGCCGTCAAGGGCGTCAATGGTGAAGCTACCGGCATCTACGAACTGGGTGGTCCGGACGTTGCCGCGCTGCACGACTTCATCCGGCAGATGCTCAAGGTGATCCAGCGCCGCCGTCTGGTGATCAACCTGCCGTTCTGGATCGGCAATGTCATGGCGACCGGTTTCACACTGGGGTCGGCCGCCACGCTTGGGCTGATCAAGAATCGCGTCCTGACCCGCGATCAGGTCAAGTCGTTGCGAATGGACAATGTGGTGGCCCCGGGGGCCAGAACCCTGGCCGATCTGGGGATTGCCGCCACCAACCTTGGCGCGGTGATCCCGGAATATCTGTGGCGCTTTCGCCCCTCGGGCCAATATGCCGCGATCAAGGATTCGGCGAAAAATCTGCGCAAAGTCTGAACCTGCCGCGAACCCAAGGGAATCCACGTGAGTTATCTGAACGACGGTCTGCTGGGCGTGATCGAGGGGATCACCGAGTTTCTGCCGATCTCCAGCACCGGCCACCTGCTGCTCGCCGAGCATTGGCTGGGTGCGCGGTCGGAAGCCTACAACATCGTCATTCAGGCCGGGGCCATTCTGGCGGTGACGCTGATCTACTGGCGGCGCATTGTCGGTCTGTTGTTCGGCTGGCAGCACCCCGAAAACCGCGACTATCTGATCAAGCTGAGCCTCGCCTTCCTGATCACCGCCGTTCTGGGCCTTGTCGTCAAGAAGCTGGGGTTCGAGCTGCCCACCACGATCCAGCCCGTCGCCTGGGCGCTGGTGATTGGCGGGGTCTGGATGATCGTGGCCGAAACCCTGGCGGCCAAACAGCAGGACCGCAGCGCCATCACCCTGCGCGTGGCGGTCGCGGTTGGTCTGGCGCAGGTGGTGGCGGGGGTGTTTCCCGGCACCTCGCGCTCTGCCGCGACGATCTTTGTCGCCATGCTGCTGGGCACCTCGAACAGGGCTGCGGCCACCGAATTTGCCTTTCTGGTCGGCATCCCGACCATGTATGCCGCCAGCGGCTATGAATTGCTGAAGCAGGTCCGCAGCGGGACGACCGAGGGCGACTGGACCGCGCTTGGCATCGCGTTTGTGGCGTCAACGATCACCGCCTTTGTCGCCGTCAAATGGCTGCTGACCTATATCCGCAGCCACCGCTTTACCGTCTTTGCGATTTACCGCATCCTGCTTGGCGGCCTGCTTCTGGCTTTGACCGCCGCCGGAACCATCCGTTGAGCAGCGCGAATCAGCCTTGGGTTTCGCTGGCTTGGCGGATTTTGGCCAGTTAGGGTTCACTTGCTGACCTAATTTGCAGAAAATAAGCCGCGCATCGCAACTTATCTTGCAAGATACTGCCAAATAGGTAACTCATGCTGCCTTTTATTTTGCCCTGACCCTTGCTATCACACCGCTCCCGACGCCTTGGACCTGGAGCGTTCGTCATGGCCGTGCAACGCATGCTGAAATTCGTGACTCTGGGCAAGGAGACGCCCGAAAAGCGCCCGGCTACCTTGCGCTCGGAAGATTTTCACGAGATTTACCGCCAGTTCGCCGCCGACAAGGCCGCTGAACAGGCGTCGCGGTGCAGTCAGTGCGGCGTGCCCTATTGCCAGACCCATTGCCCGTTGCACAACAACATCCCCGACTGGCTGCGGCTGACCGCCGAGGGGCGGTTGCAGGAAGCCTATGAACTGTCGCAGGCCACCAACACCTTCCCCGAGGTCTGCGGCCGGATCTGCCCGCAGGACCGGCTGTGCGAAGGCAATTGCGTCATCGAACAGGCGGGCCACGGCACCGTCACCATCGGCTCGGTTGAGAAATACCTGACCGATCTGGCCTGGGAAAACGGCTGGGTCAAGCCGATCAGGCCGCACCACGAACGTGCCGAATCCGTTGGCATCATCGGCGCTGGTCCCGGCGGGCTGGCTGCCGCCGATGTGCTGCGCCGTCAGGGCATTCAGGTCACGGTCTACGACCGCTACGACCGGGCCGGTGGCCTGCTGACCTATGGCATCCCCGGCTTCAAGCTGGAAAAGCCGGTGGTGATGAAGCGGATCGAACAGCTGGAACTGGCGGGTGTCAGTTTTGTGCTGAATTGCAGCGTTGGTGTGGACCTGTCGTTTGACGCCATCCGGGGCCGACACGACGCCGTGCTGATCGCCACCGGCGTCTACAAATCTCGCGACATTCTGGCACCGGGGGTTGGGGCCAAGGGCATCGTCAAGGCGCTGGATTACCTGATTGCCAGCAACCGCAAGAGCTTTGGGGACGATGTCGAGGCGTTCGACAGCGGCGAACTGGACGCCGCTGGCAAGCGTGTCGTCGTCATCGGTGGTGGCGATACTGCGATGGACTGCGTCCGCACCGCGATCCGGCAGGGGGCAGTGTCGGTCAAGTGCCTGTATCGGCGCGATAAAGTCAACATGCCGGGCAGCCAGCGCGAGGTGCAGAATGCCGAGGAAGAAGGCGTCGATTTCGTCTGGCTGACCGCGCCCAAGGGATTTACCGGCGGCACCACTGTCGAGGGCGTCATCGTGCAGCGGATGCGGTTGGGCGACCCGGATGCGTCAGGTCGCCAAAGCCCCGAGGTCATCGAGGACGCCGATTATATCGAAGCCGCCGATCTGGTGGTGCAGGCGCTGGGCTTTGAACCCGAGGAAATCCCGGCGCTGTGGGGCGTTCCCGAATTGGCCGTCACCCGCTGGGGCACGATCAAATCCGATTTCCGCAACCATTCGACCAGCCTGCCCGGCGTCTATGCCGCCGGCGACATCGTGCGCGGCGCGTCTCTGGTGGTCTGGGCGATCCGCGATGGGCGCGAAGCCGCCGAGGCGATCCTGACCTATCTGGCGCAACCGGCACTGGTCGCGGCAGAGTGAAAAAGCGTGTCTTGCCTACGTCTTGCTTGCGTCTTCCAGTGGTGAAGACGGGCCACAAGACCCGCTGAAATGAATGGTCAGCCGAGCTGACCCAGTTGGAGAGCTGCAATGCGGACGATTCAGATACTGCCCCTGCTGTTCCTTGCCACCCCCGTGCTGGCCGCTGGCACCTTTGCGCCGCCGGCTGGTTGCAAGGATTACCTGACCGTGCAGTCGCGCGGCTGCATCGTGTCGCATTTCTACACCTGCGAAAAAGACAAGAAGGGCGACCAGTGGCGCGCCGATTATGATAACAATGGCCCGTTCTTTCTGTCGCGGATTGATAGCGAGGCGCAGTGGATCGAAAGCTATGAAACCGATGGCTCGGGCAGTGGCCTGACCGTCAAGGAAACTCAGGACGCCAACCCCAAGGACCCGGCGTCGTTTCAGGGCCTGTTGGACACCGGGCTGGACAGTTTCACGTTCTCATTGACCAAGGACAGTGGCGAGCGTTCCAACATCACCGGCTTTGACAAGCTGACCGGCAAGACCGCGGTGATTGATGGTGTGACGCTGCAACAGACCGAATACGAATACACCCAGACCGACGACAAAGGCACCGTGATGCGCCATGCGCGGGGCCATGAATATATCTCGGCGGAGTGGCACACCTTCTTTTCCGGCCATTCGGAATGGCAGGCGCAGGATGGCACCTGGACGCCATCGGACGGCGCGCCGATATCGTTCATCATGCCGGGCGAGCCGGGCTTTGCGTCAACCACACCGCTGTTTGAATGTCAGGGCCAGATGTCGGCCCTGCCCGTGATCCCGGAGCAATCGCATGCCCATCTATGACCAAGCCTGGGTCGCGGCCGAGGAAGCCAAGCGCGCCTTCATGGCCGAGAACTCACTCTATCGGGCCGAGGATGAACATGCGTCCTGCG
>JAYUGA010000170.1:0-1672 GCA_043738565.1 Rhodobacterales bacterium
AGCGCGTGACCGATGGGCCAGCCCATCAACCAGCCGACGAACAGCGGGTTCAGCCGCCGCCGCGCCCGGGCTTTCAAGATTCTGCGCGACACGACACGCCCATGCGAGGCAATCAGATAGGCCCACAGCGGGCGCGAGATCGGGGCGTGATGCGAGGGCCGCAGCCCATCCAGCGTGATCGCCGGGTCCGGGTGGGTGAAGCCCTGTTCCGCCCGGTAGTGCAGGATATCCATCCGCGACTTGCCATCGGCGCGGGTTACGCTGGCCGGGCTGCTGCCCTTCCAGTTCTGCGCTGCCGGTGTCGGCCACTGGATCGCCTGCGCACTCAGCTTCGGTTCGCCCCGGCTGTTGATCTTGCCGCGCAGCCGGTCGACCTGGTCGTCGGCCACCGGCGTCTGCCATTGCGCCGCCTGCGCTGGCAGCGGTGGCATCCCGCCCGAGCCATAACTCTGGCCCGGCCCACCCTTCGCGCCGTCCGTCGCCTTGGGCGTCGACCAGTTGCTGATGCCCAGCGCCAGCGCTTCCGCCTTGCGGGTGAACCGAAGGTCCGCGACAGCGAATTCGCTGTTGCCGGCCGGGTTGTAGCGATCCGTGCCGGGATGCAGGCTCATCGGTGTGGGCCAGGATGAATATCCGGAGCCGCTGGTGTGGCGCACCGACTTCTGCCGCGCTGAACAGGCCCGCCGCAGGCGTGTAGCCCATGCCCCAAAGCTCTCGCAGGACGGACTCAAGGCCGAGGGTGACGTGCCCAGCGACATTTTCGAGGAAGACCCATTCAGGGGCGCATTCCCGGATGACGCGGGCGACTTCGGGCCAGAGGTGGCGGGGATCGTCAGCGCCACCGCGTTTGCCAGCGGCGCTGAAGGGCTGACAGGGATATCCCGCGAGGACGATGTCGAAGGCGCTGCGAAAGGGCCGGGCATCGAAACTGCGCAGATCGTCCCAGATGGGTGCCGGGGCGAAATACCCGGCGCGCTGGGCTGCGATGAGGACGGATCGGGGATATTCCTCCCACTCGACGAAAGCGCGGCTGTGATAGGCGGGTTCGGCGAGCATGAGGCCCAAATCCAAGCCTCCGCCGCCTGCGCAGAGGGACAGTCCGTGCCGGGGACGTGACACCATGCCATTCACCGCACCCCCCGCTGGCGCAGTCGTTCGGGCGTGACAAGGCCACGGGCCAGCATGGCATCACGGATGGTGTTGCTGATTACGCTCTGGGGCAGATAGCCGTCGGAGTTGACCATCTTGGCGTAAAACGCCGCTTTTTCGTCGTCACTGAGCGGGAGCTTCACCTCGCACTTGGATGGCCGCTTGGGTTTTTTACCGTTGGCGTTTGCTGCGGAAGCGATCGCATCGCGCTGGGCGGCGCGTTCCATGAACCGGTCGAGGGCTTTGGGTCCATCGGGTGGGTTGGGATGATCGCTGCGGGTTTCCTTGGCAGTTTCGATGATCCGGTCGTCGGACAATCCGAGGTTATCCCGCCACCGCTGCACGTGGAGCCGCGCTGGCCAGCCCTGCCACCAGGCGGGCAGGGTGGCGTTGGCGGCAAAACCCAGCGCATTCAGCAGCTCTGAGAAAAACCGATCAAAATCGGAATCGCGCGCTTGCGCATCCTCCTCCTCCTTTACAGGTTTACTTAGGGGTTCTCTTACAAGGTTAATCTCCGGATTCC
>JAYUGA010000171.1:0-13179 GCA_043738565.1 Rhodobacterales bacterium
GTGCAGGTGGTGGCGGCGAACGGCTATATCGACCAGGGCATCGAATACGACGCCTCCGGTCGCCGGTCTGGTTATTGGATGTTTCCCGAACATCCCGGCAGCAACCGGATGGTGTTTCGAGCCCGGTTTCAATCCGAGCGGATCGGCGCTGGGCAAGTCCTGCACATGTTCGAACGCCAGCGGGTGCAGAACCGGGGCGTGCCCTGGGCCGCACCCGCGATGCTGGCGCTGCGCGATTTAGGCGACTGGCAGCAGGCCGAACTGGTGCGCAAGAAAACCGAAGCTTGCCTCGTTGGCATCGTCTTTGACGACGACGAAACCCAGAATTCCGTGGCGCCCATCGTGCAAGACGGCGCGGGCAATCAGGTCGAACAGTTTGAGCCGGGTCTCATCGCCTATGCCCGCGGCGGCAAAGATATCAAGTTCAACCAGCCCGCCTCCACCTCCGGGATTGCCGAGTGGAACCGGGTGCAGATGCAGATGATCGCGGCGGGCTTCCGGGTGCCTTATGCGCTGATGACCGGCGATCTGAGCCAGAACAACTTTTCGTCCAGCCGGGTTGGGCTGAACGAATTCCGCCGGATGGTTGAGCAGCTGCAATGGCAGATGGTCATTGCTCTTTCGGCGGGGGAGCCATTGGCGGCGATGGTGTTTCTAGCCTGGGCGACATGGATGGAGCCGCCGCCGCCCGGCGATCATGGCGTGTTGTTCGCCCCACTTGATCGCTGCATCCGGGTCAGCCTCGGCGATGACGCCGCCCTGGACGCCTTTGCCGCAACCTTGCCGCAGGCGATCAAAGCGGCGGGCTGATCACTCGACCGCGAGGCTCGGGTTGGCCGGACCCAGCGCCGGAGCGACGCCTTCCGGCGCCTCCGCCGCACTCAACACCAGCCGGGAGGACGGCATTTCCGCGACCGCCGACAGCAGCGCCGGGGCCAGCTCAGTCGCCGCCTCGATCACCCGTCGGAACACCAGGACGTTCTGAAACGTGGTCTTGCTGCCGGTCAGTTCGACCCTTTCGTCGCAAGGCAGCGGGTCAGCGCACAGATATTCCCAGCCATCCTGACTCAAATTGTTCATCAGGCTGGTCAGGGCCAGGGCAAAGTGGTCCGGCGTGGTCTTGCCCCCCGCACCTATTCGCCATTGCGCGGGCTTGGGACGACCTTGTATTCATAGCGCTGCATGGGCACCTCTGCAGGATTCTGGCCCTAGAAAGATACCGGGATTCACCCACCAAGGCCAAGAGAATTAAGCGTTTTGGCGCAACTGGCGCAGATCGGTTCAGCCCCCAATCCGTTGCCGCAAGCCCCCTGCCAAACCTTGAAACAACCTTGGCCAGCACCCGGCCGCCGCATCGTGAAATTGCGCCCCATCGTGACGGAGGCGCGCGGACAGTCACGAATGGCACAACGCATTATTACGCCCGATTGGCCCCTGCTGGTGTATGCTGCGGGTAGAACAGGCAGCGTGGGGCGGCGGCGGGGGACCAAATGAACGTCGGGGTCAAGCTGGACGACAAATATACCGCGACCGACGGGCGAGTCTTTCTGACCGGAACCCAGGCGCTGGTGCGCTTGCCGATGACCCAGATGCGCCGCGATGCCGCAGCAGGGCTGAACACTGCGGCCTTCATTTCCGGCTATCGCGGTTCGCCCTTGGGCAGTTATGATCAGCAACTGGTGAAGGCGCGCAAATACCTCGACCCGCTCGGCGTGACCTTCCAGCCCGGGCTGAACGAAGACCTTGCTGTCACCGCCGTCTGGGGCAGCCAGCAGGTCGGGCTGTCCGCCGGGGCGACGAAACAGGGAGTTCTGGGCATCTGGTATGGCAAGGGGCCGGGAGTTGACCGCTCGGGCGACGCGCTGAAACACGCCAATGCCGCCGGAACCGCAGCCTATGGCGGGGTTCTGGCCATCGCCGGTGACGACCACAGCTGCAAATCCTCGTCGATCCCGCACCAGTCGGACCACGCCTTCATTTCGGCGATCATCCCGATGCTCTATCCGTCCTCGATCCACGAATTCCTGGAATACGGCCTTCTGGGCATCGCGATGTCGCGCTATTCCGGCTGCTGGGTCGGCTTCAAGGTGATCTCGGAAACCGTCGAAACCTCGGCCGTCGTTGATCTGGACCAGGAGCACCGCACATTCGCGCTGCCGGATGATTTCGACATGCCCGAAGGCGGTCTGAACCTGCGTTGGCCTGATCCGCCCTTGGTGCAGGACGAGCGGTTGCAGGAACACAAAGGCTACGCCGCCATCGCCTTCGCCCGCGCCAATCGGGTAAACGAGACCACGCTCGACACCCCAGATGCGCAGTTCGGCATCGTGGCTTCGGGCAAAGCCTATGAGGATGTGGTGCAGGCGCTGCACGAATTGGGCATTGCGCATGACGAGGCCAAGGCCGTCGGGCTGCGGCTTTACAAAGTGCGGATGCCCTGGCCGCTGGAGCCCGAAGGCATCCGCGCCTTTTCCGCCGGGCTGACCGAGGTGCTGGTGGTCGAAGAACGGCGCGAGATCATCGAGAACCAGATCAAGCAGCAGCTTTTCAACTGGCGCAGCGATGTGCGGCCCCGCATCATCGGCAAGTTCGATGACAAGGACCGGCCCTTCCTGCATCTGTCGGCTGGTCTGTCGGTCACCGCCATCGCCCGCGCCATCGCCGACCGTCTGGCCCTGCGCGACATGCCCGAAGGGCTGAAAGACCGCATTCGGACCCGGCTGCACCGGCTTGAGACGCTCGAAGCGCAGGCCCATGCCCATCTGCCGCCAGTGACGCGCCTGCCGCATTACTGCGCCGGCTGCCCGCACAACACCTCGACAAGGGTGCCCGAGGGCTCCAAGGCGATGGCCGGGATCGGCTGCCATTACATGGCGCAATGGATGGACCGTTCGACCGAAACCTTCACCCATATGGGGGCGGAAGGCGTGCCCTGGACGGCGATCAGCCGTTACACCAGCGAAAAGCACCGTTTCGTCAATCTGGGCGACGGCACCTATTTCCACTCCGGCCTCCTGGCGATCCGTCAAGCGGTCGCGAGCGGTGCCAACATCACCTACAAGGTGCTCTACAACGATGCGGTGGCAATGACCGGCGGGCAACCGCTGGATGGCATTCTGACCCCGCCGCAATTGACGCATCAGTTGTTCCATGAAGGGGTCGGCAAGATCTACCTGCTCTCCGACCGACCTGAGCTTTACCGCCAGAGCGCCCTCGCCCCCGGCGTGGTGGTCAAGCACCGCGATCATATCGACGTGGTCATGCGCGAGGTGCGTGACATCCCCGGCACCACTGCCATCGTCTTCGAACAAACCTGCGCCGCCGAACTGCGGCGGCGTCGCAAGGCGAAGGTCGCGGAAGACCCTGACAAGCGGGTCTTCATCAACACTGCGGTCTGCGAGGGCTGCGGCGATTGCTCCAAACAGTCGAACTGCATCGCGATCGAGCCGGTCGAAACCGAATTCGGCCGCAAGCGTACGATTAATCAATCGTCCTGCAACAAGGATTTCTCTTGTCTCAAGGGCTTTTGCCCGGCCTTCGTCACCCTGCGCGGCGCCAGCCTGGCGCGGCGAACCGCGAGCGCACCGGACATCTCCAACCTGCCCGAGCCGATCCTGCCGCCGCTGGACCGCCCCTGGAACATCGCCGTCACCGGGGTCGGCGGCACCGGGGTGCTGACCATCGGCGCCGTACTCGGGATGGCCGCGCATCTGGAGGGCCGCGCGCCCTTGGTGATGGACATGGCGGGTCTCGCCCAGAAAGGCGGCGCGGTCTTGAGCCATATCCGGATTTCGACCGCCGATGACCCGCCAACTGCGCCACATATCGCCAATGGCGGGCTCGATCTGCTGCTGGCGGCGGATTCGGTGGTGGCGGCTTCCGTCGAGGCGATTGCACTCTGCGATCCCGCGCTGACCCAAGCGGTGCTGAACACCAGAATCACCGCTGTCTCCGACTTCGTCCGCCTGCGCGACTTCGATTTTCAAGAGGCCGCGGTGGAGCGGGTGGTGGCGGATTCGGTGCGTTCGACCGCGCATTTCCACAACTTCAGTGACATCGCCAAGGGTCTGGCCGGGGACGAGATCGCGGCGAACATGATGATGCTCGGCTATGCCTGGCAGCAGGGCTTCATTCCCGTAGGTGCCTCGGCGATTCTGGACGCAATCGGGCTCAACGGCGTTTCGGTGGCGGCCAATGGTGCCGCCTTCAACTGGGGTAGGCTGCTGGCCAGCGATGCGGCAGCGGTCAAGGCACAAATCGCCCCTGTCGTGCGGATGACCGCACAAGCCGCGCTGACGCTGGACCAGTTGCTCGCGCACCGGGTGGCGCATCTGACGGCCTATCAGGACGCCCGTCTGGCCGAACACTATCTGGCTCTCGTCAACCGGGTTCGTCTTGGGGTGGCTAGGTTGGCCGATCACAGCATCGCTGCAGCGATTTTGCGGTCGGCGGCGCAGTACTATGCCAAGTTGCTGGCTTACAAGGACGAATACGAGGTTGCGCGGCTTTTCACCGAGCCGGCTTTCACGACCGCGCTGCAGGCCCAATTTGCCGGGGATTTCCGCATGGCCTTCAACCTCGCACCACCTTTCTTGCCGGGTCTTGCTCCGAACGGGCGACCCAAGAAGCGCGAATTCGGCAGCTTCACCATGACCGTGTTTCGGCTGCTCGCCCGCATGAAGCGCTTGCGCGGCACCGTGTTTGATCCGTTCGGGCGTACCGCAGAGCGGCGAGCCGAACGCGCCTTGATCGTCCAATACGAGGCGGATGTCGCCGAAGTGCTGGCCACACTCACCGACGCCAATGCAGCAACCGCGCTGGCGCTGTTGGCGCTGCCGGACGAGATCAGGGGTTTTGGCCCGGTCAAGGCCGCAGCCATCACCAATGCCGCGCTGCGGCGAACCGGGTTGTGCGCGAAATTGCTGCGCAGCGAAACGCAACTTGCCGCAGAATGAGCCGGGAGGAGCCTAAATGTTCACCGCAACGACGAAATTCGATCTGAGCGCGGATATCGACGCCCTGCGCGACATGGTGCAATCCTGGGCACAGGCGCGGGTGAAGCCGCTGGCCGCCGAGATTGACCGCTCCAACCACTTCCCCCCGGAACTTTGGCGCGAGATGGGTGAACTTGGCCTTTTGGGCATCACCGTGCCGGAAGCCTATGGCGGGGCGGGGATGGGTTATCTGGCGCATGTGGTCGCAGTCGAGGAAATCGCCCGCGCCTCGGCCTCGGTCAGCCTGTCTTACGGCGCCCATTCCAACCTTTGCGTCAACCAGATCAACCTGAACGGCAGCGCCGCGCAGAAAGCGCAGTATCTGCCCAAACTGGTCAGCGGTGAACAAGTCGGCGCCTTGGCGATGAGCGAGGCCGGTGCCGGTTCAGACGTGGTGTCGATGCAGTTGCGCGCCGAGAAGCGCAACGACCACTATCTGCTGAACGGCACGAAATACTGGATCACCAACGGCCCGGATGCCAATGTGCTGGTGGTCTATGCCAAGACCGATCCCGGTGCCGGATCGAAAGGCATCACGGCCTTTCTGGTCGAGAAATCAATGAAGGGGTTCTCGACCGGCCCGCATTTCGACAAGCTGGGGATGCGCGGTTCGAACACGGCGGAACTGGTGTTCGACGATGTCGCGGTGCCGTTCGAGAATGTGCTGGGCGACGAGGGGCGCGGGGTGCGGGTGCTGATGTCGGGGCTCGATTACGAACGGGTGGTGCTGTCCGGCATAGGCACCGGCATCATGGCGGCCTGTCTGGACGAGATCATGCCTTACCTTGCCACCCGAAAACAGTTCGGCCAGCGGATCGGTGATTTCCAACTGATGCAGGGCAAGATTGCCGATATCTACACCAGCCTGAACACCGCGCGGGCATATGTCTATGCAGTGGCCGCCGCCTGCGATCGCGGTCAGGTCACAAGGGCGGATGCCGCGGCCTGCGTGCTTTATGCCAGCGAGGCGGCGATGACCGTGGCGCATCAGGCAGTACAGGCGATGGGCGGCGCAGGCTTCATGAGCGAAAGCCCGGTCAGCCGCCTGTTCCGCGATGCCAAGCTGATGGAGATCGGTGCCGGCACCAGCGAAATCCGCCGGATGCTGATCGGGCGCGAGATGATGGCGGCGGGGGCGTGATGTCAGACCACTTTCAGCGCACCCTCGGCATCTTCATCGGCTTTGCTCGCCAGGGCCTCGATCATCCATTGATTGAGCGATTTGGCATGGCGGGCCGCCGCGTCGGACATGCGCCGGTGCAATTCCGGAGTCGTGCGCAACGAAAGACTGCCCGAGAATGGTTTTTCCGGATCAACGCCGTCTTTCGCACACCAGTCCAAATAGTCATCCACACTTTCGTGGAAAGCCTTTGGCAAATCTTCCGCTGTCCGCGCCTGAAACGTGACAACATCGCGGATGCCGAGCACGTCGCCGTGGAACAGCAGCGCCTCTTCGTCGAAGGAAACGGTGGCGCCATAGCCCTTGTAGGATTTCATGGTTGTATTCCGGCCTCCATAAGGAAGCAGCGCACCGAACGCACCGCATCCTTGATGATCACTGGCTGGGGGTGCGGCGCATGGAAGGTCATCCGCCGACCGTTCAGCAATATACGGATTCGCGAGCCGGACCCCTGTTCGATTTCCGCGCCAAGTGCGCGGAAGAGTGTTTCAATATCGGCCCAACGGATGTCAGCGGGGACCGGGTTGGCAAAGATCGACGCTAGGGTGCGGGCGGGTTTCGAAGATAGCATTGCGAAGCTCTCAAGTGCTGCGCTGCCATGGACCCTGCCACACTGCCTGAATCACGATGCTGGAAGTTACCCGCTATCACGTTCTGTGGTCACTAATGTAGTATCACTTTATGCTATCGGCAAGGGAGCCACCCGATGCGCCTGACGTCCGCCACCCTGCCCAATTCCGATAGTTTTCGCGCCAACCGCGCCGCCCATCTGGCTGCCATTGTTCCGATCACGGCGGCGGTCGAGGCCGCCATGTCAGGGGGCGGCGAGAAAGCCCTCGCCCGCCATATCGGGCGCGGCAAGATGGTGCCGCGGGACCGGGTGACGCACCTCTTGGACCCCGGCTCGCCGTTTCTGGAGGTCGGGATTTTCGCGGCCCACGGCCTCTATGGCGGCGATTGCCCCTCGGCCGGGCTGATCACCGGCATCGGGCGGGTTTCGGGCCGCGAGGTCATGGTGATCTGCAACGATGCCACCGTGAAGGGCGGCACCTATTTTCCGATGACGGTGAAAAAGCACCTGCGCGCGCAGGAGATTGCGCTGCAGAACCAGCTGCCCTGCGTCTATCTGGTCGACAGCGGCGGCGCGAACCTGCCCAATCAGGATGAGGTCTTTCCCGACCGCGACCATTTCGGCCGGATCTTCTTCAATCAAGCCAATATGTCGGCGCAAGGCATTGCTCAGATCGCGGCGGTGATGGGCTCCTGCACCGCAGGCGGGGCCTATGTGCCCGCAATGTCCGACGTGACGATCATCGTGAAAGATGAGGGCACGATCTTTCTGGCCGGCCCGCCTTTGGTCAAGGCCGCGACCGGCGAGGTGATCAGCGCCGAGGATCTGGGCGGCGGCGATGTCCACACCAGGCTATCGGGGGTTGCCGACTATCTTGCGGGTGACGATAATCATGCACTGGCCTTGGTGCGGCAGGCGGTGGCCAACCTGAACCGGGTGAAGCTGAGCGAGTTGCAGATGCAACCCGTAGAAGAACCGCTCTACGATCCTGACGAAATCCTTGGCGTCGTACCCTGCGATCTGCGGACCTCCTACGACATCCGCGAGGTGATTGCCCGGATCGTCGACGGCAGCCGGTTTGACGAATTCAAGGTGCGCTATGGCACCACGCTGGTGTGCGGGTTCGCGCATGTGATGGGAATGCCAGTCGGGATCATCGGCAACAACGGCGTGCTGTTCTCGGAATCGGCATTGAAAGGTGCGCATTTCGTTGAATTGTGCAGTCAGCGCAAGATTCCACTGGTGTTCCTGCAGAACATCACCGGCTTCATGGTCGGCAAAAAAGCCGAGGCGGGCGGCATCGCCAAGGATGGCGCGAAGCTGGTGACGGCGGTGGCGACGACCCAGGTGCCCAAGATAACCGTGATCGTCGGGGGCTCGTTCGGGGCGGGCAATTACGGCATGTGCGGAAGGGCTTTTGGCCCGCGCTTCCTGTGGTCCTGGCCGGGCAGCCGCATCTCGGTGATGGGGGGCGAGCAGGCGGCGGGGGTGCTGGCGACGGTCAAGCGCGAGGCGATCGAGCGCGGCGGTGGCCAGTGGTCGACGGAAGCCGAGGCCGATTTCAAACGCCCGACGCTGGAGATGTTCGAAGAGCAGTCCCATCCGCTGTACGCCTCGGCCCGACTGTGGGACGACGGCATCATCGACCCGCGCAAGACCCGCGCCGTGCTTGCCTTGTCACTGGCCGCCAGCCTGAACGCGCCCATCGCAGAGACTCGCTTTGGCGTGTTCCGGATGTAGGGGGTATGATGTTCCGCAAGATCCTAATCGCGAACCGAGGAGAGATCGCTTGCCGGGTGATCAACACTGCCCGCCGGATGGGCATTCGGTCGGTTGCGATCTATTCCGACGCCGATGCTGAGGCACTGCATGTGGCGATGGGCGACGAGGCCATTCGGATCGGACCCGCCCCGGTGTCGGAAAGCTATCTGCGCGGCGATGCGATCATTCGGGCGGCGCTTAAGGCCGGGGCGGAGGCGATCCATCCCGGTTACGGCTTTTTGTCAGAGAGCCCGGATTTCGTTGCTGCCGTCGCGGCGGCGGGTCTGGTCTTCATCGGCCCCTCCGAGGCCGCGATCCGGGCAATGGGGCTGAAGGATGCCGCCAAGACGCTGATGGAACAGGCGGGTGTGCCGGTGGTGCCGGGCTACCACGGCGCGGAACAGGCGGGCGATTTTCTGACCGAACAAGCTTCTGCCATCGGCTATCCGGTGCTGATCAAGGCGCGAGCGGGCGGCGGCGGCAAGGGGATGCGGCTGGTTGAATGCGCTGAAGATTTCGGCGCTGCGCTGGCGGGGGCACAGCGCGAAGCCCAGTCAAGTTTCGGCGATCAGGCGGTGCTGATCGAACGCTACATCGCCAACCCGCGCCACGTTGAAATTCAGGTTTTTGGCGATAGCCATGGCAATGTCGTTCACCTCTTCGAACGCGACTGCTCCTTGCAACGGCGGCATCAGAAGGTGATCGAAGAAGCCCCGGCCCCGGATATGCCGGAGGAGGTGCGCACCGCAATGACGGGGGCAGCGGTCACGGCGGCCAGAGCCATCGGCTATCAGGGCGCGGGCACGGTGGAATTCATCGCCGATGCCAGTCAGGGCCTGCGCGCGGACCGGTTCTGGTTCATGGAGATGAACACAAGGTTGCAGGTTGAACACCCGGTCTCCGAAGCGATCACCGGCCTTGATTTCGTCGAATTGCAGTTGCGCGTCGCTGCAGGCGAACCCCTGTCCTTCCGCCAGGAAGATTTGACCATCAATGGCCATGCCTTCGAAGCGCGGCTTTATGCCGAGGATGTGGCCAAGGGTTTTCTGCCTGCCACCGGGCGGCTGGAACATCTGGCCTTCCCGGACGGCGGCCGTTTCGTGCGCGGTGTGCTGCGCATCGACAGCGGTGCGCGGCACGGCGACACGATCAGCCCTTGGTATGATCCGCTGATCGCCAAAATCATCGTCCATGGGCCGGACAGGGTTACGGCTCTCACTCAACTCGTCAAGGCGCTGGCCGACTGTCAGGTGGCGGGGACCATCACCAACCTCGAATTCCTGCAAGCCTTGGCGCAGCACCAGGGTTTCGCAGCGGGAGCCATCGATACCGGCCTGATCGCCCGCGACCTTGCCGGTTTGCTGCGGCAAACCCCTCCCGATGCTGCGGTGACCGCGCTTGCAGCAATTGCCGTTTTGGGCCTGCTGGGGCCGCGCGATTCCACGGACCCATGGTCGGCGCTGGCGGGTTGGCGTCATTGGGCGCAGGACCGCCAGTCTGTCGCGCTGGAACGGGACGGCGCTGCGATCCATGCCAAGGTGATGGCCTTGTCCTATGGGACTTGGCAAGTCGATATGGAAGATTGCACTGTCGATCTGCGGGTTGTCCGGCGCATCGGCAGCACTTTCGCGGTGCAGTCGGGCGACCACCAGCAGATCATGGATGTGGTACGGGGCGCGGACCGCGTCACCATCTTTGCGAAGGGTCGCAGCTTTGCCTTCGGCCTGCCGGAGGCACTGGCACAAACGGAGGACAGCGCAGCAGTCAGTGACCGGATTCTGGCGCCAATGCCGGGTGTGGTGAAGTGGGTCGCGGCCTCGGTCGGCCAGACGGTTGCCAAAGGCGTGCCGCTTCTGGTGCTGGAGGCGATGAAGATGGAGCATACCATGACCGCGCCGCGCGATGGCGTTGTGGCGCAGATTCTGGCTTCGACCGGCGATCAGGTCAGCGATGGCGCAGTGCTTCTGGTGCTGGAGCCGAAAGATGGCTGACCCGGTCACCATCGTCGAGATGGCCCCGCGCGACGGTTTGCAGAACGAGGCGCGCCTCGTTCCGACGGCAGACAAGATCCGGCTTGTGGACCTGCTCTCGGCCTGTGGTCTGACCCGGATCGAAGTGACCAGCTTTGTCAGCCCGAAATGGGTGCCGCAACTGGCCGATGCGGCGACGGTCTTAAAAGGCATTCATCGCGTACCCGGCGTCACCTACTCGGCACTGACCCCGAACCTGAAGAGGTTCGAAGCCGCTTTGGCGGCCGGGGTCGATGCGGTGGCCGTCTTCGCCTCGGCCTCGGAAGGTTTCAGCCGGGCGAACATCAATTGCGGTATCGCCGAAAGCCTGGACCGCTTTGTCCCGGTGCTGGCTGCAGCGCAAGCGGCAGGCCTGCCGGTACGCGGCTATGTCTCCTGTGTCACCGACTGCCCCTATGACGGGCCGACCCCGCCGGAAGCTGTCGCCCGAGTGGCGCGGGCCTTGCGCGACATCGGTTGCCATGAGGTCTCGCTCGGTGACACCATCGGCCATGCCACGCCCGACACGGTTGCCCGGATGCTGGAAGCGGTGCTGGCCGTGGTCACGGCGCAAAAGCTGGCCGGACATTACCACGACACGCAAGGTCAGGCCTTGGCCAATATCGCTGTTTCCCTCGATTTCGGCCTGCGGGTCTTCGACGCCGCGGCGGGCGGGCTTGGCGGTTGTCCCTATGCGCCGGGGGCGAAAGGTAATGTTGCCACCGAGGCGGTGGTTGCGCTGTTGCAGCAAAAGGGCTTTGTCACCGGCATCGACCCGGCGCTCATGACCACAGCCGCCGCCTGTGCGAAAACCTTGAGGAGCGCTTGAATGGCCCCCTATGCCACTTTGACGGTGCGGACGGATGAGCGCGGAATCGTTTATGTCGCGCTGAACCGCCTCGAAAAGCGCAATGCGCTATCAGCAGCCATGATCGCGGACTTGACTGATCTGGCTCTGACCCTTGGTGCCAGCCGCGCCACCAGAGCCGTGGTCCTGTCGGGCGCGGGTCCCGTCTTCTGTGCGGGTGGCGATCTCGACTGGATGAAAGCCCAAATTGCAGCGGATCGTGCCGGACGGATGCAAGCGGCGCGCGACCTAGCCCTGATGTTGCAGGCACTGAACGAAATGCCGGTGCCGCTGATCGGTCGGCTGCATGGCGGAGCCTTTGGCGGCGGCGTTGGCCTGGCCTGCATCTGCGACGTGGCCGTTGCCGCTATCGGCACCAAATTCGGCTTCACCGAAACCCGGCTTGGCCTGATCCCGGCCACTATCGGTCCCTATGTACTGGCCAGGATCGGCGAAGGTCCTGCCCGACGGGTCTTCATGTCTGCGCGGATTTTCGACGCGGACGAGGCCCGCGCGCTTGGCATCGTGGCCAAAGTCGCGGCTGACAGCGATCTTGATGCGGCAGTCGAGACCGAAGTGGCACCCTATCTGAGCGCTGCTCCTGGCGCGGTCGCTGCGGCCAAGGCCTTTGCCCGCGTCCTTGGTCCGCCTATCGATGCTCAGGTGATCGAGCAGTCGATCCAAAGCCTTGCAGATATCTGGGAGGGCGAGGAAGCCGCCGACGGCATTGCTGCCTTTCTTGCCGGACGGCGGGCGCGCTGGATGCGCTAGAATAAATCGGCGCCAACCGCCCACTGCCTTATCAAGTAGCCCATTGATTTTATTGGTGCCCTGCAGGACTAACATTTAGAAGATAACTGTCCCATCCCGGATGATCACATATCCCCTCGTCGATCTGCGTTTTTCATGGCAAGATCGGTTCTGAGCGACATTCGGAGCGGGGTTCGCACATGTTGATTCATCTTCACAGCCAAGCGACCACGACACCGAAGGTGCGGGCGGCGATCCAAGCCAGCGATGCGCCTGCGTCAGCCCTCGCGGAGCGCTTCGGCACCACCGAGCAGACCGTCTACAAATGGAAACACCGCTCAACCGTGCAGGACCGCAGCCACACGCCGCACCGGCTTCAAACGACACTGACCCCGGTGCAGGAGGCGGTTGCGGTCGTTCTGCGCAAGGCGTTGCTGGTGTCGATCGACGACCTGCTGGCGGTGGTCCGGGAGTTCCTGAACCCGGATGTGTCGCGCTCGGGGCTGGACCGGTGCCTGCGCCGCCATGGGGTCGGCAATCTGGTGACCTGCAGGCGCAATCACCCCGGCCGAAGCACCAGGCGTTCAAGGCCTACGCGCCCGGCTATCTGCATGTCGACGTCAAGTATCTACCTCAAATGGCTGACGAATCCTCGCGCCGCTACCTGTTTGCCGCCATCGACCGGGCGACCCGCTGGGTGTTCATCCGCATCTACAAATCCAAGACCGCCGCCAACGCCCGCCGCTTTCTGCGCGATCTCGAACGGGCCTGCCCGATCCGGATCCGCACCGTGCTGACCGATCGAACCATTGGAACGCCATTGGTCCGAGAGACAATGGCGAGGGGCCGCGAATTCAGCGACCGCCTATTCGGTCTGCGCAAACGCAGCCCCACCGGCCAGCACGCGTTCGACCAGATCTGCGCCGATCTCGGCATCAAGCACCGCCTGGCCCCACCGCAGCACCCCCAAACCAACGGCATGGTCGAGCGCTTCAACGGCCGGATCGAGGAGGTGCTGCAAAGCCACCATTTCCATTCCGGCGAGGACCTGGAAACCACGCTGCACC
>JAYUGA010000172.1:0-13161 GCA_043738565.1 Rhodobacterales bacterium
GGTGGCAGGCTTGGGGCTCGGCGGGAACGGGCGGGGCGAATTGCTGTTTCCCTGTCGGCAAAAGCCCGTATAGTTGCGCCAAGAGCCGAGAACCGCAAAAGGCGCCGTCGCATGCGAATTGTCTACCACCTCGGCGCGCATTGCACCGATGACGAAAGACTGCTGCGCTGTCTGCTGAAGAACCGCGCCCTGCTGGCGGAACAGGGCATCGTGGTGCCGGGGCCGACCAAATACCGCACCCTGCTGCGCGAGACGGCGGTGGCGCTGAAGGGGCAGCCGGCCTCGGCGGACACGCAGTCACTGGTGCTGGACCAGATCATGGAGGAGGACGACGCCGCGCGGTTGATCCTCAGTTGGGACAGCTTTCTGTCCTTTGCCCCTTGGGTGATGGATGGCGGGCTGTACCGGGCGGCGGGCGAGCGGGTGCGGGCGTTCTCGCTGATCTTTCCCGACATCGCAGCGGAATTCTGCCTGGCGCTGCGCAACCCCGCGACCTTTCTGCCGGCGCTGTTCGACAAGCAGAAAAACCACAAGGGTGGCAGCAAGACCTTCCCCGAGTTCCTGAAGGGCCTTGATCCCCATGCCATTCGCTGGTCCGACCTGATCGAACGGGTGCTGCGGGCCAACCCCGAAGTGCCGCTGTCCATCTGGTGCGACGAGGATACGCCGCTGATCTGGCCCGAGGTGTTGCAGGCGGTCTCCGGCCATGCCCCCGGCACCGTGCTCGACGACGCCCACGAACTCCTGACCCAGATCATGTCCGCCGAGGGCCTGAAACGGATGCAGGCTTACCTTGCCAGCCATCCCGTCACCTCGCCAGAGATGCGGCGCAAGGTGGTCTCGGCGTTCCTCGACAAGTTCGCCCTGTCCGAGCGGATCAATGTCGAGGTCGAGGTGCCGGGCTGGACCGCCGGCACCATTGCCAGCCTGACCCGGATTTACGAACAGGATGTGGCGCGGATCGCCCAGATGGCCGGGGTCCGCCTGATCGCCCCCTGAAGGGCAAGAAGGTGCCGTATCAGCAGGGTGCTGCTCCTCGCTCCCAGACGGTCGTTCCGCGCCAACCCGGCCAAGAGCGCCGGAAACGGAGCGCGGAGCGACCCGCAAAAGACAGGCTATTTCATCCCCAGAGCAGCCTTGTACATCTCCATGATCGCTTCTTCCTCGGCAATCTCGTCCGGCTTGCGCTTGCGCAAGGCGATGACCTTGCGGATGATTTTGGTGTCATAGCCCCGGCCCTTGGCCTCTGCCATCAGCTCTTTCTGCTGCTCGGCCACATCGGCCTTTTCCGCATCAAGCTGTTCCAAACGCTCGATGAACTGGCGCAATTCGTCGGCGGTCACGGAATAGGTGTCGCTAGGGTCGCTCATCTTTGCCTCGCATCGGGTTTGCTTTGGACCTCCCTACCCTTGGGCAAGGCCAGGGTGCAAGGGCTGGCATGGCTTGTCAGGCCTGGCCAGACCGGCTAGGCGCGGGGAAAACGGAGCCTTCGATGAACGCGGTGATCTGGAGCGGGGCAGTCCTAACGCTGATCGGGCTGGCGGCGCTGGTCTGGTGCATCAGGCTGGCACTCGCCGCCCGCGCCGAACCGAATGCCGAGGCCCGCAATCTGGCGCTGCACCGGGTGCTGGTCTGGAACATGGCGGGCTTTGGCGTGGCGGCCATCGGTCTGATGGTCGTCGTCGTCGCCATCATCCTGCGCTAGGGTGTCAACATACCTGTTGGCAACCTCCCCACAACCTGGTCCCGACAATACGCCTGCCATTTCGCCGCCATTCACATTGGCCCAAATTTCCCACGGGGGTGCGGGGGTGTGAAACCCCCGCGAACCTCCGTGCAGCAGCGCTGCGATTCCACCAATATCCACCCTGTCCTACCGCCCGTTCAGACTGCCAAAATCCCGACCCTCCGCGATCAGAAGGTCGATCAGCGCCGCAGGCTCGAACAACGCCGTGCCCCGTCCCCGCAGGTCCGCCCGCAGCACCAGAAGCCCGCGGCGGTCGGCCTGAAACATCGGCCCGCCCTCCCACCGCGGCATCAAGCCCGACAGCAGCGCCACCGCGTCAATATCCAGCGGGCGGCGGGCGCGGCCCTCTTGCAGCATCCGCGCCCCCGCTGCCGCCAGTGCCGCCAGACAACAGGCGACCACCGCCGCGCCGCCCGCGGGCATCGGCGGCAGGAACGACTGCGGCCCGGAGCCCATGCCATAGGCCGCCAGCGCCGCCGCCACCGCCTCCCGCGTCAGGCCCTGCGCTTCCAGTTCCGCCACCGCCCCCGCCAGCGCCTGCCGCAAGTGCAGCTCGATCGGCCCGCCCGGCCCGGTAAAGATCACCCGCCAGCCCAGACGCCGCGCCAGCGCCAGCAGCCGCGCCGCCACCTCGGGTGCTGCCCCCGGTGCCATCGCCAGTTCCGCCATGCCGCCCGCCGCATCAGCCACGGTAATCGCCACCTGCGGCCCCTGTGCGCCCACCGCGCCAATCGCCGCCTGCATCCCGCCTGCCAGCACATCGGGCGCCACAGTCTGCCCGCCGCCCAGCAACACCAGATCCGCCGCCGCCAATGGGGCAGCCGACAGGGTTGAGGTCAGCCGCGCCCAATCGGCATCACGGGTATCCTCTGTCATGCGGCCCGCCACCACGGCCTGTTCCTGCCGCCCGGCAATCCGCTCCAGTGCCACGACCAGGGCTGCACGGTCGGGATCGGCCAGCGCCACCCGCATCCCCGACAACAGTGCCTGAAACGCCAGATCCGCCGAGGCATCATCCGCCCGCCACAGGCCCAGCGTCGCAATCGGCTGCACGCCCAGCGCGGCCACCTCGGGCGGCGGCACAACCGCACGACGCTCGGTGAAAAAGGCATGGCGCAGCCCTGCGGCCTGCGGCGTGTCGACCAGATCCTCGAACGCCGCCCGCTCGGCATGCAGCCCCTGCTCCAGCGGCAACAGCGTCGCCGCCTCGACACAGTCGATGATCCGCAAGGGCGCGGGCAAACTGTTGCCCTTCTGCGCCAGCCTTGCCGCGTGGATCGCCGCGTGATTGCCCGCCGCATCCTTCAACCCCTGCACCGCCTCGCCGCTGCGCCGGGGCGGCAGGCCCTCGCCCGCCAGCGCCAGCGCCGCCTCGGTCAGACCAGCCTCGACCACCCGGTCCACCAGCCCCAAAGCCGCCGCCTCACCGGCGCGGACCGGCATCCCGGTCAGCATCATCCGCAACGCCGCCTTGGCCCCGATCAGCCGGGGCAGGCGCTGGGTGCCGCCCGCACCCGGCAACAGGCCCAGATTCACCTCCGGCAGCCCCAGCAGCGCTTGCGCATTGGCAATCCGGTAGTGCGCCGCAAGGGCAATCTCAAAGCCGCCGCCCAAAGCCGTGCCATGCAGCGCCGCAATCACCGGCTTGGCGCAAGCCTCGATCCGGCGGCACAACTCGTCCAGCCCGATGGTCTGGCTGACCCGGCCAAATTCGCCAATATCCGCCCCGGCAGAGAAGCCCTTGCCCTCGCCCCGGATCACGATGGCCTGCACGCCCGGATCAGCCTCCGCCGCCTGCAAGCCCTCCGCCAGCGCCCGCCGCACCGCCTGCGACAGCGCGTTGACCGGCGGATGCGTCAGCACCAGCCCCATGACCGCGCCGATCCGCTCTTGCCGCACCACCGCTGCTTCCGTTTCCCGACCTGCCACGCCCGCCCCCACCCGTCTTCCCGCCGCACCACTAAAAGGCCCGCGCGGCCAAATTGGCAATAACCAAGCCTCCGGATTTCAGGCGGCGTGATCCTTGCAGAACGGCGTGAACGGCAAGAGGTCCAGCCGCGCCTCGCCGATCTCGGCCCCGCAGCGCACACAGGTGCCATAGACCCCGGCACTGATCCGCTTCAGCGCCGCCCTGATCGCGCGGATTTCCTGCTGCGCCCCGACCCCCATGCTTTCCAGCACCTCGTCGGATTCGCGCTCGGTCGCCATTTCCTCCCAGTCCTTGGCCTGATGCTCGCCCAACTCGCGCCCGATGGCACCAATGCGGCCGGTCAGGTCGGCCAGCCGGGTTTCCAGTTGCAGCTTGCGTTTGGCCGTGGATGTCATGATCTTCTCCTGTGCTGACACGACGCTAGTCCGGATCGCCCGGTCCGGCATTGACACAAGTCAAGCCGGCGCGCGACAAGCGGCGTCATATCCGCTAGTCTACCCGCAAGACGCCCGCCGCCCTAAAGGAGATTGCGATGTCGCCCGCTGTGCACAGCTTTTTCGACGAGGCGACCAATACCGTCACCTATGTCGTGGTCGAACCGCAGGGCCGGGCCTGTGCGGTGATCGATTCGGTGCTGGATTTCGACTATGCCTCGGGCCGCACCGACACCCGCGCGGCGGATGCGGTGGTGGCGTTCATCACGGCGCAGGGGCTGCGACTGGAATGGGTTCTGGAAACCCATGTCCATGCCGACCACCTGTCCGCCGCCCCCTATCTGCAAGAACGCCTTGGCGGCAAGTTGGGCATCGGCGACCGCATCACCTTGGTGCAGGAAACCTTTGGCAAGGTGTTCAACGAGGGCACCCGCTTTGCCCGCGACGGCTCGCAATTCGATCAGTTGTTCAAGGACGGCGACAGCCTGATGATCGGTCAGCAGCGCTGCGACGTGATGCACACCCCCGGCCACACCCCGGCCTGCCTGACCTATGTGGTGGGCGATGCGGCCTTTGTCGGCGACACCCTGTTCATGCCCGACTACGGCACCGCCCGCTGCGACTTTCCCGGCGGCTCGGCGGCCACGATGTATGACAGCATCCAGCGCATCCTGACCCTGCCCGATGAGACCCGGATCTTCGTCTGCCACGACTACAAAGCCCCGGGCCGCGAGGAATTCGCCTGGGAAACCACGGTCGGTGCCCAGAAGGCGCTGAACAAACATGTCGGCGCCGGTCGCCCCAAAGCCGAATTCATCGCCATGCGCGAGGCCCGCGATGCCACCCTCGCCATGCCGCGCCTGATCATTCCCAGCTTGCAAGTCAACATGCGGGCGGGGCATATGCCAGAACCCGAGGATGACGGCAAATCCTATCTGAAGGTGCCGGTCAACGGGTTGTGAGGGTGTCATGCAGGCGGAATGGATCTGGGGTTTTGCGGGCGGGCTGATGATTGGCGGCGCAGCGGCGCTGTATCTCTTGATGAATGGCCGGATCATCGGAATTTCCGGCATTTTCGGCGGGCTGGTGGACCGCAGCGGCTGGTCAAACTGGCCTGACCACGTGGTCTTTGTCGCCGGAGTGGTCGCGGTTCCGGCGGTGATGGCATGGGCTGTCCCCGGCGCTGCGACCCATATCACGACCAACTGGCCGGTGATCATCACCGGAGGCCTGCTGGTCGGCATCGGCAGCAGGCTGGCCAACGGCTGCACGTCGGGCCACGGTGTCTGCGGCATCTCGCGGCTGTCGTGGCGCAGCATCGTGGCCACGCTGGTCTTTCTGCTGGCGGGCGGCATCACGATGGCACTGCTGCGCCACATGCTGGGGATGATGTGATGCGGCGCCTGCTCACCAGCCTGATCGCAGGCGGCATCTTCGGCGCCGGGCTGCTGATCTCGGGCATGACCGACACCATTAAGGTGCAAAGCTGGCTCGATGTCTTCGGCGACTGGGATCCGACCCTGGCCTTTGTCCTCGGCGGTGCGATCCTGCCGATGGCCGTCGCCTGGCGCGTGGCCGCCCGCCGCAAAGCCTCGGTCCTCGGCTTCCCGCTGCCCGCCCCGCCAAACCGCGAGATTGACCGCGACCTGATCACCGGCTCGGTCCTGTTCGGCATGGGCTGGGCGCTGGCGGGCCTCTGCCCCGGCCCGGCGCTGGCATCGCTCAGCTTTGGCGGCTGGGGTGGTCTGGTCTTTCTTCTTGCCATGACCGCAGGTATGCTTGCAGCGCCCAGTCTTCGCAGCCAAAACGCCACCCCGCAAGCTGCCACCCCGCAAGCTGCCACCCCCCACGCTGCCGCCCCCCACGCTGCCACCCGAAGGAGCAAAATGGAAATCCGTGCCCTGACCCCCGCTTACGCCGTCTCGCCGCAGATCGACCTGTCCGACATGGCGGCGATCAAGGCCGCCGGCTTCACCACGCTGATCGACAACCGCCCGGACGGCGAAATTCCCGGCAGCTTGCAGACCGCGGCGATGCGGGAGGCGGCAGAGGCGGCGGGTCTGACCTTCGTGGCGATCCCGCTCATGCCCGGCAACATCACCGACGCCAACATCAAGGCCCAGGCCGCCGCCGCCGCCGCCGCCACCGGGCCGGTCTTTGCCTATTGCGCCTCTGGCAACCGCTGTTCGCAGGTCTGGGCCCTGATGAACGCAGGCCGGCAGCCGACCGACGCGCTGATCGGCATCCCGGCACGGTTCGGCTATCAGCTGGAACCCCTGCGTGCCCGGATCGACGCACTGGCCGCAGGGTAAGCCCAGTCACCCGGGGTTCATCAAGTTTGATGGCGGCTTTATCAACCGCAATTGATCGGGGGTGGCGCCTGGCTTCCCCAACTCTGCCAACCCGCCAGACCGAACTCCCGCCAACTTGTCTAAAATTTCGCCCCCCCCAATCACATTGGCACAAATATCTCACGGGGGTGTGGGGGTGTGAAACCCCCACGAACCGCAATCCAGCAAGCCAGCGCTCGCCGTTGAACTCATCCCGCCTCAAGCGGTTCCCGTCGCCTGCAACCTCACCTCGTCCGGCGCCTCGCGGCTTGGTGGCTCGCTCAACGCGGCCATCGGGCTTGGCCCCTGCGTCGCCGTCGTGGCACCGGCCACCCCTTCGTTCAACCGCACCGCCCGCATGCCGCGGTTCTGGCCCAACCGGCCTTCGGCCATTCGTCGCCCGTCCAACCCTTCCAGACTGATCCGTTCCAGCGCCGCCTGCGGCAGGGGCAGCAGCGCCCCTCCCACCAGGGTCAGAACCTCTGCCAAAGGCAGGGTCAGCCGCGCCAGAACCCCCTCCAGCCGGCATTGCGCCCCCTGCACCCGTTCGGCCAGAGCCTGCATGAACACCGGGCCGTGGTCCTGGGCAAGGTCGAGCGGCTTGCCCGCCGGGCGCACACCACGCCCCTCGGCGGGCAGCGCCAAAAGGATTTCACCGCGGCGCAGCCCACCGGCCAGTGACACCCCGGCATGCAGCACCTTGTAAACCTCATCCTCCAGTAGCAGACCCAGCGGGCGCGGATCGTCCAGAAAACTGGCATAGCGAAAGCCGCCCGCCCAGACCAGATCCGCCTCCTCCGCCAACGCATGTTCCAGCCCGGTCAAGGCGGCGTCAATCAGCGCCACCACCATCGCCGCATCGGTGCGCGTCGGCTTGCGCAAGGGCGCATCGGCAGCCTTGACCCGCCCGGTCGTCTGCGCCTCGATGAACCCGGCCATGATTTGCGGCGACAGCACGATCACCCCCAAAGCCTCGCCCGGGCCTTCCAGCACCGCGATCAGCGCCCGTTCCGGCGGCAGTTCCGTCACCTCGCCCAGCGAACGGCGGTCGAGCACCAGCGTCTGCACCTCCAGCGCCAGTTTCAGATGGTCCCGCGCCGCCCGCGCCAAAGCCAGCCGCCAGCTGCGATCCGCCCCCGGCCCGCCCTCGGCCGATTCCGCCCTGGCCGCAGCCACCTTGCGCCGGATGATCCCCTGACCCGTTCCCACCATACCTGACCCCTGCCTTCTGACCCACCCAATCTGCGGCGCAAGCGGTTAGCAAAGCCTTAAACCGCCCAAAGAAAAACGCGCCCGGTCCCCCGGGCGCGCCTTGTGTTGCATCTGCAAGGATTATTGCAGCGCCTTGTCGGTGATCGCCAGCGTATAGGCCCCGGCATCCGGCTCCTTGGTGATTGCCGGGTTTTCCGCACTGACCGCCGACAAAAGCGTCGCCACGGTTTCCTGGTAATCCGCCGGGTCCAGCGCGCCGTTCGAGCCCGCCGTCAGCTTGGCCACTTCGCCCATCATGTATTTCTGATGCTCCAGCGTCTGCGCCCCGCTCGCATCATTGTCGATCACGATCTGCGCCGCTTCATCCGGGTTGGCCTCGGCATATTTCCAGCCCTTCATCGAGGCGCGGACGAACTTGACCATCTTGTCGGCAAACGCCGGGTCGGCCAGCTTGTCTTGCAGCGCGTACAGCCCGTCCTCCATGACGCCCACGCCCTGCTCCAGATAGTTGAACGTCACCAGATCCTCCGGTTTGATCCCGGCATCCAGCACCTGACCATATTCGTTATAGGTCATCACCGAAATGCAGGCCGCCTGCTTTTGCAGCAAGGGATCGACGTTGAACGCCTGTTTCAACACCGTCACCCCATCCGCGCTGCCGTCGGTCTTCAGGCCCAGCTTGGCCATCCAGCCATAGAACGGATATTCGTTGCCATAGAACCAGACCCCCAGGGTCTTGCCCTTGAAATCCGCCGGTGTCGCCACGCCGCTTTCCTTCAGACAGGTCAGCTCCAGCCCGCCCTTCTTGAACGGCTGCGCGATGTTGACCAGCGCCAGGCCCTTCTCGCGTGCCGCCAGGGCCGCCGGCATCCAGTCCACGATCACATCGGCACCGCCGCCGGCAATCACCTGTTCGGGTGCGATATCCGGCCCGCCCGGCTTGATGGTGACGTTCAGGCCCTCGTCGGTGTAAAACCCCTTGGCCAGCGCCACGTAATAGCCGGCAAACTGCGCCTGCGTCACCCATTTCAGTTGCAGCGTCACATCCTCCGCCGCCTGCGCACCCGTCGCCAGCATCCCGGCCACAAAAGCGCCCGTCAGTAGTTTCTTCATCTTCAACCTCCTTGTTGTCGTTTTTTAAAGTCGCGTCCGTTGTGAAGGGTGCCAGAACGTCACCCAATGCTCTATCGCCGCCACGCCGCCATAGAACGCCGATCCGGCCAGCGCCGCCACCGCAATCTCGGCCCAGACCATGTCGAGGTCCAGCTTGCCCACCTCGGTTGCGATGCGAAAGCCCATGCCGACGATCGGACTGCCGAAAAATTCCGCCACAATCGCCCCGATCATCGCCAGAGTTGTCGCAATCTTCAAACCGTTGAAGACAAACGGCATCGCCGCAGGCAGCCGCAGCTTGAACAGGGTCTGCCAATAGCCCGCGCCCCAGGTCGCCATCAGGTCGCGCTGCATCCGCTCTGACGCGGCCAGCCCCGCCACCGTGTTCACCAGGACCGGAAAGAACACCATGACCACCACGACAGCCGCCTTCGACTGCCAGTCAAAGCCGAACCACATCACCAGAATGGGCGCAATCCCGACCACCGGCAGGGCCGCGACGAAATTGCCGATCGGCAGCAAGCCGCGCTGCAGGAACTCCGAGCGGTCAATCGCAATCGCCGTCAGCACCGCCGCACCGCAGCCGATCACATAGCCGCGCAACGCCCCTTTCAGAAAGGTCTGCGCGAAATCCGCCGACAGCATCGGCAGGCTGGCCACGATCTTGGCCCAGATCGCCGAGGGCGCGGGCAGGATCACCCCCGGCACCTGTGCCCCGCGCACCACCGCCTCCCAGACAAACAGCACGGTCAGCCCGAAGATCGCCGGCACCAGCAACTGCCCGATGCGCGAGCGGACCACAGCCGACAGCCAGACATTGACCGCCCAGGCCCCGATCCACACCACCAACGCTGCGATCAGCCAGATCATCGCGCCATCCCCATCCGCCGCAGCGTCACGCGCTCCACTCCGCCCACGATCATCACCAGCGCCGCCGCCGCAGTCGCCGCCGCAAACAGCGCCGCCCAGATCTGCACGGTCTGGCCGTAATAACTGCCCGACAACAGCCGCGCCCCCAGCCCCGCCACCGCCCCGGTCGGCATCTCGCCGACAATCGCCCCCACCAATGAGGCCGCAATCCCGACCTTCAACGAGGCGAACAGATAGGGCAGCGACGACGGCAACCGCAGCTTCCCCAACGCCTGCCCCCGGCTCGCGTTATAGGTCGCCAGCAAATCCAGTTGCATCTGATCCGGGCTGCGCAACCCCTTCACCATCCCCACCAGCACCGGAAAGAAACTCAGGAAAGCCGAGATGATCGACTTCGGCACCAACCCCTGCACCCCGACCGAGGCCAGCACCACAATGATCATCGGCGCAATCGCCAGAATCGGAATGGTCTGACTGGCAATCGCCCACGGCATCACCGACAAATCCATCGCCCGATCGTGAATAATCCCGACCGCCAGCAAAATCCCGAATCCAGTCCCAATCGCAAAGCCCAACAGTGTTGCTGAAATCGTCACCCAGCCATGATAGATCAACGATTTCTTGGAAGTCGGCGCCATTCCCAAAGTCGACTTGCCCAATTCCCAGAACACCTGATGCGGCGCAGGCAATACCGGACGATCCTGATTCATCGTCTCGTCCACGACTTGCGAAAACGAAACCTCCGTCCCCGCCCGCCCCGCCTGATCATAGACCCACTGCGCATTGAGCCACACCGACCCTGCATACCACAGCGCCACGATCACCGCCAAAACCGTCAGGATCGGAAAGAAGCTACGCACCTTCTTCTACCCATATTATCTGTCCACAAATATCCCACCGGGGGGTCCGGGGGGGTGTGAAACTCCCCCGGTCCAACGGCAGCCAAAAGAAATGTAGGCTCACGTCGATCCCCCCTGCGGCCAGACGATCATCGTCACCGCCACCACCCCCAACCCAATCCCCGCCACCTGCAACCCGCTTGGCCGCTCGCCAAACACCACCATCGCCATCGCCGTGATCGCGATCAGCTGAAAGATCAGCGACAGCGCAATCGCCAGCCCCAGCCCGTTCTCCCGCAGCACCCGCACCATCAGCCAGTTGCCAAGGCAGAACAGCGCCAGTGCACCCACCAAAACCCAAGGCCCACCGTTCACCGCGTAAGTCTTCAGCGTCGCATTCGCCGCCATAAAGACGACCGTCGACCCCACCAGACAGGTCAGAACCACCGCGTTCATGTCTGCCTCGCTGTCTTCACACAAAGAAGACGCAAGGAAGACGCGTGCAAGACCGCCATTTCACTCATCCGCATGCCCCGCCCGCAAGCCGTCCCGCACCCGGTGCGCAATCTCGATGAACTCCCGGCTGTCCCGAATATCCAAGGGCCGTTCGCGCGGCAGGGGTGAGTCAATTACATCGGCAATCCGCCCCGGACGCGGGCTCATCACCACGATTTTTGTCGACAAATACACCGCCTCCGGGATCGAATGCGTCACGAAACAGATCGTTTTCCTCGTGCGATTCCAAAGCTTTAGCACTTCCTCATTCAACCTGTCGCGCACAATCTCATCCAGCGCCCCGAACGGCTCGTCCATCAACAGGATATCCGCATCAAACGCCAGCGCGCGGGCAATCGAAGCCCGCTGCTGCATGCCGCCCGACAACTGCCACGGAAACTTCCGCCCAAACCCCTTCAACTCGACCAGCTCCAGCACCCGCTCCACCCGTTTGCGCTGCTCCGCCCCGGAAAACCCCATGATTTCCAGCGGTAACGACACATTCCCCGCAATCGTCCGCCACGGATACAACCCCGCCGCCTGAAACACATAGCCATAAGCCCGGCTTTTCCGCGCCGCCTCCGGCGTCATTCCGTTAACGGTCAGCACGCCCCCGGTCGGATGCTCCAAAGCCGCAATCGCCCGCAGGAAAGTCGTTTTCCCACAACCACTTGGCCCGATAAACGACACAAACTCCCCCTTGGAAACCGCCAGCGAAACATCCTTCAAAGCCTGCACCGGCCCATCCCCGGTCTGGAACACCAGATTGACTCCCTTGGCCTCAATGACAGGCGAGGACAGGTTGACCGTGTCCTTCATCGCACTTTGTCCTGACTTGCTTTGCGCGCCGCCCGGTCCGACACTGATGCACCACATCCGCCAACAAGGAGTTCCCCATGAAAAAATGCCGCAAACTCCGCCCCTCCGGAACCTAGGCCGGAAAGCAGGGCTTCACCTACAACGAGGGCATCTCGACCGAAAGCGTCGGTGCCGAAGCGATTTGCATGCACCTGCTGACCATCCCTCCAGGCGGGCGCGCCAAAGCCCACAAGCACGCCACCCATGAAACCGCGATCTACTTGCTGGACGGCATCACGGTGATGTACTGGGGCGAACGCCTTGAAAACACGATGGAAGTTGTCGCGGGCGACATCCTGTACATCCCCGCTGACATGCCGCATCTGCCCTTCAACCCCGGTCCCGGCCCGGCCAGCGCCGTGATCGCCCGCACCGACCGGCATGAACAGGAAAGCGTCATCCTGCTGCCGGAACTGGAACATCTGGTGCCAGCCCAAACCTAAACCCCCGTCGCCGGAATGCCCGTCCGCACCACCGGCCTTGGCGCGGTCAACTCCTTCCACGCCGACAGCGCCCGGTTCACCGCAGGCCGCGCCTCCCGCGCAACGAACTGCCCATGCCCCTCCCGGGTTTTGACAATGCCATCGTCCATCGCCAGATACCCCCGCGTCAGCGTGAACCGCGGCAACCCCTTGACCTTCTTGCCCTCAAACACGTTGTAGTCGATCTTCGACTGCTGCGTCGTCGCCTGAATCGTCTTTTCCTTCGCCGGATCCCACACCACCAGATCGCCATCCGCCCCGACCAGAACCGCTCCCTTTTTCGGATAGCAATTCAGGATCTTGGCGATGTTTGTTGATGTAACCGCCACGAACTCGTTCATCGTCAGCCGCCCGGTTTCCACCCCGTGAGTCCACAGCATCGGCATCCGGTCCTCCAGCCCACCGGTGCCATTGGGGATCTTCGAGAAATTGCCCACCCCAAACCGCTTCTGCGCCGTGGTGAACGCGCAATGGTCCGTCGCCACCACCGACAGCGACCCGCTTTGCAGCCCGGCCCACAAGGACTCCTGATGATGCTTGGCGCGGAACGGCGGCGACATGACGCGGCGGGCGGCGTGGTCCCAGTCGGAGTTCTGGTATTCACTTTCATCCAGCGTCAGGTGCTGGATCAAAGGCTCGCCCCAGACGCGCTTGCCCTGCATCCGGGCGCGGCGGATGGCTTCGTGGGCATCCTCACAAGAGGTATGCACTACATATAGCGGCACCCCTGCCATGTCGGCGATCATGATGGCGCGGTTGGTCGCCTCGCCTTCCACCTGCGGCGGGCGGGAGTAGGCGTGGGCTTCGGGGCCGGTATTGCCCTCGGCCAGCAGTTTGGCGGTCAGTTCGGC
>JAYUGA010000173.1:0-13110 GCA_043738565.1 Rhodobacterales bacterium
CGACAGCCCGCCATCCTTGTATTTCTGCAAACGCACGCCCTTGCCGCGGCCCATCTCTGGCAATTCAGCCAGCGGGAAGATCAGCACCTTGCGGTTATCGCCTACCACTGCGACATGATCGCCCTGGACCCGGCGGCACAAAGCCATCTTCACGCCGTCGCCCAGCGTCATCACCTGCTTGCCCGCCCTGGTCTGGGCCAGCACCTCATCCGAGGGCACGACAAAGCCATTGCCAGCGGTGGAGGCAACCAACAGCTTCTCGCCCCCCCGCCAGATCCTCAGATCGACAATCCCGGCATCGTTCGGCAGGTCCACCATCAACCGCACCGGCTCGCCCATCCCGCGGCCACCCGGCAGGTTCACCCCCAGCAGAGTATAAAACCGCCCGTTCGCCCCGATCAGCACGATCCTGTCGGTTGTCTCGGCATGGAACGCGAAGCGCGCTACGTCGCCATCCTTGAACTTCTGCTCTGCCGTCAGATCAACATGGCCCTTCAAGCCCCGGATCCAGCCCATCTGGCTGCAAATCACGGTGATCGGCTCGCGCTCGATCATCGCCTCGAAACTGACCTCCTCCACCTCGCCCGCTTCGGCAAACGAGGTCCGCCGCCGCCCCTGCACGGTATCCTTGCCGAACTGCTTCCTGACCGCCTCCAGTTCCGTCCCGATCCGCCGCCATTGCAGCCGCTCGTTGTCCAGCAGGTCGGCCAGCCCGGCCCGCTCCAGCATCAGGGCGTCCTTCTCGGCGATCAGTTCCAGCTCCTCTAGCCGCCGCAAGGACCGCAACCGCATGTTCAGGATCGCCTCGGCCTGCATGTCGGTCAGTTCGCCCTCGCCCGGCGGCGGCGGCACATAGTCCTTTTCGGTCATCGCCCGCTTGTGGGGGCGGCCCCAATCCTCGGCCATCAGGGCGCGCTTGGGGTCGTCGTCGTAGCGGATGATGTCGATCACCCGGTCAAGGTTCAGGAAGGTGATCAAGAAGCCTTCCAGAATCTCCAGCCGGTGGTCGATCTTCAGGGTCCGGTGTTCGCTGCGCCGCTTCAGCACATCGCGGCGGTGGTCCAGAAATGCCTGCAACACCTCTTTCAGGCTGCAAACCTTCGGCACCCGCCCGTCAATCAGCACGTTCATGTTCAGGCTGAACCGGCTTTCCAGATCGCTGTTGCGGAACAAGGCCCCCATCAGCATCTCCGGCTCTACCGTCCTGGACCGCGGTTCCAGCACGATCCGCACATCTTCGGCGCTTTCGTCCCGCACATCGGCGAGCAGCGGAACCTTCTTGATCTGGATCAGTTCCGCCAGCCGCTCGATCAGCTTGGATTTCTGCACCTGATAGGGGATTTCGGTGACGACGATCTGCCACGTCCCGCGCCCCAGATCCTCTATCCCCCACTTCGCCCGGGTCCGAAACGCCCCGCGCCCGCTGCGGTACGCCGCCAGAATCGCCTCACGCGGCTCGACAATCACGCCGCCGGTCGGAAAATCCGGCCCCGGAATGATCGTGGCCAGCGCATCATCGGCCAGCCCCGGATCGTTCAACAGGGCATGACAGCCCTGAATCAACTCATCAAGGTTATGCGGCGGAATGTTGGTGGCCATGCCAACCGCGATGCCGGACGAGCCATTGGCCAGCAGGTTCGGAAACGCCGCAGGCAGCACCACCGGTTCGCGCAAGCGCCCGTCATAATTGTCGCGAAAATCGACCGCGTCCTCGTCGAGCCCGGCCAGCAGCGCCTCGGCCACCGGTGACATCCGCGCCTCGGTGTAGCGGGGAGCTGCCGGGTTGTCGCCGTCGATGTTGCCGAAATTGCCCTGACCGTCGACCAGCGGATAGCGCACGTTGAAATCCTGCGCCAGCCGCGCCATCGCGTCATAGATCGAGGCATCGCCATGTGGGTGAAAGTCGCCCATCGTGTCGCCCGCGATCTTGGCCGACTTGAGGAAACCGCCGGTCGAGGTCAGCCGAAGCCGGCTCATCGCGTAGAGAATCCGCCGATGCACCGGCTTCAACCCGTCGCGCGCATCGGGCAGGGCGCGGTGCATGATGGTGGACAGGGCATAGGTCAGATAGCGTTCGCCGATCGCCCGGGCCAGAGGCTCGGAGACAGTGACAGGCTCTATCTTGGGATCGTCGGGAAGATCGGACATGGATGTGGTGTAATTCGCCACTGCCTTCCGGTCCAGCGGGAAAAATCATACCACTTCCAATGCGAAATTTCCGCCGATTTTCCCACATGACTCATACAGAATTATGGTAAAATCACATTCTGGTGAGTGATTTGGGTGTGACATGATTCGTCTGTTTGGACTGCTTTTCATTGGAATATTTGCAACCTTGATGACCCTGGGCGAAGATCACGGCCAGAAACGCTACGGCCTGATGCTGGCCGACAAGCAGGCGGCAGAGGTAGCGGCTGCGCCCAGGGCGGAAACCGCCGACTTAACCGAGGTGACGGCCGTCTTCATCCCGGCCCGACCGATCTTGCAGCCGGTGCAAATTGCGGCCCGGATCGCAGCCTCCGAACCCGTTGCGGTTGCCGCACCGCAAATCCAGCCCTCGCCTGAAATCCCCGGCGGCAAGTTGTTCACCGTCGCCGCAAGGGGCGCAAATGTCCGTCAGGGTCCGGGCACGACCTTTGCCGTGCTCGACAGCCTGATTTCCGGCGAACAGGTGCTGGTCGTGGTGGAAGATGCGCCCACCAATGGCTGGTCCAAAGTGCGGCTGGAAGGCGATGGCGTTGAAGGTTACATCGCCACGCGGCTGCTGACCCAGACCGAATAGGGTTGGCCCGGCCCCGGCTTCTGCTAGATCACCGGTCCAGACCGGGCAAGCGGAAGGGCTGACCATGCAAAAGACCATCCTGATCACCGGTTGCTCCTCCGGCATCGGCTATGACGCGGCACATGGGTTGAAGGCGCGTGGCTGGCGGGTGCTGGCGACCTGCCGACAGGCGGTTGACTGCGAACGGTTGCGGGCCGAGGGGCTGGAAAGTTTCGCGCTCGACTATGCGGACGAGGCCAGCATCACCGCCGCGGTGGCAGAGGTCAAAACCCGCACCCCCCGGCTGGATGCCTTGTTCAACAACGGTGCCTTCGCCTGCCCCGGTGCGGTCGAAGACCTGCCGCGCGCCGCCCTGCGCGCGATATTCGAGGTCAATCTGTTCGGCTACCATGACCTGACCCGCCAGTTGATCCCGCTGATGCGAGCGCAGGGCGCTGGCCGCATCGTCAACTGCTCCTCCATCCTCGGGCTGGTCGGCGCCAAGTGGCGCGGGGCTTATGTCGCCACCAAATTCGCGATGGAGGGGCTGTCCGACGTTCTGCGGATCGAGATGCGCGGCACCGGCATCGAGGTTATCCTGATCGAACCCGGCCCGATCACCTCGAAAATCCGCCAGAACGCCATCCCGCATTTCGAACGCTGGATCGACTGGCAGAACTCGCCCCGGCGCGAGGAATACACCAGCCTGCGCCACCGCCTGTATGAAAGCCGTGGTCCCGACCGGTTCGAACTGCCCGCCGCCGCCGTGACCCGCGCCCTGGTCCGCGCCGTCGAAGACCGCCGCCCCAAGCCGCGCTACTATGTCACCACGCCGACCTATCTGATGGCGGCACTCCGCAGGATTTTGCCTACAGGGGCGCTGGACTGGCTGATCGCCAAGGGCTGAAAACTAGCGGAAAACATCCGTGCTGAGGTAACGCAGCCCCGAATCCACAATCAGCGTAGCGACAACTGCATCCGGTCCCAACCGTTCGGCAATCCGCAGGGCCGCAACAACATTGGCACCCGTTGACGTCCCGGCGAAGATCGCCTCGTCCTTCGCCAGACGACGGGCCATCGCTTTGGCGTCATCCGTCGTGACGGTCAGGACTTCAGTCACCTCTTCGGGGTGCCACAGGGGTGGCAAAAATCCCAAACCGATCCCTTCGATCTTATGCGAACCGGGCGGTCGACCCGACAGGACCGCAGATTCATCGGGTTCGACGGCAAAGATCAGCAATTCGGGATTTTCGCGCTTCAGCGCCCGGCTCATCCCGTGCATAGAGTGAGCAGTGCTGATGGTATGGACAATTGCATCAACCCGCCCCCCGGTTTGCCGCCAGATCTCTTCGCCAAGCCCGGTATAGCCGTCGGCCCCATCCTCATTGTTCAACTGATCGGCCCACCAGCAACCTGGCTCCTTGCTGATCTCGGCGGCGCGGGCGATCATCGCCTGGATAAGCTCTTTGGTGATTTTCTTCCCGTCGCTCTGAATGTCGGTCAATCGCGCCCCAAAGGCCAGCATCGTGCGGCGCTTTTCCTCGCTGAACGCATCCGAAAACACGAAATGGGTATGGAACCCCAAGGCGCGCGCCACCAGCGCCAGCGAAATCCCGGTGGTGCCGGCGGTATATTCAACCACCGTGCCGCCCGGTTGCAGCGCACCCCTTTCAGCCGCCCGCAGGATCAGATTGCGGGCCAGACGGTCCTTCATACTGCCGGTCGGATTGGCGGATTCAAGCTTTGCCACGATCCGTGCGCTGGTTTTCGGAACCAGATTGCGCAACTCGACCAGCGGCGTATTGCCGATTGCATTCAGAATATGGTTGCGATCCAGCAGCGTCTGATCCATTCCGACCGCCTCCGCCAAGCTTGCTAATGAGCGCCGGAATCTAGCATTTTCGGCCCGGTCGAACAAGGATGATGGAAGTCGGGCCCCGGTCGCGCTATCACAGGGCGACCGAAGAGGTTCGCCAATGCTCAACAACCCCCTGTTCCTGCTTGCAACCGTGGTCTGCCTGATCGTGCTGATCATCCTGATGATCGGTATCGGCGGCTTTGCCAAAGGCGGCGAGTTCAACCGCAAATACGCTAACAAGCTGATGCGGCTCAGGATCATCGCGCAGGCTTTGGCCGTGCTGGTGATCGTGCTGTTCGCCTGGGCCAAATCGCGCGGCGGTTCGTGATGGTTGTGCTGTCCAAGATTTACACGCGCACCGGCGATGCGGGCGAAACCGGGCTGGGCAATGGCGACCGCGTGCCGAAATTCTCGCTGCGCGTCGCCTCTTATGGAACCGTCGATGAAACCAACGCGACGGTTGGCATGGCCCGCCTGCATTCCGGCGCGATGGACGCCGCACTCGCCCGGATTTCCAACGACCTGTTTGACCTCGGGGCCGACCTTTGCACGCCGGATATGGAAAACGACGCCACCGCCGCCTATCCCCGCCTGCGGATGATCGCGCCGCAAGTGGAAAGGCTGGAGCATGAGATTGACGCGATGAACGCCCGCCTTACCCCCTTGCACAGCTTTGTTCTGCCCGGAGGCGCCCCGCTCGCTGCCCATCTGCATCTGTGCCGCACGGTGTGCCGGCGGGCGGAAAGGCTGGTGGTGGAACTGGCGGCAGTGGAGCCGGTGAACCCCGAGGCGGTGAAATACCTCAACCGGCTGTCGGACTGGTTTTTCGTGGCCAGCCGGATTGCCAATGAGGATGGGGCAAAGGATGTCCTCTGGGTGCCGGGGCTGACGCGGTAGGGACGTCCAGATCTGGACACTTCTTGAAATGGCGCGAAATCAATGGGTTGGATTTCGAAAATTAACCAGGCGTTAGGACTCCGCCGTAAGGTGCGTCATATGACGCACCTTACGGGTCGGTAACGACGTGGCGTCCCTGCGACAATCCGTGTCGATTTTGGCCTGTCGCCGCCCGCGCGGACAGTCTAGAACGCGGGCGAGAGTTTGCTGCCTGCGGGCCTGATCAAGGAGTTATGCGCGATGAAGGTGCTGGTGCCTGTCAAGCGGGTGATCGACTATAACGTCAAGGTTCGCGTCCGTGCGGATGGCACGGGCGTCGATCTGGCCAATGTCAAAATGTCGATGAACCCGTTTGACGAGATTGCCGTCGAAGAAGCGATCCGGCTGAAGGAAAAGGGCATTGCATCCGAGGTTGTGGTGGTTTCCATCGGCGTCAAGCAGAGCCAGGAAACCCTGCGCACCGCGCTGGCGATGGGGGCCGACCGCGCCATCCTGATCGAGGCCACCGACAACGTGAACACCGACATCGAACCCTTGGCGGTGGCCAAGCTGCTGGCCGCCGTGGTGCGCGAAGAAGCGCCGGGGCTGGTGCTGTGCGGCAAGCAGGCGATCGACAACGACATGAATGCCACCGGGCAGATGCTGTCGGCGCTGCTGGGCTGGTCGCAGGCCACGTTCATCTCTGAACTGACGATTGCCGATGGTCAGGCGGTTGTGACCCGCGAGGTGGATGGCGGCTTGCAGCGGATTTCGGTCAGGATGCCGACGATCGTGACGGTCGATCTGCGGCTGAACGAGCCACGCTATGCGTCGCTGCCCAACATCATGAAGGCCAAGGCCAAGCCGATGGCGCTGAAGACGCCCGCCGATTACGGGGTGGACGTGGCGCCGCGCCTGACGGTGCTGAAAACCGTCGAACCGGCGGGCCGCAAGGCGGGCGTCAGGGTCGGCTCGGTCGATGAGCTGATTGCAAAATTGCGTGATGAAGCGGGGGTGATCTGATGACCGTTCTGGTGATTGCCGATCTGAATGAAGGCGCACTGGCGACCGACACCGTGGCCAAGACCCTGGCCGCTGTGGCCGGTCTGGGCGAAGTCCATGTGCTGGTTGCTGGAACCGGGGGCGATGCTGCGGCCGCCGAAGCCGCCACGCTGCAAGGCGTGTCAAAGGTGCTGTTTGCCGAGGATCACGCCTATTGCCACGGCATGGGCGAGCCGACCGCCGCCCTGGTTGTCGGCCTTGCCGGGGCTTACAGCCATATCACCGGTGCCGCGACCGCGTTCAACAAGAACGTGCTGCCGCGTGTCGCCGCCTTGCTGGATGTCATGGTGATGTCCGATGTCACCAAAGTCGTCGATGCCGACACGTTTGAACGCCCGATCTACGCCGGGAACGCGATTCAGACCGTGAAATCCGCCGATGCGACCAAGGTGTTCTCGGTCCGCACCGCCAGTTTTACCGCGGTGGCGGCGGGCGGGTCTGCCCCGGTCGAAAAGATCGGCGGGCCGGGCGATGCGGGTCTGAGCGCCTGGGTCGAGGACCGTGTGGTCAGCTCTGATCGCCCCGACCTGACCTCGGCGGGCATTGTGGTGTCGGGGGGCCGTGGCGTCGGGTCAAGAGAAAGCTTCGATCTGATCGAACAACTGGCCGACAAGCTGAATGCGGCGGTTGGCGCGTCGCGCGCTGCGGTGGACAGTGGCTATGCGCCGAATGACTGGCAGGTCGGCCAGACCGGCAAGGTGGTCGCGCCCAAGCTGTATGTCGCCGTCGGCATCTCGGGTGCAATCCAGCATCTGGCGGGGATGAAGGACTCGAAAGTCATCGTGGCGATCAACAAGGACGAGGAAGCGCCGATCTTTCAGGTCGCGGATTACGGGCTGGTCGGCGATCTGTTCACCCTGGTGCCGGAGCTGATTGCAAAGCTGCCGTAACCTAGGGTGCGTCATAGGACGCACCTTACCTTTCGCCCCGCGTCAAATGTCCCAGTCCGGCACCCAAGGCGCACGGGTCTTGGTGACGATGCGGTAATTGGTGCGGGTCATCGCCTCGATCCGCGCCATGTCAATCGAGGACAGGGTGAAATCCATGATGTCGAAATTGGCCCGGATATTCGCGGGCTTGGTCGACATCGTGTTCAGCGTCACCCCTTTTTGCAAAATCCAGCGCAGCACGGTCTGGGCGGCGGATTTGCCATAGCCGGCGCCGATTTCGGCGAACACCGCATGCCTGAACACCTCGCCCCGCGCGACCGAGGAATAGGACGACAGCGGAATGCCGGTTTCGGCAGCGGCCGCCAGCAGGGTGTCCTGGTTGAGCAGGGGGTGGAATTCGACCTGGTTGGTGACAAGCGGCGCCGCGACCACCTGCCGCGCCACCCGCATCATCGCCGCCGTATAGTTCGACACGCCGATATGGGCGGCCAATCCGGCATCCCTGGCCTGTTGCAGCAGGCGCAGCGAGGGCGTCACATCACCGCCAACCGGCGGCCAGTGCAACAGCAATACATCGGCGCGGTCGATGCGCAGCAGCTTGAGGCTGGCCTCGACCGAGGCCAGGAAGGCGGCGGCGCTGTAGTTGTCGGGATGGACCTTGCTGGTGATGCACAACTGGTCGCGCGGAACGCCGCAATGGGCCAGCGCCGCGCCGGTACCCGCCTCGTTGCCATACATCTGCGCGGTGTCAAAGGCGCGGTAACCGCTGTCGATGGCATCGGCGATCGCCTGATGCAGCACCTCACCTTGCAAGGGAAACGTGCCGAAGCCGCGCTGAAACACATTCTGGAACAGGATATTCATGGCTATTCCCAAGGGGCGCAGGCCGTCCTGCGTCCCTTTATATAACCATCTGGTTACTTAAGCTGCAACCGCTATTGCAGCACCGGGTCCAGCGCCTGCATCAGAATCTTTGCGACGCGGCGATGCACATCCGGCCCCGGCAGTCGCGCGGCAGAGGGGGCTTCCAGCGCCGGGAACGCCATGCCCGCCAGCCCCGAAATCCGCGCCTCCGGGCCACGGGCTACCTCGACATAGGCGGCGGCGCGGGGGCGGACCTGCGCCAGCATGTCTTCGTCCACCAGTACCGGGTTCAGCGCCATGCCGCTCTGGTCTGCCCGAGCGGCCGGGTGATGGTCGGCCAGCCACAAGAGCACGGTCCGCGCCGGCAGCGCCGTCAGCAGCTCTTTCATCCGGGCAACCCAGGTCAAGCGCAGCTCGTCCGCCAGCACCTCGAACCGGTCGCGGGACGCCGCGCGCAGCGATAGCAGCATGTGGCGGGTGAAATTGAAATCGGTGAAATCGACCTCGCGGTACAGCGCTTTCAGCAAGGGCGAGGCGGCGATGAAGCGGTCATTGCGCCGCGGATGCACCGAGTAGTAGCGGTTCGACAGGTTGCCGGCACCGACGATCTGCACCACCACGGCTGCCGCGCCGTGCGCCACCTGCAACACCTCTGGCTCGGCCAGATAGACATCCAGACCCGCATTGACACAGGCGAGGTTGACCGCAGCCAGACCGGTTTCATCCTCGATCAGGTCGGGATAGGGGTCCGGCACATATTTGCCATAGGTTTCCGTCCCGCCCAGAAACGCCAGATAGGGCCGGTCAAGCGACCGCCTTGGCCCGCGAAACAGCAGCCGCGACGCACCATACCGGCACGGAAAATAGTCGAGCGACCCCTCGCCCGAGAAAGCATAAGCCATAGAAACCACCACATTTTTTAACACCCAAGGTCAAGGCTGCCCGAATCCCCTTTCCAAATGGCTAAAGGGCGAGTTCGCGGCAAATCCGAAGGAGTTTCGCAGCCGCTGCTCCGCGCTGCCAGGCGTCCCCGTTGAACGAAGAAGCCGGTCAAGCCTGAACGGGGTTGATCAGCGCAAGACCTGCAACCGGTCGCTCAAAGCCACCGCGCCGTCCTGCACCACCGCGCATAACACCCCGCGCAGCCGCAGGTCGGGATGGCCCGGCGCGTCGATAAAAGCGCGGGCGTCGGCCCCGTAACGCGCCTTCCACTTGACGCAGCCTTTGTTGAACACGCCCGACACCCGCAGCACCGCCGACCCCGCGCGGATCAAACTTCCAGGCGGCAGGCTGGCCATGCTGCAATTCAGGTCGGCGACAATCGTATCGCCCGGATGCGGCGTACCCGCCCGATCACGCCAGACCAGATCCAGCACCCGCTGTGGCAGGATCGACACCTGAATGTCGGGGTCGGGTGACCCGTCCGCCAGCCGCAGCCACGGCAGGGTCAGCCAGCGCTCGCCGGGAACACCCTCGGCCCGCGTCAAGGCCAGGCGGGCCGGAAAGCGGCGCAGGTTCAGGGCGGGGCGAAAGCACAGGCCGGCAATCGGCGCATCGGTCGTGGGGGCCGCCATAATGTGCGGCAGAGCGGCGATCAGTTCGGCGGTGGTGACGGGAACCGGGGTCACAGCGCGTCGAGCAGCTTGGCGGTCGGCCAACCGTCGGCGGGCTGGCCCAGCCTTACCTGCTCGGCCTGCACCGCAACCCGCGTCAGCGCCCCCAGAATGCCGTCGATCTTGCCGACATCATGGCCAAGTGCTGTCAGCTTTTTCTGCAACGCCATCATGTCCGCCGCCGACAAGGCCGGGTCGGGCGCACCTGCGCTGTAGCCGGCAGCCCCCTCGATCCTGGTGGCGAAATAGGCGGCGGTCGTCACATAAACGAAACTTTTGTTCCATTCGAACAATACCTTGTAGTTCGGATAGGTGATAAAGGCCGGTCCCTTCCTGCCCTGCGGCAACAGGATCGAGGCGGGCAGGTTGGCCAGATTGCCCGTCCGCGCCCTGACCCCCATCGCCGCCCATTGCGACGCGGGTAAAGTATTGTCCAGCCCGGTTTTCGACCAGTCCAGACCTTCCGGCACCACCACCTCTTGCAACCACGGTTGCCCGGCCTGCCAGCCGTAGAATTGCAGCATATGCGCCGCGGACAGAATGGCATCGGTGGTCGAGGTTTTCAGGGTGATGCGGCCGTCGCCGTCGCCATCGACGCCGCGCGCCAAGATGTCCTTGGGCAGCATCTGCACCATGCCAATCTCGCCCGCCCAGGCGCCCTGCGTGGTGTCGGGATTGAAACTGCCCTGTGCGGTCAGGGCGATCGCGGCCAGCACCTGCGGTTGAAAGAAATCCGGGCGGCGGCAATCCTGCGCCAAAGTCAGCAGCGCGTTGCGGGTGTTGAAATCACCCTGGACCTGACCGAAATCAGTCTCGAACGCCCAGAACGCCAGAATGATCCCGCGCGACACGCCGTATTTCTGCATCGCCGCATCAAAGGCCGCATTGTATTTTTTCGAATAGACCGCCGCATTCTGGATACGGCCCTTCGAGATCAGGCTTTGCGAGAAATCAAGGAAAGTCTTGCGAAACACGCCTTGACTGCGGTCGGCCCTGATCACCGCCGGGTCACGCTGGGCGCCAGCCAGAAAGGCGCTGATCGCACTGTCCGGCAGTCCCTGCGCCGCAGCCTCGCCTGCCATCGCCGTGAGGAACGTGCCGAAATCGCCGCCACATTGCGCGGAAACGGCGGGGGATGCCGCAAGCACGGCAGCCAAGGAAATCGCGGACAGGCGCATGGAATGTCTCCGGTTGAATTCGGGCGATCCTAGCAAGTCGCAGGATGGGTGCCAACCCACCGCCCCCAAATCCCCCGTTGCAAAACCGTCACGCCACCATCGCAAAAAAGCCACGCCTCTGTGGCAGCTTGAGTTTCATGGAACGCGGCGCAGACTTGTGATCTGCCGGAGGCGACGATTTTGGAATTTCTGTCGAAAGAAGTGCGCGAGGGGCTGGAGATGGCCCGCAAAACCGAACAGCGCCGCAAATCCCGCCTGCGGGTTCAGGTTGGCGAGGCGGTGTTTCCGATCCTGCGGTTTTGGCATGACGGGTTCGCACTGGACGGAAAACTGACGCCCAAACTGCGCGGGCTGGTCGATGTCTATGATGGCGCCCGTCATGTATTTCAATGCCTTATCGTCGCCTCTGTCACCGAAGGCGACGAGGTGATCTGCGATTTCAAACGCTCGACCCTGGCGGAAGACAAGGCTCCGCTGGACTACTGGCGCGACGAAAACGCGCCAGTCGGTTATCTGCCGCGCAACTGAGCCCTATTGCAGATCGCCAAACGCCGCCTGCAACCGTTTGACCGCTTCGGTGATCTGCGCCCGTGGCATGCCCAGGTTGAACCGCAGGAACGATTCGCCACCGCGCCCAAAGTTCCCGCCACGGTTGATTGCGATGCGCGCCACTTTCTCGACACGTGTGGCAATTTCATCCGGCTCCATCCCGGTGCCGGAAAAATCGACCCAGGCCAGATAGGTCGCCTCCAGCGCCACAGACCGCACCCCCGGAATCGCATTCACCCCCGCATCGAATTCGCGGCGGTTGCCATCGAGGTATGCGCACAAGGCATCGACCCAGACCGCGCCCCCGGGTGAATAGGCGGCCGTCACCATGTGCATGCCAAAGGAATTCGGCGAAATCCCCAGCTTCAGCATCCCGCCCGCAAACTTCTCCCGCAGCACCGGGTCGGCAATGATCACGTTGCCAATATGCGCCCCGGCGATGTTGAAGGTCTTGGTCGTCGCGGTCAGCATCACCAGCCGGTCGGCGATATCGGGGGCGGCCACCGCCATCACCGAATGCTTTTGCCCCGGCATCACGAGGTCATGGTGAATCTCGTCCGACACCAGCACCAGGTCGTGCCGCTTGCAGAAGTCCGCAACCCCGCGCAATTCGGCGGGCGTCCACACCCGCCCGCCCGGATTGTGCGGCGAACACAGGATCATCATCGTCTCTGCCCCGGTCAACTGGGCGTCCCAGGCGGCGAAATCCATCTCTTGCCGTCCGTCCCGCATTGCCACCGGGCATTCAACGACCTGCCGCCCCGCCGCTTTGATCACCCGCGCGAAGGCGTGGTACACCGGCGTGGTCAGCACCACGCCATCGCCCGGCTTGGTGAAAGCGTCGACGCACAGCGCCACGCCGTTGACCAGACCATGCGTCGAGAAAATCTGCTCCCGCGCCACATCCCAGCCGTGGCGGGTCTTCATCCACCAGCGCACCGCATCCAGATAGGCCGCGTCATCGCCGAAATAGCCATAGACGCCGTGGGCCAGCATCGCCTCCAAAGCGCGCTGAACACAGGCAGGCGGCCGGAAGTCCATATCCGCCACCCACATCGCGATCCCGCCCTGTGCGGGCACGCCAAACAGCGGCTCCATCATGTCCCATTTCTGCGAATGGGTGCCAAAGCGGTTGATCCGGCTATCAAAGTCCATCGTTTTCTGCTGCCTTTCGTGGTATGATATTCCAAATACTACAGGTAACTCGGTAAGTATTCCCTACATTGTAATACATTTTGGAACAAGGTCACGATACTTGATCATTTCATGGAATTTCTTTTCCGCCGACCTCCCGTCCCCGCCCCTCTTGCACCAATTCCGCCCGCACCGTAAATCGCAGACATGATCCGCTCCATCCTGATCCACCCCGACCCAAGGCTCAAGAAGCTGTGCGATCCCGTGCGGGAAATCACGCAGGATCTGCGCAAACTTGCGGCGGACATGCTCGAAACCATGTATG
>JAYUGA010000174.1:0-13045 GCA_043738565.1 Rhodobacterales bacterium
AACATGGGCATCGGCGGCATCACACCCGCCCAGAAACTGAAAATGGCCGCGTAAGTTCTACGAATGCACCCCCGTTAAGAATGGGGGGATTACCCGGGCATTGCGGCCCCAGGGCCGAAGCATGGACGGGTCGATCATTTCGATAGTCTGCGCCATGGCAGGGCTCCTTTGGGCCAAAGATGGGGGGAGATATCCGCCGGTGCAGCGGAAATCGCCTTGCCCCAACCCATGCGCCAAACCGCCGGCTGTCAATTCTATGCCACCAAGTGGGTAACTGGTTTACTTTTATTTTCTGTTACCCACTTTGGATCAGTCTTTGTCGGCCCGATGGTAGAAGACCTTCAGCGCATTCATGGCTGCGTATCCGAGTACCCGGCTGTGCTGGATCTGGCCCACCACGATTCCCGGTGCCACGCGCTGCAGTTCGGCGAACTCGCGCACCTCGCGCTCGGTGCCGCCAAAACCACCCAAGAACGACCGCATCGCTTGCGAAGGTACAAGGAAGTCCGCCGCCCAGGTATTTGCCTCCGCCTCTTCCTTTGGCCGGGCACTGCCGTCGCCTTTCATCATGTCGATGAATATCTCTTTGCGGCTGTGCAGCAAAAGGTGGGCGCATTCATGGAAAAAGGTAACCCAGAAATGGTCGTCCGACTTGTGCCTCGGACTTTGCTGGATGAGCGCCTTGCGCGGCGTGAGCCAGCGCGACACGCCGCTGGCGCGCATCTTCGGAAGGGGTTGCTCCAGAACGAACGCCACCCCAGCGAGGGCGCATCTGGTGATGAGTTCCGGTAGAGCTTCGTTGATGGGAACGAGAGAAAGTTCGCGAATGCCCTTCAGCGCCAGCAGGAACGCTTCCCGGTCATAGTCCTTCGTCTCGATGTTGGCGGCACGCCGCTCTCCTATGCGAAGCCAGGCAGCAAGAGACGAGATGTCGTTGTTGAAGGTCTTTGACGTGCGGAAGTCCACCTCCAGAAGATCGCGTATTCGGTCATCGCACGCCTTGACGCTGCCGACCCCGAAGAACCTGAGAAGTTCTTTCACCTGGTCTGCCTTGCCGCTCGGCCGGTTTAAATAGCCACGCTCGCTGAGGTCCTTCAGCGGAAACGCCCGCACCCAGTCATGGTGTTCGGCGAGAGTCTGGTTTTCCACGGCGCGTGCTTGCTGCAGCTGATGGGCCGCCTCCATGTTGGTCCAGATCGCGGCAGGGACATCCAGCACCCGCTCCAGCTGAAGCGCGGTTTCGGGCTCGAGGGGGGCTTTGCCGGCGGCAATTTCTGCGATCAGCTTGCCGGACCGGCCACAGCGACGCGCCAGTTCACGGGCGGATATTCCAAAGTGACCGAGGTACTCCCGGAGCAAATCGCCGGGCGGCGACGCATGATCCGGCGCGTAGGCGTAGGTTGGGCTCGAAGTCGTCATTTGCTTCTTCCCTTTGTGGCCAGGGACGATGCTGGTCCCATGATCTTCAATATCAAGATGTTCGACAGGCGTGCGGATACGGCTGGATCGGTGGGCATCGCCCGGAATATCAGCTGGTGATGTTCACCGACGGCCACCGAGTAAGTATCTTGCCCAGTCAAACGCGCGAGGCTGATTGGCGGTGCTATCGGAACCTGATCGACGAAGGGTGCTGCCGCGAGCAGCGCAAGTCTGCAGCAGATCTTGCCCGCAAGTTCGCCGCCAAACTCGCGGGCAAGACTGCTCCGACTGGAGAACAGATCCCGGATCGCCATATCCGAAAAGCCGAGTTGCACGTGATGTCCAGATTGTGTTTCGTGACGGGTAACAGAATATATCCTCCTGTGCAAGCATTTCGTGGTGCCAGTTTTTTGGGTGGCAGCGCGCGGCACACCGACGCCGGTACCTCACACAGAAGGCTACAAGGAACCGTCGGCCGGCAGTGCGGTCGATCTGGATCATCTGCGCTTGAGAAGCTTGGCTGCCAGCGCTGTTTCCTTCACGGATCACATGCCGATGCGCGAGATGTCTTCCTGATCAGGACACACCGACTCAATATGGGGGAGAATTCACCCAGACGATGCGCGCCGTGGTCGACCCGATATTGCGATAGCGGTGCGGCAACTCCGAATGGAAGAAGAATGAGCCACCGGGACCGACAAGATGGCTCTCGTTGTCGACCGTGATCTCGATATATCCCTCGATAACGAAGCCTAACTCTTCGCCGTCGTGCGACAGCACCCCGGCCGAGCCGCCACCGGGCGGGACGACATGCAGGTTCGCGTTCAGCTGCCGTCCCTTGGCATAGGGGATCAGGCGTTCCAGCACGGTTTGGCCATCCTCGGTCGCCGTGCCCAGTTCCAGCTTGGGCCGCTCACCTTCCTTGTAGACAAAGCACGACTGCTCCGGCGCTTCGGCAAACAGACCTGCGACCGAGGTGCCAAGCTGCTGGGCAACGCGCGACAGAAGGTCAAGGCTGGGCACGACATGACCGCGTTCGGCCTTGGACAACATGCTTTCCGAGCAGCCCGTCAGATCACCCAGCTGTTTCAACGTCAGCTCGCTCTTGCGGCGCAGATGGCGCAGCTTTTCGCCCAGTTGAACCGTGGCATCAGCGGAAACCTCGGGCGTGGCGCGTTGGATATCGGGCATACTCGCTCTCTTCGAAGGGCACAAAAGCATTGGCTAGTCGGAAATCGGACGATAGTCAAAATGCGCGCCGAAGCTTTGGGCACGCCGGAGTTTTCGCCCGTCACGGTTAACGAATCCGCTTGCCAGAAGAACATTCTGTAATATTGTTCAAGCTCATTCAAGTTTCGGGATGCAACCCGGAACGAACAGCGCACAACCAACAGGAGCACACAATGGCTGGATCCAAAACAATCAGTGGTTTAAGTCTGACCCGCCGCGGCCTTCTGGCAAGCACGGGTGCCGCGGCGGCGCTTGCCGGCTTGTTGGCCTTCCCCGCCGCGCTTTTGGCCGAAGATGCCCCGGTTGCCGGCGGCATCTTGAAGGTGGCCTTCTCGGCCGATCCGGCAGGGTTTGACCCGTCGATGGGCCCCTCGGGGATGTCCCATGTCGTCATCGAGCAGGTCTATTCGACGCTGATGTCGGTTGACCCCGATGCCGTGCCCTATGCCGATCTGGCCACAAGCTACGACGCCAGCGACGACGGCCTGACCTACACTTTCAAGCTGCGCGATGGCGTCAAATTCCACAACGGCGATCCCCTGACCGCCGAGGATGTGAAATTCACCTTCGACCGGCTCAGCGCCAAGGATTCCGCCTATTCCTACAAATCGCAGATCGAGACGATCAAAAGCGTCGATGTCATCGACCCATTGACGGTCACGTTCACGTTGACCGTGCCGACCGGGCCCTTCCTGACCTACATGGCTTTCCCCGGCTCGTCGATCGTGCCGAAAAAGCTGGTGGAGTCGGGCCATGACCTGAACGCTCAGCCGATCGGCAGCGGCCCGTTCAAGTTCGTTTCGTACCAGCCGCGCTCAATGGTCAAGTTCGAGAAGAACCCCGATTTCTATGAAGCCGGAAAGCCCTATTTCGACGGGATGGAGTTCCATCTGATCGCCGATGTCACCGCCCTGACCAATGCGGTGATTTCGGGCACCGTGCACTTTACCAACGAAGTGCCGCCGAAGGACTGGTCGACCGTTTCGACGTCGCCTGGCATCGTCGGGCAGACGCTTGAAGGCTCGCGCTATTACTGGCTGTTGATGAACAACACCGTCAAGCCAATGGACAACCCCAAGGTCCGTCAGGCCATCGCCCACGCCATCAACCGCGAGGCGATCACGGCTGCGACCTTCTTCGGTCAGGCCAAGCCCCTGCTGGGCGGCGTGATCCCGGAATGGAACTGGGCCTACCCCGGCATCACCGCTTTCAATCCGCAGGGCGATGTTGCCAAGGCCAAGGCCCTGCTGGCTGAAGCCGACGTCCCGGACGGGTTCAAGACCTCGATGACCATGGCGTCTTCGTTCCCCGCAATGGTGGCAATGGCGCCGATCCTGCAAGCCAACCTTGCGGCCATCGGGATCACGGCCGAAATCAAGACCATGGAAATCCCACGCTATTGGGACGAAGTCTGGGCGCCTAGCGCCTTTGACATCACCACGATGTACTGGGTCAGCCCGCTGGCCGATCCGGACGATTTCGTCTACAACAACTACGCCACCGGCACCGGCATCAATGTGCAGAAGTCGTCCTCGGCAGCGATGGACAAGCTGTTGAAGGATGCGAAATCGGCCAAGACGGTCGACGAGCGCAAGGCGCTGTACAAGCAGCAGCAGGAGCTGGCACTTGAAGAGATGCCGATTGCGCCCCTCGTCAACGCGTTCCTTCTTATCGCGCACACAGACAAGCTTAAGAACTACAAGCCGATGCGGACGGGCTTTTTGAAGACACTAAAGGATTCGTGGCTGGGTGCCTAATCCGTGCGAAATGAAACTGAAGGCTGCCCTTCCGGGCGGCCTTTCTTCTTGGCCGGGGAAAGAAGCAACGCATGCTCCGCTTGGTTCTGACGCGGCTTGGCGCATTCCTCCTGACATTGTCTGCCGCGTCGGTCGTGCTGTTCGTGGCGATCAACGTCATCCCAGGCTCGGCGGCGCGGTCGGCGCTTGGCATCGACGCCACGCCGCAGGCCATCGCCCGGTTCGAGGCGACGCGGGGTCTGGACCGTCCGCTGGTCGTTCAATACTTCGACTGGCTGGGCAAGACGCTGCACGGCGACTTTGGAACCAGCTTCCAAAGCGCCGTCCCCGTCGGGCCTGAACTGTGGATGCGGTTGCCGGTAACGCTGGAGCTGGCCTTCCTGGCGTTCCTTGTGGCCAACCTGATCGCCTTCCCGCTCGGCGCCATCGCCGCCGCCCGGCACAGGCGCGGGGCGGACCGGGTGTTTTCGACGCTTGCCTCGTTTCTGGGCGCCATGCCGAACTTCTGGCTGGCCACCCTGCTGGTGATGGTCTTTTCCATCTGGCTGCGCTGGCTTCCCCCCGGCGGGTATGTGCCCTTCACGGAAAACCCCGGGCAAAACTTGAAGCTGATGATCCTTCCCGCATTGTCGCTTGGTCTTGTCTCCTCTGCATTGCTATTGCGGATCATGCGGGCGTCGATGCTTGAGGTTCTGTCGCGCGACTACATCCGCACCGCCAAGGCCAAGGGCGCATCGGAAAGCATCACCATCCGCCGCCACACTCTTCGCAACGCGGCCATTCCCTATATCAACGTGGCGGCGGTGGAACTGGGGTTTCTGTTCGGGTCGGTCGTGGTGATCGAGGATATCTTCCAGCTGCCCGGCATAGGCTCGCTTGTGCTGGTGGGCATCATAAACCGCGATTATCCGGTGCTGCTGGCGGCGGCGCTGGCGATTACCGTTTTCGTTTTGCTGGCCAATCTGATCGTCGATCTTTGCGTCGCACTGCTGGATCCGCGCCGCTCCAAAGGAAGCAAGGCATGACCGAGCGGTTTGATCTCTACCGCTGGCGGCTGGTGATCCTCGGCTCGGTCATAATCGCTGCCATCCTGATCTGCGCCATTTTCGCGCCCTGGATCGCCCCCTTCTCGCCCTACGATCTGGATTACATGGCGATGCTGCAAGGCCCCGGTGCGACCCACTGGCTTGGCACGGATGAGATTGGCCGCGATATCCTGTCGCGCATTATCTACGGCGCGCGGATTTCGATGCAAGTGGCCTTCATCGCGGCCGGGATCGGCCTTGTGTTCGGCGCGGTGATCGGGGTGACGGCGGCCTATTTCGGCGGCATTGTCGACATGATCCTGATGCGCTTCATGGAACTTTTGTTCTCGTTCCCGGCGATCCTTCTGGCGGTTGTGCTGATGGCCAGCCTTGGCACCTCGGTCCTGAATGCGATGATCGCCATCGGCATCGTCTTCATCCCCGGCTTTTCCCGATTGGCGCGCGCTGCAACCGAAGTCGTGCTGCGCGAGCAATACGTGGAATCCGCCCGCGCCATCGGGATGAGCCATGCGCGCATCCTGTTGCGGGAAATCATGCCGAACATCGTGGCCCCCCTGCTGGTCGAGGCGGCGGTGGCCTTTTCCTACGCCATATTGCTGGAATCCGCCCTGTCGTTCCTGGGCCTTGGCGCGCAGCCGCCAGAGCCGACCTGGGGCAACATGCTGAACACCGGGCGCGGCTTCATGGCGCAATCGGCGATCATGAGCATTGCCCCCGGCATGGCGATCTTTCTGACCGTCATCGGCTTCAACCTTGTGGGCGATGGCCTGCGCGATGCGCTTGATCCGCACATGAAGGACTGACATGGGCGCCCCATCCTCAGATGACCTCCGGGTCCATGACACGCCCGGCACCCTTCCGACCCTGTCGGTCGAGGGGCTCAGCATTGAATTCTCGCGCCGCCGCGTCTGGACCCCCGTTGTCCATGACGTCTCGATGAAGGTAATGCCCGGTGAGATCGTGGGCGTGATCGGTGAATCCGGCTCTGGCAAGACGCTCAGCGCGCTGGCGGCCTTGCGTCTGTTGCCACGGCAGGCAAGGGCCGCCTCGGGGCGGGTGCGGTTGGGCGACATCGACATTCTGGCGCAGAGCGAGCGTCAGATGCGGGCCCTGCGCGGCAACCGGATGGCGCTGATCCCGCAGGATGCGATGCAGGCGCTGAACCCGACGATGCGGGTGGGTTTGCAGGTGGCAGAGCCGCTTTGCCTGCACAGCGGCAAGGCGCTGAAGGCGGTGGCCGGGGCGGCGGCGGGGTTGCTGGAAGCCGTCGGGATTGCCCGCCCGGCCGAACAGGCCCGCGCCTTCCCGCACCAGTTTTCCGGCGGCATGCAACAGCGCGCCATGATCGCGATGGGGCTCGCCCTTGGCCCCAGCCTGCTGATCGCAGATGAGCCTACGACCGCGCTGGACGTCACCGTTCAGGCGCAGGTTCTGGACCTTCTGCGCAACATCCGCACGACCCGCGGCACCTCGATCCTTTTCATCACGCATGACCTCGGCGTCGTGGCCGAGCTGTGCGATTGGGTCTATGTCATGCGCCACGGCCGGATCGTCGAACAGGGGTCCGTGGCGCGCATCTTCCGCGATCCGCAGGAAGATTACACCCAGATGCTGCTGGCCGCGACGCCCAGCATCCACGCTCCGCGCCGCAAGGGGGGCCTGACATGACTGATCTTACCATGATCGACGATGTGATCCGCATTCAGGCCGTCAGCAAGGTCTTCGGTGGCAGCGGGCTGTTCCGCCGCTCGGCCGGGGTCAAGGCGGTGGACGAGGTCACCCTGTCGGTCCAACGCGGCCAGACGCTGGGGATCGTGGGCGAATCTGGCTCGGGCAAGTCCACCCTGTTGCGCGTGGCCTTGCGGTTGATCCGGCCCACCTTGGGCACGGTCCTAGTGGACGGGCAGGACATCTGGAGCCTGAAAGGAGCAAACCTGAAGGCGTTCCGGCGCAAGGTGCAGCCCATCTTCCAGAACCCCGCCTCCTCCTTCAACCCGCGACAGAGCATCGGCCAGATCCTCGCCGCCCCGCTTGAGGTGCACGGCATCGGCGACCGCGACAGCAGGCGTGCCAAGGTGGTCGAACTGCTGGACCGCGTGGGCCTGCCCAAGGATGCCATCGAACGCCATCCGCATCAGCTGTCGGGCGGTCAGAAGCAGCGCGTCGCCATCGCCCGGGCCGTGATCCTGCAGCCCGAAGTCGTGCTGGCGGATGAGCCGACCTCGGCCCTTGACGTGTCGGTGCAGGCGCAGGTGCTGGATCTGTTTGACGACATCCGGCGCGATCTGGGCCTGACCGCTATCTTTGTCAGCCACAACCTTGCCGTGATCCGCCAGGTCAGCGACCAGATTGCCGTGATGCGCCACGGCCGGCTGGTCGAGTATGGCGCAGCCGATCAGGTCTTTGGCGACCCGCGCCACGACTACACCAAAACGCTGATTGCGGCGGTGCCCGACCACCGTAAGCTGAAGCAGGCCGTCTGACCCTCAGGAGAGACAGAATGTTCCAACTCAACACCTTTTCGATCGCGGCCCGCTGCCCCCGCACTGGCATGCTGGGCGTGGCAGTGTCGACCGCCGTCCCGGCCGTGGGCGGGATTTGCAGCTATATCAAGGAAGGCGTCGGGGCCATCGCGACGCAATCCTGGGTCAACCCCTATCTGGGCATCGACGGGCTGAAGCTGTTGGAACAGGGCCTTTCGGCAGAAGAAACGCTGACCAGGCTGATTGCCGATGATCCGGGCCGCGATGACCGCCAGGTCGGCATCGTCGACGCGCAGGGCCGCGTGGCCGCCCACACGGGTGCAAATTGCGTGAACTATGCCGGCCATGTCCTTGGCCACGGCTTTACCGTCCAGGGCAACATGCTGGTCGGCGCGGAAACCATCAACGCCATGGCCGCCGCCGCAAAGGCCAGCGAGGCCTCTGACCTGACCGAGCGTCTGATGCTGGTTCTTGAAGCGGGTCAGGCTGCGGGCGGCGACAAACGCGGCAAGCAATCGGCCGCGCTGAAAGTCTTCAACCGCGAAGCCTACCCCTGGCTCGATATCCGCGTCGACGAACACCGCAACCCGGTGGCCGAGTTGCGCCGCATCTTCGAGATTGCCAAGCACCAGCTTTTGACCTTCACCAAGGGCATGCCGACCCGCGCCAACCCGCTGGCCTCGCTGCCGTCCGAAGTGACCGCGATGCTGCTGACCCCGCCGCCCTATCGCCCCGGTGGGTCTGGCGGGCTGTGAGCCAAGCCCTGACATTGCATTGAAGGCTTTGGACCCATGACACCGACTGAGCTTATCCTGCGCGATTTGGTCGCCTTCGACACGACCAGCGCGAAATCCAACCTGCACCTGATCGCCTATGTGCAGACCTATCTGTCGTCGCATGGGATCACCTCGCGCCTGATCCCTGACGAAACCGGGACCAAGGCCAACCTGTGGGCCACCATCGGCCCCGACCGGGACGGAGGTCTGATTCTCAGCGGTCACACCGACTGCGTGCCCGTAGTGGGTGAGGTGTGGCAATCCGATCCCTTCACCCTGACCGAGCGTGACGGAAGGCTCCATGCGCGCGGTTCGGCAGACATGAAGGGGTTCGTGGCGGCAGCTCTTGCCGCGGTGCCGGACCTGATCGCGATGCAGCTGGACCGCCCCGTGCATCTTGCCCTGTCGCATGACGAGGAAATCGGCTGCATCGGCGTGCGCACCCTGTTGCAGGATCTGTCCGACCGGGGCCAAAAGCCCGCGATGTGCATCGTGGGCGAACCGACGCTGATGCAGGTCGTCACCGGCCACAAGGGCGGGCGCGCCTACCGCTGCCATTTCACCGGCCACGCGGTGCATTCCAGCCTTGCCCCGCAGGGCCAGAACGCCATTGAATCCGCAGCCGAGCTGGTCGTCTCTCTGAAAGGCATTGCGGCCGAACTGGCCACCGGCCCCAGCGATCCGGATTTCGACCTGGTGCATTCGACCCTTTCGGTCGGCCTGATCCAAGGAGGCGCCGCGATTAACATCGTTCCCGCCGATGCCGTCGTCACGTTCGAGTTCCGCAACCTGATGGAGGTCGAGCAGCAGACGATCTTCGACCGGATCGAGAATGAGGTTCTGCACCGCATCCTGCCCGAAGCCCGCCTGCGCTTTCCGGGTGCCTCTGCGCGGTTCGAGCAGATCTACGAATATCCCGCCCATGCCATCGACGCCGACGCGCCCCTCGTCACCGCGATGAAGAACATCGTCGGACGCAACGACCACAGCAAGGTGGCCTACGGCGCCGAAGCGGGCCTGTTCCTGCGAGAGCTTGGCCTTCAGACAGTCCTTTGCGGGCCAGGTTCAATCTCTGTTGCGCACCGGCCCGACGAGTATGTGGAACGCTGTCAACTTGCAGCGGCGGATTCGATGTTGCGTCGCGCTGCGCAAGAGTTCTGTAAATCACGGTAACGCATTTCGCTCGCTTGGTTCGGAAGTCTGGTGCATCAGCTTTCGTCACTTTGTCGCAAAAGAACGGTATTGCACGAAGGCATTGCGCCATTCGCGACCGCATGGTCAAAACCCGGGAGCCGGCTTTCGCTGCGTGCGAATTAACTGTCCGCAACCGGCCGAAATCGCCTCGCATCCTCTCACGTTCCACTGGACTTCTCCCTGCGGCAGCGCGTTGCTCTGATTCAGGCCCGCTTTGATCCGGGCCCTTCCCGGTACGGGGCGAGCGTGTTGCCGCCCTTAAACTGAGGAGAACTACAGTGACGAAGAAATCCGAGAACCCCCGCAAGAAAGCTGCGGTAGCAGAGCCGACTGTCACCAGCCTGCTCACCGCAAATACCGCACCGACAGAAACTTCCCCCGACACTGCACCCAAACCCATGACCAAGGCAGCCCTGGTGCGCGAGATGCTGGAGGCGCCCGGTGGTGCGAGCGTCCGAGGCATCATTGCCGCCACCGGTTGGCAAGCCCACACCGTGCGTGCGGCGCTGAGTGGTTTGCGCAAATCGGGCTGCGTTCTGGATCGCAGGACCGGTCCAGAAGGAACGGTCTATGTGATTGCAGAAGCTAACCAGGTGGCACCTGTTGCATCAACCGGCCTCGACGCAGCCGGGAGCGCCGCGGACGATGCAGTTTCCTCGACGGGCACGACGGAAACCGAGCCCCGCTCATGACCACGATCTGCGATCTCACCGCGATGGACCGCACCGCCCGGCCAGCTATGGTCGCAAGCCATTGGGGGCACCGTGCCGCCGCAGATGAGCCAGATCATCGAGCGCCGCTTTCTGGCCTACGCCATCCAGGCGCGCGTGCAGGGTGACCTCACTGTCTCCACCGCCAACAGGTTTGACCGGGTCATGAGTGGCAACCGCCGTCCGGTCGCACCGCACCTGCGACCCGGTGGCCGGTTGCTGCGGCAGTGGAATGGCACAACCCATGTGGTCGATGTCGTGGAGGGCGGCTTTCTCTGGAACGGCAGTCAGCACCGATCCTTGTCGGCGATCGCGCGTGCGATCACCGGCACACGTTGGTCCGGCCCGCGGTTTTTTGGTCTAACCGACGAGGTGGCGAAAGCCAGTACTGCTGAAAAAGCAACGCCCCCTACGCAGCCGCAGCCCCATCTTTTGCCGCCTGCAACCAAGCCTAAAACGAGCAATGAACCCGTCGCGCACAAACCAGCCCCTAAACCCGCGAGGCGGGCAGCGTGACGCTCAAGCCGACCATCCGCTGCGCGGTCTATACCCGCAAATCAACCGAAGCGGGACTGGATCAGGAGTTCAACTCGCTCGACGCCCAGTACGAGTCCTGCGTCGCCTACATTGCCAGCCAGCGCCACGAGGGCTGGAAGCTGGTGCCCGAGCACTTTGATGACGGCGGCATATCCCGGTGGCACGCTGGAGCGACCCGGCCTGCAGCGTCTCATGGCCGAGATCGATGCTGGCGAGATCGGCATGGTGGCGGTCTACAAGATCGACCGGCTGACCCGGTCGCTGGCCGACTTCGTGCGGCTGGTCGAGAAACTGGATGCAAAAGGCTGCTCGTTCGTCTCGGTGACCCAGGCGTTCAACACCTCCAGTTCGATGGGGCGGCTCACCCTCAACGTGCTGTCGTCCTTCGCCCAGTTCGAACGCGAAGTCACGGCAGAGCGCATTCGCGACAAGATCGCGGCCTCGAAGAAAAAAGGCCTGTGGATGGGCGGCACCCTGCCCTTGGGTTATGACAGCCATCCCGACCCGCAACAGCGCGAGTTGGTGATGAACACCGCAGAGGCCGAAGTGGTCCGGACTCTGTTCCGGCTCTACGACGAAACGCCCGACCTGCGCAGCGTCGAGATCGCTGCGGCGAAGCTGGGGTTGAAGCCCAAAGCCATAAAGTCCGACACACCCGAACGGTTGGCGGCAAAGGTGTGCAGCCGGGGCCAGCTGCATTACCTGTTGACCAATCCGGTCTACATCGGGCGCATCGGGCACAAGGCGCTGAGCTATCCCGGACTGCATCCGGCGATCATCGATCAACCGCTGTGGGACCGTGTGCAGGGCAAACTGCCGGCAGCCCAGGCCCGGCCGCGCGGCCGCGGCGCTGTCGTCACCCCGTCGCGGTGCCTGATCGGCAAACTCACGGACGAGACCGGCGATGTGCTGACCCCGACGCACACCGTCCGGCGTGGCATGCGCTACAGCTATTATGTCTCGAACTGGCTGATCGAAGGCGGGGTCAATCCCAGTGCCTGGCGCATTCCGGCACCGGCCTTTGAAGCGATGTTCAGGGCTATCCTCGCGGCCCATCTGCGCCAGGCTGCGGGCGGCTACACGCTGCAGACCGTGCCGGATGCGCTTGGCTCCGGAACACTGGTGGCGCAGGCCGACAGCCTCTGTCAGCGCATCGCCAATGAGCCGGACCTGTTTGCTGCCCTGATCGACAGCGCAACCCTCGGCCGCGACAGCATCGAGGTCCGGCTGAAGGCAGCTGTCGTAGCCCATTCGCTGGCTGTCGATGCCGCCAGCCTGTCCCCGGACCTGCTGATGTTCCAGCCCAAGATCACGCTGCGGCGCCGTGGCGTGGAACTGCGCATCATCGCTGGCGACTGCGAGCCTGCGCCTGATGACGTGCTGATCCGGGTTGTGGCCGAAGCGCGCACTTGGGCCAAGGCGCTGAAGTCCGGAACACCGCTCGCCACGCTCGCCAAAACCACCGGTCGCAGCGAGCCATACATCCGGGTCAGGCTGCCCCTCGCCTTCCTGTCACCAAAACTGCAGATCGCGATCCTCGACGGACGCCAGCGTGCGGACCTCAGCATCGCGCCCCTGATCGGCCAGTTTCGGCACGATCTGGCTCGGCGGCAGGCTCGAGAACTCTGTAGAATTACAGATGCTTAGAACGGCGGCGCGTTCGTCGTCGCTGAGCTTGTTGCGCGGCTGCGGCCGTTGGACCAAGGGGCGTTGATCGGCGTGAACCTGACCGCCTTTGGTCCAGCGGCGCAAGGTCCGTTCGCTGATTTCCACCTCAGCGCAGGCTTTGGCGCGGCGCGCGCCAGCGGTGACGGCCCCTTCGATCAGCAGCGTGGCGGTTTGGCGATGTGGGGTGCTGATCATGCGTCCTCGTCGCCCCCCCAGATCGCCCCC
>JAYUGA010000175.1:0-1647 GCA_043738565.1 Rhodobacterales bacterium
CATCAGGCCGTAATGCGAAAAGACCTCACTGGCAGTCGGGCGCATCATGATGTGTGCCTCACCCGTCACCGCGACATCTTCGGTCAGGGTGACCATCACCCACAGGGTCGGCAGTTTGCGAAAGGTCAGGGTGTCGGGCACCGCCTGCAGGTCAAACCGCAATCCGTTCCACACCCCGGACAAGCGCGTGAAGCCCGAGGGTTCGACCCGCCGGATCAGGGATTGGAACAGCGGCACCGCCGCGTCGAAATAGGCCGCCCGCGCGGTGCGGCGTTGGCGGAACGCGGCGCGGTTCTGCCACAACAGGCCGCCGAACGCGGCCAGCAGAACTGCACCAAGAAAGTATGAGATCACCTAGAGGCCTTTCAGAACCAAATGGCCCGCCGGACCAGCGGGCCATGCCAGGGATTTCAACCGCTCAATAGCCCTTGGGGCGCGGCCACGGCATGGTGAACTGTGCGCCCCGGTTGACAAAGCGATAGCGCCAGAAGTGGAACCACAAGGACGCTACGATGTAGAACGCGATCATCGCGACCAGTTGCGTGCCATAGCCCAGAAACACCGCAAAGAAGGTGATGGCGCACAGGCCCAGCAACACCACCGAGGGCAGCGGGTGGAACGGATGCTCATACCCGCGCTTGATGCTGCCCATCGGCCACTTCTTGCGGAACTGGATCATGTTCAGCGGCATGAATGTATATTCCAAAAGGCCCGACAGGATCGAGAAGGTCACCACCTGATCGAGCGGCGCCTTCAGGGCAAAGGCCAGCGCGATGGGCACCAGAAAGATGATCGACCGATAGGGCGTGCGGAACCTCGGGTGCACCGCACCAAACCAGCCCGGCAGATACTTGTCCCGACCCAGCGCAAACCATGCCCGCGAGGCGTCATTGATGCAGCCGTTGGCACTGGCCAGGGTGGCGAACAGGGTGCCCACCCCCAGTAGCCAGATCAGCGGATTGGACCCGGTCAGACGGGCGGCATCAAAAAGCGGCGCCACCGACCCGTTCACGCCGTCGCCCAGATACTCCCACGGCAAGAGACCGACGCAGATGTACCAGGTCAGCGTTGCCGCAATCAGCAGCGTCATGATCCCGGCCAGGGTGCCAAAGGGCAAGGCGCGCGCGGGTGAGCGGACCTCTTCGGCCGCCTGCGTCGTGCCTTCGATGCCCAGATAGTACCAGAGCCCGAAATGCATCGCAGCCAGCACCCCGATCCAGCCATAGGGCAGCGCCGCAGGGCCGCTCATCAGATCGGCATGGTGCATCATGCTGTTGCCGAACACGCCCGAGGTGGCCAGGAACAGGATGATGATGGCGACAAAGGCTACGGCGGTAATGACCAGATTGAAGGTCAGCGTCGCCAACACGCCGCGATAGTTCAGCCACGCCAGAAACATGATCACCAGAACGATGAACGGGCGCTGGTCCAGCTCTCCGGCAAAGCCGGTCATCGCGGCGACCTGGCTGATCAGATAGCCTGCGGTGATCGCATTGGCCGCCTCCAGCATGGTATAGGCAAACACCAGATAAAGGCCGACGTTGAACGCCATCAGCGGCCCGATGATATGTTTGGCTTGGGTATATTGCCCGCCAGCGGCGGCGACGGTCGAGGTGACCTCAGAGTCGATCATGGCGACACAGGTGT
>JAYUGA010000176.1:0-1646 GCA_043738565.1 Rhodobacterales bacterium
CGGCAGCCATGCGGGAAAAAGACTGTCTGGCTGACCGCTGGGAAACTTGCCCTGGCCGATCGCCTTCACGGTCGCTGCGTCATGGCCGAATTTATACAGCATCTGGTTGCCCGAAAAGACCACGGCCAGCGAGCGCGCGATCGACATCATCCCCAGCGTCACCACAAAGGATGACATGCCGACATATGCGACGAAAAACCCGTTCACCGCGCCGCAGACAAGGCCGGCCAGCATCCCCATGCCAAAGGCCACATACCAGCTGTAATCCCAGGTCAGAAACAGGCCCGCGACGATGGCCACCAGCCCCATGATCGAGCCGACCGACAGGTCGATCCCGCCGGTGATGATCACGCAAGTCATCCCCAGCGCCATGATTCCGAACGGGGCGAAGTTGCGCGTGATGTTGGTGATGTTGTTGGCCGAGACGAAGCTCGGCTGATAAAGCCCGATCACCAGCGACAACAGCAGCAGCGCCATGGTGACCCAGAACGGCTGGCTCGCCATCACCTTCTGCCAAAGCGAACGTTCCTGAATGCCGGTGACGTCCGATATCTTCACCGTTGCGTTTTCAGTGCCATCATGCTGCATGGATCGCTCCCGTGATCAATCCGGTGATTTCTTCGGGCGAGGTCGTCCTGGTCGGCTTGTCGGCCACCTTGGAACCCCGCCGCATGACGATGATCCGGTCGCTGACGTCAAACACGTCGGGCATCCGGTGGCTGATCAGCAGCACCGAAACCCCCTGCGCCTTCAGCCGCCGGATCAGGTTCAGAACCTCGGCCACCTGGCGCACCGAAATCGCCGCCGTCGGCTCGTCCATCAGCACCAGCTTTGCGTTCGAAAGCCGGGTTCGGGCAATGGCAACTGCCTGCCGCTGGCCGCCCGACATCTTGCGGACCAGGTCGCGCGGGCGGGTTTCCGACTTGAGTTCCTCGAACAGTGCGGCCGAGCGTTCGATCATCGCCGCCTTGTCGAGCCGGGCAAACAATCCCCAGCCCTTGATCATTTCCCGCCCCAGAAACACGTTCTCGGCGGCGGTCAGGTTGTCGGCAATGGCAAGGTCCTGATAGACCACTTCAATGCCGACATGGCGCGCATCGAGCGGGCGGTGGAACTCCACCACGTTGCCGTCCATCTCGATGGTGCCGCGGCTTTGCGGAAAGTTGCCCGAGATAATTTTCACCAGGGTCGATTTTCCGGCACCGTTGTCGCCCATCAGGCCAACGACTTCGCCGGGACCGATCTCGAGATCGATGCCCTTGACGGCCTCGATAGCGCCAAAGTTCTTGGCAATCTGCGTCAACCGAAGCAAGCTCACGGCAAATCCTCCCTTGGCTCCGATTTCTTCAACACGGTCCGACCAATACATCAATTGCACAGCCGGAACTGCACAACAATGGAAATTGTAGATACGGCCATGAACCAATTGTCGGTGCAGATCCACTGAGCGCGATTTCGTCAAGCCATACAGGGGTCAAGTGGTGCAGTGCGGGCACCTGCGCTGCGGCCGATCCGCCAACCTTCGGCATGGGGGCCGGGACCCCGACAAGGCTCTGTTGCACAATTCGGCCTGAGGTCGAGTTACCCCTTCCCTTGGACAGAGTCATCCCCCGCGCTGCGTTTGCGGCGTGCCGAGCACTGTGAAA
>JAYUGA010000177.1:0-1610 GCA_043738565.1 Rhodobacterales bacterium
GATGAGTCCTCTTCACTTCGAGATTCCGGGTTCGCATCTTCGATGCGCCCCGGAATGACGGAGGAAAGCGGCACGCCCGGTTTAGACGGCGCCTGCGACAGCAGCCGCAGCCACAGATACTGCGCGACGTTGGTGTCCTGATATTCGTCGACCAGGATGAATTTGAACCGGGTCTGGTATTGCCTGAGCACATCCGGGTGTTCGCGGAACAGGCGGATGTTCTCCAGCAACAGATCGCCGAAATCGGCGGCGTTGAGGATCTTCAGCCGTTCCTGATAGGAGGCGTAGAGCTTGCCGCCCTTGCCATTGCCGAACACGGCGGCCTCGCCGGCCGGAACCTGGGAAGGCGTCAGGCCGCGGTTCTTCCAGCCGTCGATCAGGCCGGCCAGCATCCGCGCCGGCCAGCGCTTGTCGTCGATGTTCTCGGCTTTCAATAATTGTTTGAGCAGACGGACCTGATCGTCGACGTCGAGCACGGTGAAATTGGATTTCAGCTGCACCAGTTCGGCGTGGAAGCGCAGGATGCGTCCGCCGATGGCGTGGAACGTGCCGAGCCACGGCATGCCTTCGACCGCCTGGCCGAGCATCTGGCCAAGCCGGAGCTTCATCTCGCGCGCGGCCTTGTTGGTAAAGGTCACCGACAAAATCTCGTTCGGCCTTGCCCGCCCCATCGCCAGCAGATGAACGATGCGTGCGGTCAAAGCCTTGGTCTTGCCAGTCCCGGCACCCGCCAGCATCAGAACCGGGCCGTCCAACGCTTCCACCGCCTCGCGCTGCGCAGGGTTCAAGTCGTCCAAATAGGGCCGGGGCCGCGCGGCCACTGCACGCTGGCTCAGCGGCATTGCCGCTTCAAAGGCTTCGCTCTCGTCATAGCCACTCATGCAGACAGATTAGCGCGACTTTTCCTCAAGGGAAAGCGCCGTTCTGCATATGTTCGCCCTTTCCATAGGTAGGATGGGCCATAGGTTGCAATTTCGAATTTTCCGAAATTGCAACGGGCCCATCTTGGTCACCCGCGCCCCGGATATTGCTCGCGCATTCCGTCAGCATAGCGCCCAAACAACTGCGCGAATTTGACAATGTCCCTTTGCGACCAAGTCGCAAACAGCTTCATGGTCCGCTGCCATTTGGCCTGCAAGAACGCCGCCATCAACGATTGAGCGGCCTCGGTCGCCACCAGAACCGACCGCCGCCCGTCTTCCTGACTGACCGCCCGCGCCACCAAACCACGATCAACCAGGTCAGAGGCGATGCGACTGGCCCGCGAAGGGTCAAGGTTCATCTCATCGGCCAACACCCCAACCGTAACTTCCTGCGGCGCGGGTCGGCCATAGCCATTCTGGATGCGCATGATCGCCGCCAAAGCGTGAAATTGCGTAATATCCAGACCCGCACCCAGTTCCTCGATCAGATGTTGCGGCACATCGCCCTTCATCACCCGACGCACATAGTGGAAATTGTCGGCGTCCAGTGACAACAATGCAATCGCGGAATCCTCTGAAAAACCATTGGCCTCCAGGTTTTCCTTCACCTGTTTGATGTGATGCGACCGATTGGCGTTTGGGTTGCTCATCGCCTTCTGATGGCGCACAACCATGTCAATGTCAAGT
>JAYUGA010000178.1:0-4781 GCA_043738565.1 Rhodobacterales bacterium
GCTGACCCCGGCGGCCCCCAGCTTCACCGCCACCCTGATCGCCGATGCCGGTGCCCTGCGCTACGAAGCGGTGATCACCCAGGACCGGCTGACGATCACCCGGGTTTCCGGCAGTGCCGCCGACACCGCCCATTCCTACGAATTGTGGGTCATCGCCGGCGACAACCCGCCGGTATCACTTGGCGTCCTGCCCGGCGACAGCCAGACGATCCCCCTGCCCGGCGTTGCCGCCGGTCAGACCCTCGCCATCACGCTGGAACCCTTGGGCGGCTCGCCCACCGGTCAGCCCACCGGTCCGATTGTCGCCGCCGGAAAACTCACCGCCGCCTGATTTTCGCAGCCCTGCCCTACCGCAACCCCGGTGCCCCAATTCCCTCCCCCGGCTTCAGGGCGAGGGTCAGGGCGGGGGTGCCGGGCCAAGTGAAGCTTGCCGTCGCTCACCCAGCCCGCAGCTCCGCCACGCTCCTGCCCGGTGCCCGTCGCGACGCGACACGGCACAACCCCCACCCCAGCCGTCCCCTGAAGTGTCAATCAGCGTCGAATATTGAACAGGTAACAGCGTTTAATATTGACCAGTTTGGGCGCTGATTTTCTTGCGCTGTTTGAAGCGCCACGAGTCATTTCCGGTTTCGAGAATGTCGCAGTGGTGAGTGATGCGGTCGAGAAGCGCGGTGGTCATTTTTGGGTCGCCGAAGACCGTGACCCATTCGGCGAAGCTGAGATTAGTTGTGACGATGAGGGATGTCTTTTCGTAGAGTTGGCTGATGAGATGGAACAGCAGGGCGCCGCCAGAGGCCGGGAATGGCAGATAGCCCAACTCATCGAGAATGACCGCGTCGATCTGGGTGAGTTGCTTGGCCAGATTTCCGGCTTTGCCCTGAGCTTTTTCCCGTTCCAGAAGATTGACCAGATCGACGGCGTTGTAAAAGCGTATGCGCTTGCCGTGATGGATGGCGGCGACACCGAGTGCGATGGCAAGATGGGTTTTGCCGGTGCCTGTTCCGCCAACCAAGATCAGGTTGTGTGCCGTGTCCAGATAGTGGCCCTTGGCCAACTCCTGAATGCGAGCTGCATCCAAGGGGGTTTCGCTCCAATCAAAACCGGTCAGATCACGATGGATGGGGAACCGTGCAGCTTTTAGCTGATAGCGCAGGCTGCGTGCCTGACGATCGGCTTGCTCGGCATCCAGCAACCGTAGCAAAAGAGCTTCGAGCGAGAGGGATTTGTTGCGCGGCGCTTCCGCTTGCAGTTCTCGCCACGCGATTGCCATTCCGAACAATTGCAGGGACTTAAGCCGTGAGACGTGATCAGTGTCAGGTGCACGATCAGACATGATTGATCCCTCGCAACTCATCATAGCGGGCGCAATTGGCGACAGGCTCCAGCAAAAGCACCAGCGCGTCAGGCGTTTCCATCATACTGGCGCGCGGCGGGCTGGTCAGGCGGCGCAGTTCATTCAGCACCACCGACGTGTTCAGATGTCCCTGCTCTTGCGCCAACTGACAGGCCATATCCAATGCCTCCAGCCCTGTCTCGCGGGCAACCAGCAAAAGTTCTGCGAAGGCGCGATCTCCCTTGGCCTGTTTGAGCGCATGGGCCCGAACCGTCTCCACCGCAGGCGGCAATACCCAGGCGGTGAACGGGAGCCCATGGCGCAACGCGCCGGGTTTGGTCTCCAGAATCGAGAGATAGTGCCATGGCTCGCAGATCAGCTGGTTGCGCCCGAACTTGCGCTCGTGCCGGGCGACAAGCTCGCCGCCTGCCACGACCTGTATGCCGTGTGCGCTGATGCGGACCGAGACCACCTTGCCGACCCATTCGGCCGGAACGCTGTAACGATTGCGGTCTACTGACACGAGGCAAGTGCTGGAAACGCGAAGAGGCAGTTCGATATAGGCATCAAACGGCATACTGACCGGCTGCAGCATCGGCTGTTCCAACGCGAAGATCTCGCTGATCGTGGCCTCTTGAGTGGGGTGGCGACGCGCCCCCAATTCCCGGCAGCGGGTGGCAAGCCAAACGTTCAGCGCCGCAAAATCCGCAAAGCGTGGCGTGGGCGTAAACAGCCACTCACGCACATTGCCAACCTGGTTCTCGATCTGGCCTTTCTCCCAACCTGAGGCAGGAGTGCAGGCAACAGGTTCGAATAGATAATGGCTGGCCAGTGCCAAAAATCGCCGGTTGAACTGGCGCTCTTTGCCCGCAAACACAGCATCAACAACCGTCTTCAGATTGTCGTAGATGACCTTGCGCGGCACGCCGCCAAAGAACGCAAAGGCCCGGTTGTGGGCATCAAGAACCATCTCTTGCGCCTCGCGCGGATAGGCCACAACGAACATCTGACGGCTGTAAGCCAGCCTGAAGTGCGCTAATTTGATCGTCGTGGTGGTTCCGCCCAGCACGACATGCTCGTAGCTCCAGTCAAATTGCGCCACATCACCGGACGCAAAAAATAACGGCACAAACGCCTTCGTGCTCGTCGCCCGACCCGCTTCAATCTTCCACTGCCGCACATGACGCTGAACGCTGTCATAGGCACCGGCATATCCCTCAGCCTGAAGACATTCGAACAACCGACGCGCCGTCCGCCGCCGTGTTTTGGGCAAAAGCCCTTCACCGCGCAGCCACTCATCAAGACGGCCGCACCACGGTCCAAGCTGTGGCCCGGCTTGCGGCTTGCGCTTGTAAACCGGCTCAACCCCATCCTTCAGATATTTGCGAACGGTGTTCCGCGACAGCTGCAGGGACCGCGCCAAGCCACTGATACTCTCGCCGTCCCGCAGCCCTCGTCGCCTGATCTTCCCAATCGTTTCCACGCATAACACTCCAGCTGCTCCCGCTCCAAAAACGGGATTGTTGCACGACTGGGGTGGTCAGTTTTGGACGCTGTTCCACCCCGTCAGCTGGTCACTTTTGCACGCTGTTTTACAGCCAGAGGAAGGAAAGCTCTCTGGGTTGATTCCAGCCGCTTCCCCGGTCTCAGGTATAATTTGTTTGGTAAGTGTTGATTCTGCGACAGTACCGAAGGCACGGCCATGATGCTTATGAACGGCTTACGAGCAGTTTTCCCACCAAAGAGTTACGGTGGATTTCCTTCATAAGTAATTGATATATATCGGGAAATTGGTCGGAGCGAGAGGATTCGAACCTCCGACCCCCTGCTCCCGAAGCAGGTGCGCTACCAGACTGCGCTACGCTCCGACCGTGGGGTCGGGGTTACCGCGTCACGACCGGCATTGCAAGGGGGTCACGACAGATCGTCGCGGTCGCGCGCGCGGGATTCGAAGAATTTCACCATCGCGTTCAGGCGCGGCATCAGGCCAAGGTCGAAGCGGCTGCGCGCCTCGGTCACCGGTCTGGTTTTCGACACGGCGGGCGTCCCTTCGCGCATCACGATGTAGACACCGGATGCGATGATGATCAGCGTGCCCACCACCGTCCAGAAATCGTGGCTTTCGCCGAACAGCAGGGCGCCATAGATCGACGCCCAGATGATCTGCGAGTATTGCATGGGCGCGATGATGGCGGCCTGCGCCAGCCGGTACGCCGCAATCGTCAACAGCCCCGCCACGAAACCCATCGTGGACATGGCCGCGATCAGGCCCAGATGCTCGATCGGCATGGGAATGTAGACGAAGGGCAGGGCGATGCCCGTGACGACAAAGTTGGCAATCATCGGATAGAGCATGATCACGACCGACCGTTCCGATGCGCCCGTCACCCGCACCAGAATGGAACTGACGGCAAAGATGATCGACGCGGCCACGGCGGCCAGATGGCCGAGCCCCAGATGGCTGTGCCCCGGGCGCAGCACGACGACCACGCCCAGCAGGCCCACAACGACGGCAATGCCGCGGTGCAGGCCGACCTTTTCGCCCAGAACCGGAATGGCGAACAGCGTGATCAGCAGCGGGGACGCAAAGAAGATCGGGTAGGCTTGCGACAGTGGCAATGCCGAAATGGCATAGAACCCGCACAGCACGTTCACCACGACCAGCCCTGACCGCAGCAGCGTCGCGGCGGGTTTGCGCGGTCGCAGGTTGCCTTCGCGCTGGTCACCCATCAGCATGATGGCGACAAGGGGAAAGCCAAACAGGGTCGAGAAGAAAATGTTCTGAAAGGGGCTGTAGCTGGCCCCCATGAATTTCACGATTGCATCGGCGGTGGCGTAAATGCCAAACGAAGTCAGCGCCAGAAGTGCGCCGTTAAGAGTGGATCGACGGGCTGGCATGTCAGACCTGAATAAGCGAGGAGGCAAGTCGCCTGCCTTTTCCTTGCCCCAAAGCAGCGGGAGTTCAAGGCCAATCGTCCGCCGCAGGGGGTTTTGTCCCTGCCGGGCCGGGTCAGGATGAAAATCCCGGCAGCGATGATGATGGCAATTCCCAGCGCGGTCAGGGCGTCTGCCCGATCGCCAAAGTACAGGGTGCCAAACAGCGACGATGATCGGAACATATTGCAAGGGGGGCGGCCACGATGGCAGGGGCCGCTCGATGGGCCGGGACGACGCACAGCGATCCGCCGAACCCCTGCAGTGACCAAGGTGCAAAGGCCAGCACGGCAGTCCGCGCTCCGCACAGGCCGGATGCCAGGGCGTTGTTTCAGGCGGCCAGAACGGGGGCGGGGCGGCGACCGGCAACAAACAGCAGCGCCAGCCCTGCGGCGATGATCAGGCCAATGCCTGCGGCGGTGATCAGGCTGGGCAGTTCCCCCCATAAAATGAAGCCCAGGAACGAGGCCCAGACGATCTGCGAATACTGCATCGGTGCCACCACGATGGCGGG
>JAYUGA010000179.1:0-4775 GCA_043738565.1 Rhodobacterales bacterium
TCTGTCGCCCGAAGTGGCCGATCTGTTTCGCAATCTGCCGTGGCCCGGCAATGTGCGGCAGGTGTTGAATGTGATCCGCAATGTGGTGGTGCTGAACCAGGGCGGACTGGTGCGGCTGGACATGTTGCCGGAAAATCTGACGGCGACGCCGGATGCGGTCGCCAGCCCGGAACCGCCGCGCGCGCGCACGACAGCCGGACCGGCGCTGGACGGGCTGCTGGGGCTGAGTTTGGCCGAGGTGGAGCGGATCGTGGTGCTGGCCACGCTGGAACAGCAGGGCGGCTCGGTCCCGAAAGCGGCGCGGGTGCTGAACCTGTCGCCCTCGACGCTTTACCGCAAGCTGGAAGGCTGGGGCAAGGGCACGGCGCTGCGGTAGGCCAGTTCGGTATCGCGCCACAGCAGGGCAAGATCGGCGAGGATGATGCGGGCCGCCGCCATATCGCCCGCTTTGCACAGGGTTTCGATCTGCGCCAGGCGGGCATGCAGCGCCTGGGCCCCGAACATCCCGGCGCTGCCCTCCAGCCGATGGATCTCGCGCAGCATCGGCAGATCGGTCCCCGCAACCAGTTGGTCGATGCTGGTGCCGACTTCTGCCAGAAACTTGGCCATCAGATCGTGGGCGCGGTCGTGTCCCAGATCTTCGATCAGAGCGTGCAACACGGTAAGGTCGAGCAGGAGGGCGCCAGCCGGGGTCGGCCCGCCAAGCGCCTGCCCGGGCACCGTGCCGTTCTGCACGGCGGCAATCGTGGCACGCAGCGCGTCGCGGGTGATCGGCTTGACCAGAATCTGCTGCATGCCGCCGGCGCGGAACTGGTCGGTTTCCTGGCTGAGCGCATGGGCGGTCAGCGCGACAATCGGCGTGCTGCGCGATGCGCCATTGCCGGCGCGGATCGCCCTGGTGGCCTGCAAGCCATCGGTGTTGGGCATCGAGATGTCCATCAGGATCAGGTCGAACTGCCGCTCTGCCGCCAGCCTGATGCCTTCGGCGCCGTCACGGGCCTCGACCACGTCATGGCCATCACGCGCCAGCATGTCGCGCACGATCAGGCGGTTGAAGTCATTGTCCTCGACCACCAACGTCAGCAGGGCGGCGGAGCCCGGCTGTGGCGCGGGCACTGTGGCTGGGGTGGGGATCGCTGCTCCAGCCAGAATCGGAAGCGGCAGGCGAATTCGGAAGGTGCTGCCCTGACTGCGCTGGCTTTCCACCGCAAGGGTGCCGCCCATGAGGGCCACGATGCGGCGGGCGATGCCCAGCCCCAGTCCGGTGCCCGAAGCCCGCCGCGCATAGGTGGTGTCCAGCGTCACAAAATCGTCAAATATCCGGTCAAGATCCGCCGGCGCGATGCCGATGCCGGTATCGGCTATGGTGATTTCGGTCGGGCCGCGCGGGCCCTGATGGGCGATGGCGACGCTGATGCTGCCATCATGGGTGAATTTCACCGCGTTGCCGACCAGATTGAGCAGGACTTGCCGCAATTGTGCGGGGTCCGCGATCACGAGATTGCGCCCGTCCGGCGGCGGGATCAGGGTCAGGCGGTTGCCGTTGGCCAGCGCGGCGGGGGCCTGATTGTCCAGAACCTCGCCCATCAGGGCGACCAGATCGACCGGGCCAAGGCTCAGCGGCGCCTTGCCACTGTCCAGCCGGGCAATGTCCAGCACCTCGTTGACATGGTGCATCAGCAGCTTGCCCGAGGCTTCCATGATCCGCAGATATTCACGCTGATGCGCTTGCAGGTCGGTGGTGTCCAGCAGTTCGATCGTGCCGATCATGCCGTTCAGGGGCGTGCGGATTTCGTGGCTCATCACCACCAGCAGGTCGGCCTTGGCCTTCTCGCCCGCCAGCGCATCATCGCGCGCCTTGACCAGCGCCTGTTCGGCGGCAACCTGCGCCGATAGGTCGCGCAGAAAAACCACATAAAGCGGGCCGTGGTCAGAGCTGGCTTCGGTGACGGCAATTTCGGCCGGGAAGATTTGGCCGTTCTTGTGGCGTGCCGTGATCCGGACCCGGCCCTGGCCGCTGATCCGGGGCGTGGTGCCCGGCTGAAACGGCACCTCGCCCTCGGGACCGAGGGCGATCAGATCGGCCATCATCGACCCCATCGCCTCGCCCCGTGCATGGCCAAAGGTCGCACTGGCCGACGCGTTGAAATCGACGATCCGGCCGCTGGCGTCCACCGTGATCACCGCGTCCAAAGCCGAGGTCACGATCGCGTTCAGCCGCGAGAGGGTTCCCAGATTTTCCACCGCCCGCCGACGATTGCCCCGGTACAGCGACAGCAGCATCATCACCGAAGCCGCCAGCATTGCCACCAGCAACAGCGTCAAGAGGCCAACTTTGATCAGCAGCGTTTGCAGGTCCTGGCGTTCAACGTCCGTCTCACGTGCGAATATCTCTAAGCCGGTCAGTGCGATCTGATGCGCCTCACGCGAAAGCGCTTGGGCTGCGGTCGACATCACCTCTAGCCCCTGACGGAGCTTCTCGTCCGACCCGTCGATCAGCAGCGCGTAGCGGGTCACAAACTGCCTGATCCGGACAATGCTTTGTTCAAACCCCGCATTCCGGCGCAGAACCAGAAAGGCACCGCTTTGCTGCAAAGTGGTGGACCGGCTGTAGAACACGTCGAATCGCAGTCGCACCTCGTCCAGCTTGCCCGGAGTCAACCGGGCCTCGTCGACCGCGAGGATCAGTTGCAGCAGTTCGACATCGACCTGATTCAGCGTCCATTGCATGTTGTCGGATCTGGCGTCACTTGTGCGGTCGATCTTGCCCATCAGATCGAAAGCCAGCACGCCGATCCAGACGCCGCAAGCCAGCATGACGATGGCCGCCAGCGACAGCCGCAGACGGTTCACCGGCACCAACCGAAAGATCGCGGATTGCGGCAAGGCGTGGTCCTTGGTGGTGGCCCCGTTTCGGTTGGGGCCGCAGGCAAGACTAGCGCAGATCGCGGCCAAGGGGGAGGCGGTTTTCCGACAGGGCCAGGCCCTAGGGCAGCACTTCGATCGCGCTCACCTGCCAGACGCTGCGTGTGAAGATCGTATCGGTGCGAAACTCCGGCCCCGCATCAAAAGGATAGATCACCCAGAGCGGCCCTTTGTCGCGCACCGACATCGGCGCATCGTCGACCGCATAGGCCAGTATCGGGGCCACGTCGCTGATATCCGCCGCCGGGATATCGACGGCGTAGTCGTTCAGCGCCCGGAACCGCAGGGCACGGTTGCCGGATTTGATCTGAAGCGCCAGGGTCTTGACCATCACGCCGGTGTAGACATGGGCACCATCGGTCCAGATCGTCGAGGTGGTGATCTGGCTGGCCCCCATCGCTTGCAGCATGGCTGTATCAAGCTCCAGCTTGCCACCCGGAAAGGCCGCAGGGTCAAGCCCGGTCACGGTCAGAACCACCGGTCCGGTGAGTGGCGGCAGGGCCTGCGCGTTTGCCGGGGCAGCGGCGAACCACATTTGGGCCGCGATCAGGCAGGCGATAACGAAACGAAACAAGAGCATGGGACGATCCGGACACTGAAAATACGACCATTCGACCAATAGCGGCAGGCTGACGGGTTGGCGATGGAAATTATCCTATCCGGAAGGATAGGCATCCCGTACAACGGCTCTGGCGGGCGGGCAGATTGTGATGCTTCGCTGCGGGATGGTGATGGGTGCCGGCGGCGGGCGGAATTGCCCATGAAGGAGGCAACACATGGCGCGAATCCTTGTCGCTGACGACCATGACCTCGTGCGCGAGACGATCGGCGCGTATCTGGAGTCCGAGGGGTTGGGCGAGGTCATGCTGGCCTCTGATGTGGCGCAGGCTTTGGCTTTGGTGCAGAAGCACAGCAGCTTTGATCTGGTATTGATCGACTATGACATGCCGGGGATGGCGGGGCTGGAGGGGCTGCGCCGGATGATCGCCGCCAATCAGGGCGAGCCGGTGGCGTTGATTTCCGGTGCGGTGTCGACCGAAGTGGCGGCGGCGGCGCTGGAGATGGGGGCGGCGGGGTTCGTGCCCAAGACGCTGGGATCGCGATCGCTGGTGGCTGCGGTGCGGGTGATGCTGGGTGGCGAGGTCTTCGCGCCTTTGTCGTTGATTCAGAAGGGGCCGGAGGGGCTGTTGAGCGGGCGGGAACTGGACGTGCTGCGCGGGATTTGTCTGGGGAAATCGAACAAGGAAATTGCGCGGGATTACGGGCTGCAGGAGGTGACGGTGAAGCTGCATGTCAAGACGATGAGTAGGAAGCTGGGGGCGAAGAACAGGACGCATGCGGCGATGATTGCTCGGGATCGGAAGCTGGTGTGAGGTGTCCGGCTCTGGACGGATTTAAAAACACTATATAATCAATATGTTAGGTTTTGAAAATTAATTCTGTGGAAAGGTTTCGATTTGGACAAGAGTCAAATCAGCCCTTCGGAAATTTTGTCGTGAGCCACTTGAGGACTTTTGTTGATCCGAAGCGGTGGCGCGTCTTACCTGAACGAGGAGTTTGGTGAGGGACGGCCGGTCAAGTGTGAGGTTCGCGGCCCCCTCGTTGCAGATCGAACATAGCGCCCGCAAGTTGCTTGGGTCGTCTGATCCGCCCTGTGATTTGTCGATGACATGGCCAATTTGCAGCCGTGTTTTTCGGGTTGGGTCGTAGGGATGCGGCTCACCTGCGACGGCACCGCATTGCTGGCACGTAAACCCGTTGCGATCCAGAACAAACGCCCGTGTTTCCTTTGAAATGGCCCGTTCAAAGGCGGGAACGGGCTTGGCCGTGTTCAGCAGATACTCGCCCGG
>JAYUGA010000180.1:0-30898 GCA_043738565.1 Rhodobacterales bacterium
GTGCTGACATCGAACCACATCCGCACGGCGCGGGCCAAGGGTTTGCCCGAATACAAGGTGGTGATCCGCCACGCGCTGAAACCGGCGCTGTTGCCGGTGCTGTCCTACCTTGGCCCGGCGTTTGTCGGCATGATCACCGGGTCGGTGGTGGTGGACATGTATTTCTCGACCGGCGGCATCGGCAAGGCGTTTGTCGATAGCGCCCTGAACCGGGATTATTCGGTGATGATGGGGGTCGCGCTGCTGGTCGGCGCTTTGACCACATTCTTCAACTTGCTGGTCGACGTGCTGTACGCGTGGATCGACCCGAAGCTCCGGTATTAGGCGATGGCGCTTTCCACCATAGACATCGGTGCATTGCAGGCCCGGCTCGCCACGCTGGATGAGGTCAGGGGCCGGTCGCTGTGGGCCGGTGCGCGCAAGCGGTTCGCGCGGAACAAGGCGGCGGTGGCGGGGTTGATCATGCTGATCTTCTGCCTCGGCTTTGCGGTCTTTGGCCAGCTTTTGTTGCCCTATAGCTATGATTTCACGGGTTTTACCATCATGGGCAATGCCGCCGAACTGGGGGTGCCGTCCTGGGCTACGGGCTATTATTTTGGCACGGATGATCTGGGCCGCGAGCTGTTCGCGCGGACGGCGATGGGGACGCGGATATCGGTGATCGTGGGGGTGGTGGCGTCGGTGATCGCGGTGGTGGTCGGCACGCTGTATGGCGCGGTGTCGGGCTATGTCGGCGGGCGGGTGGACTCTGTCTTGATGCGGATCGTCGATATCCTGATGGCGGTGCCGTTCATGTTCGTGGTGATCCTGCTGCTGGTCATTTTCGGCAAGTCGCTGACCGTGCTGTTCACGGGGATCGGGCTGCTGTCCTGGCTCGGTATGGCGCGGATCGTGCGGGGGCAGACCCTGGTGCTGAAGGGGCGGGAGTTCATCGAGGCGGCGCGGGCCTCGGGTCTGTCATCCTGGCGGATCATCCTGCGCCATATCGTGCCGAACCTGTTGGGTATCGTGGCGGTCTATGCGACGCTGCTGATCCCCGACATGGTCCTGACCGAGAGTTTCATCGCCTTCATCGGGCTTGGGGTGCAGGAACCGCAGACCTCGCTGGGCGCGTTGATTGCCGAAGGGGCCAAGACCATCCGCTATGGCACGCTGTGGCAGTTGGGCTATCCCTTGTTGTTCTTCATCCTGACCATGTTCGGGTTCTATTTCGTCGGCGACGGGTTGCGCGACGCCCTTGATCCGAAGGACCGCTAGGATGCTGGAGGTTCGCAATCTGGGGGTCAGTTTCGCCACCAATGATGGCACGGTGAATGCAGTGAACGGGGTCAGCTTTGATCTGGAACGCGGCCAGACGCTGGGGATCGTCGGCGAAAGCGGGCCCGGCAAAAGGCAGCTGGCCTTTGCGATCATGGGGCTGCTTGCCAAGAACGGCACGGCACGGGGGTCGGCGCAGTTTGACGGGGTGGAGTTGATCGGGGCGCCCTTGGCGGTGCTGAACGCCGTCCGCGCGAACGAGATCGCGATGGTGTTTCAGGATCCAATGACCTCGCTCAACCCTTACATGCAGGTGGCGGATCAGATGGCGGAGGGGCTTGTTCATCACAAGGGAATGAGCCGCGCCGACGCGATGGCCGAATGCGTGCGGATGCTGGATGCGGTGAGGATACCGGATGCCAGGGGGCGTGTCCGGCTCTATCCGCATGAGTTTTCCGGCGGTATGCGGCAGCGGGTGATGATCGCCATGAGCCTGCTGTGCAAGGCGGACCTGCTGATTGCCGACGAGCCTACGACCGCGCTGGACGTGACGGTGCAGGCGCAGATCCTGCGGCTGTTGGGGGAATTGCAGCGCGATTTCGGGATGGCGGCGATCCTGATCAGCCATGATCTGGGGGCGATTGCCGGGTTCGCCCAAGAGGTGATCGTGATGGACGGCGGGCAGGTGATGGAACAGGCACCGGTCGAGCCGTTCTTCGCCTCGCCGTCGCATCCCTATTCGCGCGGGCTGCTGCATGCCCTGCCACGGGTGGATCAGGAGGACGGCGAACTTTCTTCCATCCCCGGCTCGCCCCCCAACATGACGCGGGCGGTGAAGGGCTGTCCGTTTGAGCCGCGATGTGCGTATGCGAGGGCGGATTGCGCGGTGCGCTTGGAGCCGCTGACGGAATATGCGCCGGGCCGGTTGCGGGCCTGCAATCGGTCGGTGGAGGAACTGGCATGACCGCGTTGATCGAGGCCCGCGATCTGCGGGTGACGTTCCAGATCCGCCGCGAAGGCGACATGCCCTGGACCAGGCCGCAAACGCTCAGTGCGGTGAATGGGGTGGATTTCACGCTGAACGCCGGGGAAACCTTGGGGATCGTGGGCGAAAGCGGTTCGGGCAAGTCCACGCTGGCGCGGGCGCTCATACAGATGGTGCCGGCGACGGGGCGGGCGATGATCTTCATCGCGCATGATCTTTCGGTGGTGAAGCATATCTCGGACCGGGTGATGGTGATGTACCTCGGCCGCGTCATGGAGGATGCGCCCAAGCGCGACCTGTTTGCCGCGCCCCAGCACCCCTATACGCAGGCGCTGCTGTCGGCAGTGCCGATCCCCGACCCGGTGGCGGAGCGGGCCGGGGTGATGATCCCGCTGGACGGCGACTTGCCCTCGCCGATGGCACCGCCTTCGGGTTGCGTGTTCCGCACCCGGTGTTTCAAGGCTGAGGCGCGGTGTGCGGCGGAAGTGCCGGGGTTGATTGGCGGGGTTGCCTGCCATTTCCCCGGACCTTTGCTGCAAAAGGCAAGCTGACCGCTTCATTCACATCGGCGCAAGTATCCCACAGGGGGTCCGGGGGATGTGAAATCCCCCGGGGCTTGCCAAGCCAAGCGGCTTCCGCCATGCAGTCCCCAGCCCGGAGGGATCCATGCGCAAAGTTCTGATCACCGGCACGGCGGGTTTCATCGGCTTTCATCTGGCGCGGCTGCTGCTGGACGAAGGCTTTCGCGTGCAGGGCTATGACGGGATGTCGGAGTACTACGATGTCCGGCTGAAGCAGCGGCGGCATCAGATTTTGCTGCAGAACCCGCATTTCACCACCACCGAGGCGCTGTTGGAGGACCGCGAGACGCTGGACCGGGTGGCGGATGCGTTCCAACCCGAAGTCATCGTCCATCTCGCCGCGCAAGCCGGGGTGCGCTATTCGCTGGAACAACCGCGCGCCTATATCGACGCCAATGTGATCGGCACCTTCAACGTGATGGAGGTGGCGCGGCGGTTGCAGGTGGGGCATCTCCTGATGGCCTCGACCTCCTCGGTGTACGGCGCCAATGCGGCGATGCCGTTTGGTGAAAATGACAAGGCCGACAGCCAGCTTACGATTTATGCCGCGACCAAGAAGGCGACCGAAAGCATGGGTCATGCCTATGCCCATCTGTGGGGCATTCCGACCACGATGTTCCGGTTCTTTACGGTCTACGGGCCGTGGGGGCGACCCGACATGGCGCTTTACAAGTTTGTCGAGGCGATCCTGAACGACCGGCCGATCGACCTCTACAATCACGGTGAGATGTATCGGGATTTCACCTATGTGTCGGATCTGGTGCGCGGCATTCGGCTGCTGATCGACGCGGTGCCGCCATTGCCCGGAACAGCGGAGCCGGTGGAGGGCGACAGCCTGTCGCATGCCGCCCCGTGGCGGGTGGTCAATATCGGCAACTCCGACAAGGTGAAGCTGCTGGATTTCGTCGATGCGATAGAGGATTGTCTGGGGATGAAAGCCAGGCGCAATTACATGCCGATGCAGATGGGCGATGTGCATGCGACCTGGGCGGACGCATCGCTGCTGCGGCGGTTGACGGGATATGCGCCGCAGACCGATGTAAAGGACGGCATTGCGGCGTTTGTGGGGTGGTATCGGCAGTATTACGGCCAGTGATCAGCCGTCGCGCAGGCGGAAGCGCTGGATTTTGCCGGTCTGGGTTTTGGGCAGGGCCGCCGTGAACACCACGTGGCGCGGGTATTTGTAAGGCGCGATCACCGATTTCACATGGTCTTGCAACCGTTTGACCATCAGCGCATCGCCTTCGCACCCCGCCGCCAGCACGACATGGGCGGCGACGACCTGGCCGCGATCCGCGTCGGCCAAGCCGATCACGGCGCATTCCAGCACGTCGGGGTGCGACAGCAGCGCCGCCTCGACCTCCGGCCCCGCGATGTTGTAGCCGGCAGAGATGATCATGTCGTCGGAACGGGCGGCAAAGTGGAAGCGGCCCTCGTCGTCTTGCCAGAATGAATCGCCGGTCAGGTTCCAGCCGTCGCGCACGTATTTGCGCTGGCGGGGATCGGCCATATAGCGGCAGCCGGTGGGACCGCGGATCGCCAGGCGCCCGACCTCGCCACGGGGCATGTCTCGCATGTTGTCATCGACGATGCGGGCTTCATAGCCGGTGACAGGGCGGCCGGTGCTGCCGGGGTGATGGTCAGATAAGCGGTTGGTCAGGAAGATGTGCAGCATTTCGGTGGCCCCGATGCCATCGAGCATCGGCTTGCCGGTCGTGGCGATCCAGTCGTCATAGACCGGGGCGGGCAGGGTTTCGCCCGCACTGACAGCGGCGCGGAGCGAGGACAGGTCGGCACCTTCGGCCATCGCCTTCAGCATGACGCGGTAGGCGGTGGGCGCGGTAAAGCAGATGGTCGCTTTGTAGGTCTGGATGATCTCGATCATATTCGGCGGCGTCGCCTGTTCCAGCAGCGCCGCAGCGGCCCCGAAACGCAGCGGGAAGATGGCGAGACCGCCGAGGCCGAAGGTGAAGGCGAGCGGTGGCGAGCCCACAAAAATGTCGTCGGGGGTGACTTGCAGGACTTCCGCAGCATAGCCGTCAGCGATGATCAAAAGGTCGCGGTGAAAGTGCATGGTGGCCTTGGGTTCGCCGGTGGTGCCGGAAGTGAAGCCCAAAAGCGCCACGTCGTCGCGGCCGGTTGGTGGGGCCTGGAATTTCACGGGTTTGGACAGGGCGATCCGGTCCAGTTCGGCGTCGTGATTGGCGGTGCCGTCAAAGCCCACGATGGTCTTGAGGTGAGCGGAGGTCTTGCCGCAAATGACCAGTTCGTCCATCAGCCTTGTGTCGCACAGCGCCAGCGTCACTTCGGCTTTATTGACGATCTGGGTCAGTTCGCCCGCCCGCAGCATCGGCATGGTGTTGACCACCACCGCACCGGCCTTGGTCGCCCCCAGCCAGCAGGCAACCATAGCGGGGTTGTTGGCGGAACGGATCAGCACGCGGTTGCCGGGCCTGAGGCCGTAGGTCTCGACCAAGGCATGTGCGATGCGGTTGGACCAGTCGGCCAGTTCCTTGTAGGTGCGCTGGCGGCCATTGCCGATCAGCGCGACATTGTCGCCGAAACCGCGCTCGACCATGCGGTCGGTCAGTTCTATCGCGGCGTTCAACCAGTCCGGATAATCGAACCCGGCCAGCATGAAGTCCGGCTGTTGGTCCGGCGGCGGCAGGTGGTCGCGGGTGAAGCTGTCGGTATGGCCAGTGGGTCCCAGCATTCAAGCCTCCTCGGGGATGACGGCGGTCGCCTCGATTTCCACCTTTGCGCGGTCTTCGACCAGGGCCACGACTTGCACCAAAGCCATGGCCGGGTAGTGTCGCCCGATGATCGCGCGGTAGGCTTCGCCCACGTCCTTGAGGCTGGCGAGATATTCGGCCTTGTCGGTGACATACCACGTCAGCCGCACCAGATGTTCGGGCCTGGCCCCGGCGCAGGCGAGGACTTCGACGATGTTGCGCAGGGCTTGGGCGACTTGCCCGGCAAAGTCGTCAGTCGCAAAGGTCTGGTCGGCATTCCAGCCGATCAGCCCGCCGGTAAACACCATGCGACCGGTCGCGGCCACGCCATTGGCATAGCCTTTGGCGGGCTTCCATGCGGAGGGATGCAGGATGTCGTGGGTCATTCCGGGGCCTCCATGAAGGCTTGGAGCCGCAAGCGCATGGCGTCGGGCCAGGGCAGGGGGCGGGCTTCGGGGCTGATCCAGACGAGGGTCAGAAGGCAGGTCAGGCGGTTGCCCCCGGCATGGGCGGTGATCTCGAAGGTGATGGACGAGGTGCCAAGGCGGGTGATCTTCAGGCGGAAATCGAGCGCCTCTCCAAGCCGGGACGGGACGTGGAAATTGGTCTCGATCCGCACGGTGGGTACGCCTTGGCGGGTGGCGACCATGCTGGCATAGGAGCGGTGCGCCACGTCCTTGAAGAAGTTCTCGGCCACCGAATTGAACATCTCGAAATAGCGCGGGTAAAAGACGATTCCGGTCGGGTCGCAATGGTTGAATTCGATCTGGATGGGGCGGTGGTAGATCACAGGATGCCCCCCAACAGACTGCGCGCGATGACCAGGCGCTGCACGTCGGACGCGCCTTCGTAGATGCGCAGGGCGCGGATTTCGCGGTAAAGGCGTTCGACGGTAGAGCCTGTGCGAACGCCGTCGCCGCCATGCAGCTGCACCGCCAGGTCGATGACGCGGCTGGCGGCTTCGGTGGCATAAAGTTTCGCCATCGCCGCCTCCCGGCTGACCCGTGCGGCACCTTGATCCTTGACCCAGGCGGCGCGGTAGACCAGCAAGGCCGCCGCGTCGATGTCCAGCGCCATATCCGCCAGATGGCCCTGCACCATCTGCAATTCCGACAAGGGCGCGCCCTGGACCCGCCGGGTTTTGACGCGGTCGAGGGATTCGTCGAGAGCCCGCCTTGCAAACCCCACGGCCGCCGCACCAACGGTGGCGCGGAACACGTCCAGCACCGACATGGCGATCTTGAATCCGTCGCCGGCAGGGCCGATCAGAGCACCTGCCGGCAATGCCACCCCGCGCAGCCGCAGATGCGCCAAAGGATGCGGTGCCATCACGGCGATCCGCTCCACCACCGACAGCCCGGCCACATCGGCAGGCAGCAAAAACGCCGACAGCCCCCTGACTCCCGCCGCTTCGCCGGTCCGCGCGATGATCACATAGACATCGGCAATGCCGCCGTTGGAGATATAGGTCTTCTCCCCGTCCAGCAGCCAGCCGCCCGGCACCTGCCGCGCCGTGGTGGAAGTCGACGAGACATCGGACCCCGAAGCAGGTTCGGTCAGCGCAAATCCCGCAATCGCCCGGCCCGACCGCGTCTTGTCAAGCCACTCCCGCTGCGCAGGCGTGCCAAACAAGGACACCGCCCCCATCCCCAAGCCCTGCATGGCAAAGGCGAAATCCGCCAGCCCATCCTGCCGCGCCAAAGTCTCGCGGATCAGGCACAGGGTGCGCACGTCCAGTCGCTCGCCACCCGTATGCTGCAACCAGCCGCCCTCGCCCAGCATCGCCACCAACCCGCGGCAGGCGGCATCGACATCGGCATGATCCACCGGCAGATGCGCTTTGCACCAGATCTCCAGCGCCGCCGCCAGATCGCGGTGGCGGGGGTCGAAGAAAGGCCAGTTCAGGAAACTCGTATCTGCCATATTATCTGTCCATAAATATCCCGGGGTCTGGGGCAGCGCCCCGGGTGTTAGTTCCCCGCGAAAACCGGCTTTTCCCGGGCGATAAAGGCGCGGTAGGCACGTTCGAAATCCTTGGTCTGCATGCAGATCGCCTGCGCCTGGGCCTCGGCCTCGATCGCCTGATCCAGCGTCATGTTCCATTCGGCGTTCAGTTGCGTCTTGGTCACGGAATGGGCGAAGGTCGGGCCATCGGCCAGTCGCCGCGCCAGGGCCGTAGCTTCGGCCTCCAGCACCTCCGCATCATGCACGGCGTTCCAAAAGCCCCAGGCGTAGCCCTCAGCCGCCGACATGGTGCGCCCGGTATAGAGGAGTTCCGCCGCCCGCCCCTGCCCGATGAGGCGTGGCAGCATGGCGCAGGCCCCCATGTCGCAACCGGCCAGACCGACGCGGGTGAACAGGAAGGCGCATTTGGCGGCAGGGGTCGCCAGCCGCAAGTCCGACGCCATCGCAAGGATGGCACCCGCGCCCACCGCCGCGCCATCCACCGCCGCGATGATCGGTTTGCCGCAGGCGAGCATCGCCTTGACCAGATCGCCGGTCAGCCGGGTGAAGGCCAGCAAATCCTTCATCGGCTTGCCGATCAGCGGGCCGATGATGTCATGCACGTCACCGCCGGAACAGAAATTGCCAGCGTTCGACGCGAAGATGACGACATCGACATCCTTGGCATACACCAGCGCGCGGAACAGGTCACGCAGTTCGGCGTAGCTGTCGAAGGTGAGGGGGTTTTTGCGCTCGGGGCGGTTCAGGCGCAGCATGGCGATGCGGTCCTTGACGCTCCACAGCAAATGCCGGGGCTGGAAGTCTGCAAGATCGCTCATGGTTTGCCCACCCGTTTCAATAGCCCGGTCAGCAGGTCCAGTTCTTCGCCCGAAAGGCCCGCGAACAGCTTGTCCACTTCCGCCTCGTGTTCGCCTGCCAGACCCTCGAACTGCTCCAGCCCCTCGGGCGTCATCGCGACGAACACGGTGCGGCGGTCGGTGTCGGACTGGGTGCGGCGGACCAGACCATCCGCCTCCAGCCGGTCCACCACGGCGGTCGCATTGCCGTTGGACACCAGTAGCATGCGCGACAGTTCCGACATGGTGACGCCGTCGCGCTTTCGGTAGAGCGCGGCCATCACGTCGAAACGCGGCAGGGTGGTCTTGTGGCCAACCCGCAGGAATTCGCGCAAATGGGATTCGGCGGTGCGGGTTACAGCCAAGAGCCGGATCCACATTTTCAGGCGGCGTTTCGACAGGTCGGTCATGCCTCGCCTCCGGTGATGGGAATGGCTGCACCGTTGATGCCCTCGCTGCCGGGGGCGCAAAGGAACAGCGCGGTGGCGGTGACTTCGGACGGCGCGTAAAGGCGGTTTTGCGGGCTGAGAGACCGCAGGGCAGCGCGGGCTTCGGTGAGGGAGCGCCCGGTCTTTTCGGCGATCACGGCCACGGAACGGTCGGTCATCGGCGTGTCGAGGAAGCCGGGGCAGATGGCGTTGACGGTGATCGGTTTTTTCGCAATTTCAAGGGCTAAAGAGCGGGTCAGGCCGATCACGCCATGTTTGGCGGCGGCATAGGGCGCGATCTTGGCATAGCCTTTCAAGCCAGCGGAGGAGGCGACGGTGATCAGGCGGCCCCAGCCCGGCATCTGGTTCAGCCCGTCGCGCAGGGTCAGGAAAACTCCGGTCAGGTTGACGGCGATCATGGCGTTCCACTGGTCGAGCGTGGTGCGCGACAGCGGAGCTGAGTCAGCGGCCCCGGCATTGGCGATGACGATGTCGCAAGGGCCGGCAACGGCGAACATCATTTGGACCGAGCCTTCGTCGGTCACATCGACCTGGATTGCCCTGGCAGCCATTGCTTTGGCAACCGCCTCCAGCGCTTCCCTGCGGCGTCCCGCGATCACCACTTCCGCGCCTGCCTGCGCGAAGCCGCGCGCGAGGTCGGCCCCGGTGCCGGAGCCACCGCCCGTGATCAGCACGCGTTTGCCGGAGAGATTCATACCCGGAACACCTCGGCTGGGCGTTCGGCGAGCCGCCGCGCCTGATCGCGGCCCGGCAGGTAGGGCAGCGGCCATCCGGTATCGGTGTCGCCCAGTTGCGTGGCGGCGTGCAGGGTCCAGTAGGGGTCGGCCAGATGCGGACGGGCCAGCGCCACCAGATCGGCGCGGCCCGCGAGCAGGATGCCGTTGACCTGATCGGCCTCGGTGATGTTGCCGACCGCCATCGTCGCAAGGCCAGCCTCGTTGCGGATGCGGTCCGAGAACGGGGTCTGGAACATGCGGCCGTAGATCGGCTTGGCGTCGGGCGAGGTCTGGCCTGCGGACACGTCGATCAGATCGGCCCCGGCTGCGGCAAACATCTGCGCGATTTCAACCGCTTCGGCGGGGGTGACGCCATCGTCGCCCACCCAGTCGCTGGCCGAAATCCGCACCGACATCGGTTTCTGGCCCGGCCATTCGGCACGCATGGCGGCGAAAACCTCCAAAGGATAGCGCATCCGGTTTTCCAGCGAACCGCCGTATTCATCGGTTCGGATGTTCGATTTCGGGCTGATGAAGGAGGAAATCAGATAGCCGTGGGCGGCATGAAGTTCGATCATGTCAAACCCGGCCTTCCTGGCCATTTCGGTGGCGTCGATGAACTGCAACAGTACGCGGTCCATATCGGTGCGGTCCATCGCTTTCGGTGTCTGGTTTTGCGGCGTCCACGGGATGGCCGAGGCGCTCTGCACCGGCCAGTTGCCATGCGGCAGGGCGGCGTTGTCGTCTTGCCAGCCCAGTTGAGTAGAGCCTTTGCGCCCGGAGTGGCCGATCTGGCAGCAGACTTTGGCCGGGGTTTCGGCATGGATGAAATCGACGATCCGCTTCCAGCCCGCCTCGTGTTTCGGGGTGTAGAGGCCGGGGCAGCCGGGGGAGATGCGGCCCTGCGCCGACACGCAGGTCATTTCGGTGTAAACCAATCCCGCCCCACCCTTGGCGCGTTCGGCGAGGTGGATCAGATGCCAGTCGCCGGGGATGCCGTCGGTGGCTTTGTATTGCGCCATCGGCGAGACGACGACCCGGTTGACCAGCGCCATGTCGCGCAGGCGGAACGGGGCGAACATCGGGGCGCGGGTTTTGGTGCCGCCCGCCTGTTCGGCGAACCAATCCTCGGCCTGCCGCAGCCACAGGGGATCGCGCAGGCGCAGGTTTTCATGGGAGATGCGCTGGCTGCGGGTCAGAAGCGAATAGGCGAATTGCAGGGGCGGCATGTCGAGATAGCGCTCGACCTCCTCGAACCATTCCAGACTGTTGCGGGCGGCGGATTGCAGGCGCAGGACTTCGACGCGCCGTTCGTCCTGATAGCGTTCGAAGGCTTGTTCCAGCGTGGGTTCGGAGTGCAGGTAGCCGGCCAAGGCAATGGCGCTGTCAAAGGCGAGGCGGGAGCCGGAGCCGATGGAGAAGTGCCCGGTGGCGGCGGCGTCGCCCATCAGGACGACGTTTTCGTGATACCATTTGGCGCAGATCACCCTTGGGAACTGCATCCAGACGGCGGAGCCGCGCAGGTGGGCGGCGCTGGACATCAGGTCATGGCCGCCGAGGTGACGGGCGAAGATCTTGCGGCAGGTTTCGACCGTTTCTTCCTTGGTCATGCCTGCGAAACCCCAGCGGTCCCAGGTGTCGGGGGCGCATTCGACGATGAAGGTCGCGGTGGTGGCGTCGAACTGGTAGACATGGGCCCAGACCCAGCCGTGCCGGGTTTGCTCAAAGATAAACGTGAAGGCGTCGTTGAATTTCTGGTGGGTGCCAAGCCAGACGAATTTGCATTTGCGGGTGTCGATGTCGGGCTGGAACACCTGCGCGTATTCGCGGCGAACCAGCGAGTTGATGCCATCGCAGGCGACAACGATGTCGTATTGCTTGCGGTATTCCCCGGCGGTTTTGAACTCCGTCTCAAAGCGCAGATCGACGCCCAGTTCGCGGGCGCGGGTTTGCAGCAGCACCAGCATCGCGCGGCGGCCGATCCCGGCAAAGCCGTGGCCGCCCGACACCGTGCGGTGGCCGTTATGGACCACGGCGATGTCGTCCCAATAGATGAAGCTCTGCCGGATCGCCTCGGTCGACACCGGGTCATTCTTGGCCATCCGGCCCAAGGCGTCATCTGACAGGACCACGCCCCAGCCAAAGGTGTCATTGGCCTTGTTCCGCTCCAGCACCACAACCTCGTGCGACGGGTCGTGCAGCTTCATCGAGATGGCGAAATACAGACCCGCCGGGCCGCCGCCAAGGCACAGAACCTTCATTACCGCCTCCGATTGCTGGCGCCAGCCTAGGCGGACGCGCAAACAATTTCAAGCTTGAAATTTATCGAAGGTGGGGGCAATGTGGGGCATGGACGAAAAACCGATCATCGGCGTGGTGGGCTTGGGCACGATGGGTCTGGGCATTGCGCAGGTCTATGCGGCGGCGGGGTTCCGGGTGCTGGCGACCGATGCGCAGGTGCCTGCCCGTGACAGCGCTGTGAAGCGGTTGGCGGCGCAGTTGGACGCCCGCGTGGCCAGCGGGAAGCTGACGGCGTCGGCGCAGGATGCCACGCTTGCCGCCCTGACCATCGCCCCGGACCTTGCCGCCTTTGCGCCCGCCGCCCTGGTGATCGAGGCGATTGTGGAGGATGCCGGGGCCAAGCAGGGCCTGTTCCGCAGTCTGGAGGCGATCGTTGGGCCGGATGCGGTGCTGGCCACCAACACGTCGTCGATCCCGGTCGCCACCGTGGCCCAGGCGTTGCAAAACCCGGCCCGGCTGCTGGGGCTGCATTTCTTCAACCCTGCCCCGGCGATGAAGCTGGTGGAACTGGTGGGGCATCCCGGCACGGCTGACGAAGCCCTGACCCTTGCCCGCCAAGTGACGGAGGCCGCTGGCAAGACCGTCATTGCCTGCCCCGACCGCCCCGGTTTCATCGTCAACCGCTGTGCGCGGCCCTATTATGGCGAGGCATTGGCGCTGCTGGAGGAGGGGCGGTCGGCGGTTGAGATTGACGGGGCGATGCTGGCGGCGGGCTACCGGCTGGGGCCGTTCGGGCTGATCGACCTGATCGGCGCGGATATCAATCTTGCCGCCACCTGCGGGCTGTATCAGGCCTTGGGCCGTCACCCGCGCTATCTGCCGTTTGACGCGCTGAATTTGCGGGTCGAGCGGGGCGATCTGGGGTGCAAGTCCGGGCGCGGCTTCTTGTTTCCCGGCAGCGCTGCCGCTGCGCAGAATGACGCGATCGCCCTGCGGATCGAGGCGGTGCTGATCAACGAAGCGTGCTTTCTGGCAGGCGAGGGCGTGGAAGCTACGGGCATCGACGCCGCGATGCGGCTGGGCCTGAACTTTCCGCACGGGCCATTCGAGGCGTTGCAGGTGCATGGCAAAGCCCGCATCCTTGCCACGCTGGCGGCGCTTGAAATCGACGCCCCGCCGCATCTGAAAACCCGCTATCTGCCCGCGCCCTATCTGGAGGCTTTATGACCGAAGTTTTTCTATGTGCCGCCCGACGCACCCCGATTGGACGGCATGGCGGCTCATTGGCGCAGGTGCGGCCCGATGATCTGGCGGCGCGGGTGATTGATGGCTTGCTGGACCTGCACGATGTGCCGGTGGATGAGGTCACTTTCGGCTGCGCGGGGCAGGCGGGCGAGGATAATCGCAACGTGGCGCGGATGGCGGTGCTGCTGTCGCGGCTGGGGGCGGCGGTGCCGGCGTTTACGGTCAACCGGCTGTGCGCCTCGGGGCTGGATGCGGTGATCGCGGGGATGCGGGTGATCCGCGATGGCGGGGCGGAGGTGGTGATTGCGGGGGGCGTTGAAAGCATGTCGCGGGCGCCGTTCGTGATCCCGAAGGCGGAGACTGCGTTTTCGCGCCATGCCGAGATCCATGACACCACTATCGGCTGGCGCTTTGCCCACGTCCGGATCGCAGCGGAATATGGGGTGGAGGCGATGCCGGCGACGGCGGAGAATGTGGCGGCGGATTACCATATCTCTCGCGCCGATCAGGATGCTTTCGCCTTCCGTTCGCAGGCCCGCTATGACGCGGCGTGGCATGCCGGGCAAATCCTGCCGGTGACGATTCCGGGTCGCAAGGGCGACTCGGTGGTTTCCACCGACGAACACCCCCGCGCCACCAGCCTAGAAAAACTCGCGGCCTTGCCGACGCCGTTCCGCAAGGCTGGCACGGTGACGGCGGGCAATGCGGCGGGGATCAACGATGGCGCGGCGGCGGTTTTGCTGGCGTCCGAGGCGGCGGTGCGGCGGCATGGGCTGACGCCACTGGCGCGGCTGGGGCATGCGGCCGCTGCTGGGGTAGCGCCGCGGGTCATGGGGGTCGGGCCGGTTGCGGCACTGGCGCGGCTGACGGAGCGGCATGGGATACGCCTGCAGGATTTCGACGTGATCGAGATCAACGAGGCGTTCGCCGCGCAGGTTCTGGCCTGCACCCGGGTCTGGGGTCTGGCGGACGACGCAGCCCAAGTGAACGCCAAAGGGGGCGGGATCAGCATTGGCCATCCGTTGGGGGCGTCAGGGGCGCGGATTGCCGGGGTGGCGGCGCAAAGGCTGGCCGACACCGGCGGCAAACTGGCGCTGGTGACGCTGTGTGTGGGCGTCGGTCAGGGCGTGGCTTTGACGTTGCATGGGGTTTGAGGTGTCCGAGACGTATTTCCTCTATCACTCCATCGGCCAGTATCCCGGCAAGGCCCGTGATCTGGCGGGCGCGATGACGGAATTCGCCTTGGTCTGGGGCCAGCCGGATGACGGGCAATGGGCCTATGCTTTGGGCGCAAGGCAGCGCTTCATCGACCGCTGGCGCGGCATTCTGAACGCAGGCCAGCGGAGTGTCACCACGTTCGAGAATGTCACCTCGGCCTTTCATGCGGTGCTGACCTCGCTGCCGTCCGGCCATCTGCGGGGACGCCGCGTGCTGGTGGGCGCGGATTGCTTTCCGTCGAACCATTTCCTGCTGAATGGCATGGCGGAGAAATACGGGTTTACGCTAGTCACCGTGCCGCAGCGGCAGGGGGCTGCGCATGTGGAAGATGAGGATTTCCTTGATCACTGGACGCCGGCAGTGGGGCTGGCGCTGCTGACCTGGGTATCCTCGACCACCTCGCACCGCATCGCGTTGCGCGAGATGGTGGCGCATGGGCGGCGGATGGGCAGTCTGATTGGCGTGGACATTACCCAGGCGGCGGGGCTGATCCCGTTTGATGTGGCGGCCCCCGAGGTCGATTTTGCGGTGTCGACCTCGCTCAAATGGATGTGCGGCACGCCGGGGGCGGGGATACTGTATCTGTCGCCCCGGCTGATACCGCATTGCCAGCCGGAACTGCGCGGCTGGTTCAGTCAGGAAAATCCGTTCAACTGGGACATCACGCGGTTTTCCTGTGCCGGGGATATCCGGCGGTTTGACAATGGCACGCCGGGGGTGATGGCGGCGGTCGCCTCGCTGGCAGCACTCGACTGGCATGCGGCGCAGGATATGGGGGCGCTGCTGGCGCATAACCGGGCGTTGACGGGGCGCATCATCGCGGCGGCGGATGAATTGCGCCTGCCGCTGGTGACGCCGCGCGAGGAGGGCAAGCGCGGCGGATCGGTGATGCTGCGCCTGCCGGATAGGCTGCCTGCGGGCGGGGTTGTGGCCAGTTTGCGGGCGCAAGGGATTACGACGGATCACCGCAGCCAGACTTTGCGGCTGTCGCCGGGGGTGATCACGACGATGGCGGGGACGGAGCGGCTGGTGGAGGCGCTGACAAAGTTGGTGAGGTGGGGGTAGGATTTTTCTGCGAAAAATCTGACGCGGGCGAATTTTCTGCGAAAATTCCAGACTTGGGGTTTTTCGCAGAAAAACTGAAGTTTTGATCTTTCGCAGAAAGACCGTGGGGTATCACCCTACCTGGGTTTGCGCTTGTCGGGGATCTTGCGATTCATCCGGCCAAAGGTGCGGTTGCGCAGGTGAGCCTCGTGCAGGGTCTGGGTGTTGAAACGGTCTTCGCGTGACAGCTTTTGCCAGCGTGCCAGTCGTCCCGGATCAAGCTCCCCCGCCGCAATCGCCGCCTGAACGGCACAGCCGGGTTCGACGCCATGCTGGCAGTCGCTGAACCGGCAGTTTTGGGCGATTTCGGTCAGATCGTCGTAGAGCGTCTCGATCCCGTCTGCCACATCGGTGACTTGCAATTCGCGCACCCCCGGCGTGTCGATCAGCCAGCCGCCGGTCGCCATCTCGACCAGAGAGCGGGAGGTGGTGGTGTGACGGCCCTTGGCGTCATCCTCGCGGATGCCCTGCACTGCGGCCGACCCTCCGGTGAGGGCGTTGGACAGTGTGGTCTTGCCGACGCCGGAGGAGCCGAGCAGCACCACGGTCTGACCCTTGCGGCACCACTGGGCAAGTGCTTCGGGCACGCCACCCGCATGGGCGTTCAGGGCTATAACGGCAAGCCCGCGCTGCATGGCCCGGGCTTTTTCGACATAGACCGCCGGTTCGGCGCAGGTGTCGGCCTTGGTCAGCACGATGACCGGCTCGATCCCGGCACTGGCGGCCAGAACGAGATAGCGTTCCAGACGGCCCACGTTGAAATCGGCGTTGCAGGACGACACGATCAGCGCGGTATCCAGATTGGCGGCGATCAGTTGCCGCGCGATGGTGGAGCCTGCGGCGCGGCGGGCCAGTTCGGTGCGGCGGTCCAGCACGCGCAGGGCGATGCCGTTGCGGGCCACGAGCCAGTCGCCGACGGCAACGGCGCCGGTAGACAGGTCGGATGCCGGGATCAGCGCCAGCGGGCCGTCCGCCGTCAGCACGTCGATCCGGTTGCGATGGACGCCAGAAACCCGGGCGGGGGTGGCGGTGCCGATTTCGGTCAAGTCGAGTTGGCGCAGGAATTCGGGGTTCCAGCCGAGGTCGGCCAGTCGTGCGTTGGGGTTCAAGGGGTTATCCTCGCAAAAGATGAACGGGACCGCCCACAGGCAGTCGGTTGGGCGTCATCAGGGGCGAGGGCAAGGGCGAGCCAAAGGCTCAGAACGACCCCGCCCGGAAGGATGCAAGCTCTGCCATGATCTGTCCTCCGGCAAGGGTTTCTGACTGGGTGAGAGGCTGACAACGACCCAAGTGGGGCTCGTTACGGCTGCTTCCTTCCGGATCTGACCGGGTTGGCGAGGCACCTGCCCGCGCCAACCTCTCGGGGTTCGATATAGGCGCAAGGCGATGGATTCGCAAGCGGGTGGTGACAGGGGCGGATCGGAGGGGTAGCGTGACAGGAACGGAGGTTCCAATGGCGCATCTTGTTCGCATCGACTGGCCGCATTTCGGCATGCCAGACTTGCCGCCTGCGCTGACCCTGCCCGAATGCCGCGCCCGGCTGGCGGCGTTGCGGCGGCTGGCGAAGGGGCGGGGCTATGCGGCGGTCGTGGTCTATGGCGACCGCGAACATGCGGCCAACCTGCACTGGCTGACCGGGTTTGATCCGCGCTTTGAAGAGGCGGTGCTGGTGGTGACGGCGAAGACCGCGCTGTTGATCGCCGGGAATGAATGCCTGGCCTACACCCGGATTTCGCCCTTGGTGGGGGCGGGCGACGTGCAGACGGTGTTGTGCGCCAGCCTGTCCCTGCCGTCGCAGCCGCGGCAGAGCCGCCGCTTGCCGGATTTGCTGGCCGAGGCGCTTCCGGCAGGGGCGAAAGTGGGGGCGGTGGGGTGGAAATGGTTCGGGCCGTCCGAGGTCGATGATCCGGCTGTGGCGCTGGACATTCCGGCTTTCGTCGCCGACCCGCTGCGGGCGATTGCCGGCCGGGTCGAGAATGCGACGGACTTGATGATGCATCCCTCCCATGGCCTCAGGGCGCGGGTCGACGCGGCGGAGGTGGCGCGGCTGGAGTTTGCCAACCACATGGCCGCGACCGCGCTGCGCCGGATGGCCTTTGCGCTGCATGAGGGCATGACGGACTTTGCGGCCTATGAGGCGGGGCGGGTCGGCGGGCTGCCGTTAGGGGCACACTCGACCTTTGCGACCGGTTCACGGGCGGCGCTGGGGTTGTCGGGGCCTACGGGAGAGGTGATCCGGCGGGGGACTCCGCTGTCGTTCAATGTCTGTCACTGGGGGGCGAATATCTGCCGCTCGGGCTGGGCGGCGCAAGGGGCGGCGGATTTGCCGGTGGCGGCGCAGGATTATCTGGAGGTGTTCTGCGGGCCGTATCTGGCGGCGATGTCGGACTGGTGCGACCTGATGCGACCCGGCGTTACGGGGGGTGAGGTTTGGTCTGCGATGCAGAGGGCGCTGCCGTTCGGGATCTTCGGGCTGTTCCTCAACCCGGGGCATCTGATCGGCTTGGATGAATGGCTGTCCTCGCCGATTTATGAGGGGTCGGAGGAGCCGCTGGCCTCGGGGATGGCGATGCAGATGGATGTGATTCCGGGGCATGCCGTCTATGGGTCGACAAGGATGGAGGATGGCTATGTGATCGCGGACGAGCGGTTGCAGGCCGATCTGGCGCGGCTGTTTCCTGAGGTTCTGAGCCGCTGTCTGCAGCGGGCCGGGTTCATGCGGGAGGTGATCGGGATGAAGGTGCCGTTGACGCTGCTGCCGTTGGCGGATACTTGCGGGATTGTTGCGCCCTGGCTGTTGGACCCGGCGCAGGTTTTGGCGCTTTAGGCCATGTCCGAAGCTGGACCTGTGATTAAGTGGCTGATATATAATGACTATGTAAATGATTGCTGTATTTTTGACGCTGCACGGCTCGCGCTTTTTGGCCTTTGGTTCTGAGGTTGATCCATTCAGTGATGGCGCTTTCGCGGTCTGACCGCGGGCGATTTCTGAGGAAGCCGAAGCCGAAGCCGAAGCCGGTACGGAAATCGGATTTGGCAAGGTATTCCCTGAGCCTTTCGGGGCGGGGCGCTTTGGCTGAACTTGGTTGCGGCAGCGCCGGCCAAGGCAAGTGTGCCCGGCTGCGCCGCGGCGCAAGCATCGGCGCGGCGCAGCCTTGCGGCAGTCGGGCATGGCGGAGGGACCGCTGAAACCGACGGCAGATCAAGTCAACCTCCCCCCCGCTCGCAGGTCACATGGCCCAGATTGACGGTCGGTGCCGAGGCAACCGCCGGTGTCGTGCAGTGGGACAACCGGGTAACAAACCGCTTCGTCGGTGCCCGCAGCGCACGTTTTGTGCCAAATTGAAGTCGGCAGCCTTCAGGCGGGCAGGTCCATCATTTTGGTGAAGACCTCGTGCCGGACATCGAGCAACACTTCGCTGGTCACAGGTTCTGGCCCGCACAGATAGGCCATGACCGAGGCGGGGACGCGGGGCGGCACCAGCTTGTCTTGCGGGATCTGGCTGATCGGGTTCAGGCCCGATGCACGGATCTTGCCCTGCATTGCGGTGTCAGTGGGCGGGATGCCGAGGAAGAAGATTTTCAGCCCCTCGCGCCCCAGTTCCAGCGCCATCATCCGGGTCAGCATCTGCATGCCGGCCTTGGTCGAGCAATAGGCCGTCCACCCCTCCATTGCCGTGGTCGCAGCACCGGTGCCCGCGTTCAGGATCGTGCCTTTGGCGGCGCGCAGCAGCGGCAGGCAGGCGATCACCATGCGGTGGACCCCCATCACGTTGACGGCGAAGGCGGGGGCAAGGTCGTCGGTGGCGATCTCGGCCAGGGGGCCGATCGGGTTGATCACCCCGGCGTTGTTGACCAGCACGTCAAGGCGGCCCTGTTCCTGCGCGATTCGCGCCAAGGCCTGATCGACATCGGCCTGGCTGGTCACGTCGAGTCTCAACTGGGTGACGCCTGCGGGAAGGGTTTCGACACTTTCGACCCGATAGATGCCGGCATAGACCGTCGCCCCGTTTTCGTGAAGGATTCGAACCAGTTCCGCGCCAATCCCTTTGCCGGCTCCGGTGACAAGGACGGTGCGGCCCGTGAGGTCGGGCACGGGGACGGCGGCGAGGTTGAACATTTTGGTTGACCCTTGCGTGTGAGCGTTGTTAATTGGCCTTACCAATTATCGTGAACCGGCCAGCCTGTCAAAACAATAGGGCCAGACACGCGCGTTGCGGCAGAGTCGTGGGGGAGACATGACGAAAATAGCGCGGATCGAGCCGATTCCGATTGAATACCCGGATCCCAATGATTTCGGGACGATCCGGCGCACGGTTCTGGTGCGGGTCGAAACCTCTGACGGCGTGGTAGGCTGGGGCGAATGCATTGCGATGTGGCCAGAGGCCTGCAAAGCGGTGGCGACCGTCATTTCGGGCGGGTTTTTGCCGCTGTTGCAGGGCCATCTGGCCGAAGACATCGACGGCGCCTGGGTCATGATGCGCCGCCATGTGTTCTGGTATGGCGAGGGCGGCATCGCGTCCTTTGCCATCTCGGGCATCGACATGGCTTTGTGGGATATTCGCGGCAAGGTGGCGGGCAAACCTTTGTATGCCTTGCTGGGCGGGTTGAAGAAGGACCGGCTGCTGGCCAATGCCTCGGCCCATGTGAACAAGAAGGGCGAGGCGGCATGTGTGGCGGAGGTCGAGGGCTTTTTTGCCGCGGGCTTCCGGTCGACCAAGCTGGGCTTTGCCAAAAAGGGCGAAAGCAATATCGGTGGCGATCCAGAGGTGGATGTGTCGTTCATCCGGGCACTGCGACAGGCCCTTGGGGACGCGGCGGGGATTCTGGTCGATATCGGCAATGGCGTGCGCTGGGATGTGGATACCGCGATTTCGGTGGCAAACCGGATGGGAGCGCTGGGCATCGGCTGGTATGAAGAGCCGCTGTATCCGACCGATGATGCGGGGTATCGGCGCTTGCGGATCAATACGAACGTTCGTTTGGCATCGGGTGAGCGGGAGTTCACTGAGGCTGGCTACAGACGCCAGATGGAGTTCGTGCAGGCGATCGAGGTGTATGGCGTCGATCCGGCGCGGGTCGAGGGGATTACCGGGTTTATCAAGGTCGATGCTTTGTGCAGCCAATATGGCCGGGTGATCAACGCCCACGCCTGGTCGACGGCGATCACCACGGCGGCGTCGCTGCATCTGTCCTTGGCCTCCCCCAATTCGGAAGTCTTTGAATTCAAACCGTTCCCGGTCGTGGTGCAGGATGAACTGGTGGCGGAAAAGCTGTGGCACAAGGAAGGCTTCGCCTATCCGATCCACGGGCCGGGTCTAGGGATTGACGTGCAGGAGGCGGTCGTGCGGCGGCTGGCGATGCAATGAAACGCTATGGCGTGACGCGGCCTTCGGAGGCGGATATCGCCAAGGGCGGGTTTTCGACGCCTTGGGATGCGCCGATGATCCCGCCGTTTCCGTTCCGGTTTCGGGGTGCCGAGGTGCTGACGCTGTATTGGCGCACCGACCCGGAGGCGCTGGCGTTTCTGCTGCCGCCGCCGCTCAAGGCCGAGGGGGATGTGGCCTGCGCCCACATCTACAAGATGAACGACACCGACTGGCTCGGGCCTTATGCCGAGGCGAACGTAATGTTCGGAGCGTCTTTGGGCGACCGGCAAGGGGCCTATTCGCCCTATCTGGTGCTGTCGTCGGATATTGGCGTGGCACACGGCCGGGAAGTCCATGGCCAGCCAAAAAAGCTGGGGCTGCCCAGTCTGGAGATGCGCGGCGATCTGATCGTGGGGCGGGTGGAGCGCAATGGAATCGACGTGATCACCGGGACTTTGCCGTACAAACAGAAGGTTGCGGTGGATTTGAATCCGTATTTCGACTTCGCCACCAACCTGAACCTGAAGGCGGTGGACCATATCGACGGGACGCCTGCCATTCGGCAACTGACCTCGCGGCGGCTGGCGGATGTCGTGGTGCACGAGGCCTGGGAAGGGCCCTGCACGGTAGAGCTGCGGGCCAATGCGCAACTGCCGGTATTCCGGCTGCCGGTGCTGGAGCCTTTGGTGGGGTTCTACTGGCGGGCGGATTTCACCCTGGTTCCGGGAGAGATTATCTATGATTATCTGAAGGTTGCGACATGAGCCGGGTTGTGGTGACGGATTACACTTTCCCCGATCTGGCGCAGGAAAAGGCGGCGGCTGGCGCTGACTTTGCCGCATTTCAGTGCCGGTCGGCGGAGGATGTGACGGCGGCGGTGGCGGGCGCGGAAGTGGCGCTGGTGCAATTCGCGCCGTTCACGGCGGCGGCGGCGGCGGCGATGAAGCCTAATGGAACGATCATTCGCTATGGGGTTGGCTACAACAACATCGACCTGGTGGCGGCGGTAAAGCATGGTCACAAGGTCGGTTATGTGCCCGACTATTGCGCCGATGAGGTGGCCGACCATACTGCGGCGGCGGCGCTGACGATGTTGCGGAAATTGCCTGCGATGGATGCCTCGGTGCGGCGCGGGGAGTGGACGGCGGTGCGGCTGGCCAAGCCGATGAAGCCCTTTTCGCAGACCCGTTTTGGCTTTTTCGGGCTGGGGCAGATTGGCCGGGCGGTGCTGGCGCGGCTCAGGGGATTTGGCTTTCATTTCATGGCGGCCGACCCCGGTTTGAGCGGGGCGGATGCGCGGGCTCTGGGGGTGGAGCAGGTCTCGACCGAGGTGCTGTTGCAGAACGCTGACATCATCAGCCTGCACGCCCCGGCGACCTCTGCAACGACGGGGTATTTCAACGCCGCACGACTGGCGACGATGCAACCCCATGCGATGATTGTGAATTCTGCGCGCGGGCAGTTGATTGTCGAGGCCGATCTGGCCGCGGCATTGACCAAAGGCATCATCGCCGGCGCGGCGCTGGATGTGTTCCATGTCGAACCGCTGCCAGCGGACAACCCGCTGCGGACGGCACCCAATCTGCTGCTGACACCGCATGCCGCATGGTATTCCGAGGTGGCGATCCACCGCTTGCAGGAGCTGGTGGCGGAGGATGTGGCGCGGGCTTTGCGGGGCGAAGGGCCGCGCAAGCCGGTGCCGATGTAGGGTTTGAGTTTGGCAGATCGGGGCAGCGGATGCTCTCTGATTTGCCTTGAATACCGGCACCGCGCGAACCGCGGGCCGGGTGGAAGGCCGGGCACGGGATCTCGTGCCGATAAAGGGAGGACTATAATGAAACGTATGTTTGGATTGACGGCGGCGCTGATGCTGGGCGGCGCGAACCTTGCCTATGCGGAACCCGTCAAGATCGCCACCGGTGCGGCAGAAGACATGGTGCTGCTGCCGAAATTCCTGGGGATTCTGGTGTTTGATCAGGCCAACCAGGGTGCCCAAGAGGCGCACAAGGAACTGGGCAACACCGGCAAGCTGACCTTCGAAGGCCCGACCCCGGAAAACTCGGTGGCGGGTCAGATTGAGATGGTGACGACCGCCGGCACCCAAAAGCAGGCAGCGATCATGCTGTCGAACAACGCGGGCGACCAGATTGTGCCTGCCGCCAAGGCCGCGCATGATGCCGGCACCAAGATTGTAACATGGGACAGCCCTATCCCGTCGGGTGCCTCGGAAGACCTGTTCATCAGTCAGGTTGATTTCGGCTCGATCGGCGTCGTGATGGCCGATATGGCGCTGGCGATTCTGGGCGACAAGGGCGGCGAGATGGCGGTGCTGTCGGCGACCCCGGATGCGGCGAACCAGAACGCCTGGATCGAGTCGATGAAGAAAGTCCTCGCCTCGGACCCGAAATACGCGAGCATCAAGCTGGATGACATCGTCTATGGCGACGACCAGGCCGAAACCAGCTACAACCGGGCGCTGGCTTTGGTCGATAAATACCCGAACCTCGGTGTGATCATGGCACCGACGACGGTGGGCATTCAGGCCGCTGCCAAGGCGATGCAGGACGAAAAGCTGTGCGACAAAGTCAAGGTTTCCGGCTTGGGTCTGCCGTCGGAAATGGTCAGCTACACCCTGAACGGCTGCGCCCCGCAATTCGCGCTGTGGGACTTCCGCGACCTGGGCTACCTGACCTATTTCGCGGCTTACGGGCTGGCGACCGGTCAGATCAAGGGCGAGATCGGCGAGAGCTTTACCGCGGGCCGCATGGGTGATTTCACCATCGAGGCCGATCCGGGGCGTGCCGGTTCCAAGCGTGTGCTGATGGGGCCGTTCACCGTCTACAACAAGGACAACGTCGAAGCTGCTTCGAAGTAAGTTGTTGGCAGGGCCGGAGATTTCCGGCTCTGCCGTCCTTTTTTGGAAGCGCAATATGACCCAACCTGTGCTGGCCCTGCGGTCGGTTTCGAAGCGATTCGGAATGACGGCTGCTTTGGACGACATGACGCTGGAGCTGTTTTCCGGCGAAGTTCACGCCATCGTCGGCGAGAATGGCGCCGGCAAATCCACCATGATCAAGATCATGACGGGGGTGTATCAGCCGTCGTCGGGCACGGTGGAAATTGATGGCGAGGCGGTGGTGATGTCGGGCACCAAGGCGGCGCGGCAGCGGGGGGTGGCTGCAATCTATCAGGAGCCGATGGTATTTCCTGATCTGGACGTGACGGAAAACATATTTATTTCCGCGACTTCCGGTCTGGTTCTGCACCGCGCTGCGATGCGCAAGGACGCGCAGGCCCTGATTGCCCGGATCGGCATGGTGCTGGACGTGGACAGGGTGGCATCCGGACTTTCGTTGGCCGAACAGCAGGCGGTGGAGATTGCGCGGGCGCTGAGCCAGGATGTGCGGGTGCTGATCATGGATGAACCGACTGCGTCCCTGTCGGCGCATGAGGCCAGCGAGTTGCGGCGGATCGCCCGCAGTCTGGCGGATGGCGGGGTCTCGGTCGTCTATATCTCGCATCGGCTGGAAGAAGTGTTTCAGATTGCCGACCGGGTGTCAGTGATCCGCGACGGCAAGCATATTTCGACAAGGCTGGTCGGCGAAACCAACCCGCAACTGCTGATTTCCGAGATGGTCGGGCGGGAGGTGGGGAACTATTTCGCCAAGATGGCGTCGACGGCGCGGGACGAGGTTTTGCTGCGCGTGGAAGGTCTTGGTGTGGCCGGGGTGTTCCAGGGGATTTCCTTTGACCTGCGGCGCGGCGAGGTGCTGGCGATGGCCGGGCTGATCGGGGCGCGGCGGACCGATGTCGCGCTGGCTTTGTTCGGGATTTTGAAGGTGAATGCGGGTTCGGTAACTTACAAAGGTCAGCCCTTGAAAGTTTCATCCCCGCGCGACGCGATTGCAGCCGGGATCGCCTATGTGTCGGAAGATCGCCGCAAGCTGGGGTTGGCGATGGCGTTGCCGATCCGCTGGAACATCTCGCTGGCGACGCTGAAGCGGTATCTGTCGGGGCTGGGGCTGATTGATGTCAAGGCCGAGGCGGATACCGCACAATCGTTCAGGAAACGGCTGAACATCCGCACGCCGGATGTCGAGATGGCGGTGGGGATGCTGTCGGGCGGCAATCAGCAGAAGGTGATGCTGGCCAAGTGGCTGAACATGGCGCCGGAACTGCTGATCGTCGATGAACCGACGCGGGGGATTGATGTCGGGGCCAAGGCGGAGGTGCACGACCTGATCCGGGCTTTCGCGGCGGCGGGGGGCGCGGTGCTGTTGGTGTCGTCGGACCTGCCGGAAGTGCTGGCGATGGGCGACAGGGTGCTGGTGATGCGCGAGGGGCGGCAGATGGCAATCCTGGATAGCGCCTCCGCCAGTCAGGAACGCATCATGGCACTGGCGACCGGGCAGCGGGGAGCAGCGTGATGTTACAGAAGATGGCCCCGCAGACGCTGCGGATTCTGGCCTTGCTGGCGGTGATGGTGCTGATCACGTTGATCTTCACCAGCCAGATTGACGGGTTCCTGAACGGGCGTTTGTTTAACCGGATTTCGTCCTCAGTGGCGATCATGGCGCTGATTGCGACCGGGCAGACTCTGGTGATCCTGACGCGGAATATCGACCTGTCTGTCGGGTCGATGGTGGGGTTTGTGGCCTTTGCCACCGGGTTGCTGGTGACCCACAATCCGGAGCTTAACCCGCTGACCCTGCTGACTTATGCGATGCTGCTCGGCGCGGGTTTCGGACTGATCAACGGGCTATTGGTCGCCTATGCGCGGGTGCCGTCGATCATCGTGACGCTGGCGACGATGGCGCTGTATCGCTCTACACTGGTCTGGTTTTCGGATGGCAAGTCGATCACGACTGAAAACCTGCCGCAATGGCTGGTGGAATTTCCCAATCTGGTGCTGTTCCAGTTGGGCGCAATGGAGTTCCGGGCGGGGTTCTGCGCCTCGGTCGTGGTCGTGATCGCGGTGGCCGTGGCGATGGCCAAGCTGCGGCCGGCGCGGCAGTTCTATGCGGTGGGCTCCAATCCGGAAGCGGCGGATCTGGCGGGGATTGATGCGGCGCGGGTGGTGCTGGCGGCCTTCGTGCTGTCGGGGGTAATGGCGGGCATGGCCGGGTTCATGTTTCTGGCCCGCTACGGCACGATTACCGTGGTCGCGGGCCTTGGGTTCGAGCTGAAATCGGTCGCCTCGGCAGTGGTCGGCGGGGTGAACATCTTCGGCGGATCGGGGTCGGTGATTGGCGCTTTTCTGGGGGCGATCCTGGTGGACCTCCTGGAAAACGGCCTGCGCCTGCTACCGCATCTGTCGGAGTTCTGGCGCGAGGCGGTGCTGGGGGCGCTGATCCTTGCGGCGGTGGCCACGGATACGATCCTGAGTCGCCGACTTGGTGCCTTGAGGGCGGCGCGGGCGCAGAAAGAAGCCCTGGCAGCGAGGGAGGCAAAGTCATGATATTGCGTCTGAAAAGCTGGGAGGGGCTGCTGCTGGCGACGCTGGCGGCGATCTTCACCTTCAACGCGCTGGCCACACCGGAGTTTGCGACGGTGGCCAACCAGATCAACCTGTTCCAACTGTCGATCGAGAAAATCATCATGGCGCTGGTGATGACCTTCGTGATCATCAATGCCGAGATTGACCTGTCGATCGGGTCGATGATGGGGTTGTCGGCCTGCGCCTTCGGCTGGCTCTATAGCCAGGGTGTCGATCCGGTTCTGGCGATTGTGATCTGTCTTGCCATCGGCGTAGTGGGCGGTGCGCTGAACGGCTGGTTCATCACCAGGGTCGGTCTGCCGTCGCTGGTAGTGACGCTGGCGACGCTGATCGGGTTCCGCGGGTTGGCGCGGGTGCTGCTGGAGGATCGCGGGATCAACGGCTTTCCGCCGTGGTTCAATGCGCTGGGGCAGGAGGGGCTGATTGGCCCGGTGCCGTTTGCATTGATCGCGTTTGTCGCCTTGTTCCTGGTGCTGTATGTGGTGCTGGAGCGGTCGGGGTTTGGGCGGCTGACCTATGTGATCGGGTCGAACAAGGACGTGGCGGAGTTTGCCGGGATTGATACCGGGCGGCACAAGATGATCATCTTTATCGCCTCGGGGCTGGTGGCGGCTTTTGCCGGCTTGCTGTTCGCGGCGCGGGTCGGGGCAGTTCGGGGCGATGTCGGCAACGGGTTCGAACTGGACGTGATCACGATAGTCCTGCTGGGTGGGGTCAGCATCTTTGGCGGCAAGGGCACGCTGGTCGGCACGCTGCTGTCGGTTCTGATCGTGTTGAACCTGCGCAATGGTATGGCGCTTTTGAACATCACCGGGCATATCCAGACCGGGGTGATCGGGATATTGCTGATCGCATCGGTGATCATTCCGCGCCTCAGGATTGGCACCCGCAAGGCAGAGGCAGCATGAGCGAACCAGTCACCCGGATTGAATTTGAGGCGCCGATTGTGCGCGAAAGCGTCGCCGAGATGGTGGTGCGACGGATTCTGGACATGGTGAAGGGGGGGGTGCTGAAGGCAGGCGATGCGCTGCCGCCAGAGCGCGATCTGGCGCTGTCGTTGAACGTGTCGCGCCCCTCGGTGCGCGAGGCGATGCGCGGGCTGGCGGTGCTGGGCGTGGTCAGGACGCGGCAGGGCGGCGGAGCTTATATCTCTGACCTCGGGCCGGAATCATTGCTGGGACCGATCCAGTTTTATCTGTCGCTGGTCGGCACCCATATCCGCGAGCTTTATGACGCAAGGTCGCTGATTGAAAGCGATGTGGCGCGGCGGGCGGCGGTGAATATCGCGGATGCCGATCTGGCGCGGCTGGAGGTTTTGCTGGCCGCACAGCATGACACGGTCGGCGACCCGATTGCATTTCGCAAATCGGATTTCGAGTTTCACGAGATCATCTGGATCGGCTCGGGCAACGCCTTTCTACAGCGGATCGGCGAAAGCCTGAACGTGATCGGGCTGGAGTTTCGCAAGCGCGCCTCGGAGCGGCCGGGAGTTCTGGAGCAATCGCTCAGGGATCATCGGCGGCTGCTGGATGCGTTGAAGGCGCGTGACGCCGAAGGTGCCGCGCAGGCGGCAGGGGCGCATATGCAGAACGTCTATCAATCGACGATTTCGCAGGGGGAATAGCATGGCGGCACGGATTGGCGTTGTCGGGATTGGCTGGTGGGCCTGTTTCAACCATATCCCGGCGTTGCAGGCATCATCCGATGTGGCGTTTGTGGCGATTTGCGACCTGAGCGCCGCGCGGCTGGCAGAGGTGGGCGACCGGTTCGGGATCGCGGCACGCCATACCGATGTCGCAGAGATGGTGCGGGCAGAGCGGCTGGATGGCGTGATCGTCTCGACCCCGCATGTGGCGCATCTGGTGCCGACGCTGGCGGCGCTGAAGGCCGGGGCGCATGTGCTGGTGGAAAAGCCGATGGCGACCAGTGCGGCGGATGGGCGGGCGATAGCGGCGGCTGGGGTGGCGGCGGGGCGGCAGGTGATGGTGCCCACCGGGCTGAACTTTACCCGGTTTTCCAGTGTTGCGGCAGGCTGGGTGCGCGATGGCCGCATCGGGCTGGTGCGCCATGCGGTGTGTCAGATGGGCTCGGCTTTGGCCGATCTGATGGCCGGTGAGCCGATGCAGGAGACGACGGAACATCTGTATCGCCCGCCCGCCTCGACCTGGGCGGACCCGGCCAAGGCCGGCGGCTATGCCTGGGGCCAGATGAGTCATTCGGTGGGCTGGCTGTGCCATGTCGCGGATTTGAAGTTCGAGACGATCTATTGTCTGGATGGCAAATCGAAAGCCGGCGTCGATTTCTATGATGCGGCGGTCGGTCGGGCGGTGAATGGGGCGACGGTGAGTTTCTCGGGCGCGTCAACTTTGCCGAAACATCGCGGGATGCAGACCGATGTGCGGATTTTCGGCACCGAGGGCGTGATCTTTTTCGACTGCGAAGGCGGGCGGGCGCGGCTGGAACTGGCGCGGCTGGATGGGACGAACGAGGTCTATCCGATGGCGCCGGGCGAGGCCGACTATGATGGCAAGCTGCCGGTCCATCATTTCGCAGCTTTGTGCGCGGGCAAGCCGGTGGGCAACCCGGCGGATGGCGAGAATGGTGCGCGGGTGACAGAGGTTCTGGCGGCGATGTATCGCTCTGCCGCCTCGGGCCAGGTGGAGGCGGTATGAGGTTGTCACTGACATCGTGGAGTTTTCCAGCCTGCACGCTGGAAGAATGCGCCGGGATTTCCAAGGCATTGGGGATTGGTGCGCTGGATGTGAGCCAGTTCTATCGCTCGGGCCTGAGCCGCGCGGAAATTCTGGCGGAGCCTTTGGCCGTCGCCGAACGGCTTGGCGGTTTGGGGGTGGCGATCCCGAATTACTATCACCTGTTTGGCGAGGGGCTGGCCGGGCAGAACCTGGCGCTGCCCGGGACGATCGGGCAGAACGTCAAGGATATCGCCCGCGTTCTGGAATTTGCCGATGCCGCCGGGATCGGCTCGGTCTTCCTGCTGCCGGGGGTGGTCAATCCGGGGCAATCGCGCGCGGATGCGGCGCGGGTTTCGGTGGACAGTCTGAAGGCGCTGCTGGAGGTGGCTTCGCATCACAAGGCCAGGCTGTGCATCGAGCCGCATGTGCAGAGTTTCGCCGAAAGCCCGGCGATGGTGCGGCGGCTGGTCGAGGAAACCGGGATCGGGCTGGCGCTGGATTATTCGCATTTCGCCTGTCTGGGATACCGGCAGGAGGAGATTGATCCCCTGGCCAGACATGCCGTCCATGTCCATCTGCGGCAAGCGAGGATGGGGCATTTGCAGGCCAAGTTCGCCGAAGGCACGCTGAACTTTCCGGCGATCTTCGCCACCTTGCGCGATGCGGGCTATCAGGGCTGGCTGGCGCTGGAGGCGGTGCATCAGGAGTACATGGACACGCTGACCGAGGATGTGCTGACCGAAACCGTGGCGATGCGCGACTGTTTCCGCACCTGGATGGGGGTCTGAGATGCCGGGATATGCCTGGGTTCTGGAAGTGCGGCCCGGTTATGAGGTCGAATATCTGCAGCGGCATGACGAAATCTGGCCGGAGATGCTGGCGGCGTTGCAAGCGGCGGGCATACGGAACTACAACATCTTCCGGCATGGGCTGGTGCTGTTCGGGTTCTTTGAGACCGATGATCTGGAGGCGACCAAGGCGAGCTTGCGGCGGTCGGACGTGGACCGGAAATGGTCGGAATGGATGGCGCCGATCATGAAGATCGAGCTCGACCCGACGACCCGGTTTCCCTATCTGCTGCCGAAGCAGTTTTACATGGAATAGGGGCGTCCAGATCTGGACGCTTTTGCGAGTTGAATGATTGCAATGGGTTAGGTTGCGCAAAATTTACCAATTGTTAGGCAATGGGGTGGATTGCCGGTCTGGGGGATCGCGGTTAACCTGATCTTTACCACGGGCGGGCAGGGTGGTGGACGGGGTGGTGCGTGAAATCACGCACCCTACGGGGGTTGCATGAACCATCTGTACTACGGCGACAATCTGCGGGTGCTGCGCGACAGCATCCGGGATGAGACGGTGGACCTGATCTATCTCGACCCGCCGTTCAATTCCAACGCCAGTTACAATGTGCTGTTCAAGGGGCCGGCGGGGGCGGACTCTGCCGCGCAGATCGAGGCGTTTGACGACACCTGGCACTGGAACGACAGCGCCGAGGAGGCGTTTGGCGAGGTGATGCGCGGCGGCAATGCGGCGGCGGCGACCATGCTGCGGGCGATCCGATCCTTCTTAGGCGACAATGACATGATGGCCTACCTCGCCATGATGGCGGTGCGGCTGATCGAGTTGCACCGGGTGCTTCGCCCAACCGGCAGCCTTTATCTGCACTGCGACCCGACGGCGAGCCATTACCTGAAGATCTTGCTGGATGCGGTGTTTGGGGCGGTAAATTTTCGCAGCGAGGTGATTTGGAAACGCACGAGTTCCCATCCATCAGCGAAGCGTTGGGGACCGGTCCACGACGTGATCTTGTTTTACTCAAGAGGAAAAACTTTCCTGTGGAACAAGGTCTACGGAAAGTACGACGCAGATTATCTAGGGTACCTGTAAATTTGCTTTACAGCCTGTGCGCGGCATGATTCACTTTTCCAAAAAGGGGGAGTGCCATGAGCGCAGATTTTTGGTTGACCGAGGCGCAGCTTTCGCGTCTGAGGCCTTACTTTCCGAAGCCGA
>JAYUGA010000181.1:0-12745 GCA_043738565.1 Rhodobacterales bacterium
TGCGCGAAACGCAACAACCGTATCCTTCGTCATGTGGCATATCCTTTTCTCGGCAAGAACTGCGGCGCGTGAACAACGCCTTGATATGCCACCCAATCCAACCGTCACCAACTTTCAGCGATAGCTCGCCTGACGGATTGGGTGCTGTGGATTGCCCCCGCCATCGCGGTGCGGGTCTGGGGCGGGCAGACCGTGGCCGAAATGAACCCGGTGCGGCTGGTGTTGCCAGTTGTGCTGGCGTTGATCCTGCGGGTCATGCGGCGGCTGGGGTCGCGGTCTGCGCCGGTGTCCTTGGGCGTGGCGGTGCCGCCCTGGCAGCATTTGCTGTTCCTGATAGCCCCGCTGATCATCGTGATCCTGGCCCCTTTGGGCTGGATGCAGGGTTGGGGCACGCAGGCCGCGAACTGGGTGGTGGCGGTTGCCAGTTGCGTGTTGGCCTTGGCCTAGCTGGGGCTGTTGATCTGGCGGGCGGCGCGGGTCGGATCAGGCCCGGTCCTCTAAAGCGTGATGAGGAAAAGTGGAATCCGGTTTTCCTCATCAATCACGCGATCCCTCAACAGTGAGAGCAGGATGGCGTTTCTATCCAACCTCATCCTGCTTTAGGGCGGCAAGCGCCGCACCAAGATCAATCGCGCCATCATACAGCGCGCGGCCCGAAATCGCCCCGGCGATCACCCCGGTATCACGGAGCGCGATCAGGTCGGCCAGGGACGACACCCCGCCCGAGGCGATGACCGGGATCGTGACCGACCGGGCGAGGGCCTCGGTCGCGGCGAGGTTCGGGCCGCCCATCGCGCCGTCGCGGTCGATGTCGGTGTAGATGATGGCCGCCACGCCGGCATCTTCGAAGCTGCGGGCAAGGTCATTGGCCTGAACCGTCGTGGCGACCGCCCAGCCCCTGGTGGCGACCAGCCCGTTGCGGGCGTCGATACCGACCGCGACCTGACCGGGAAAAGCCCTGGCCGCCGCGCGCACCAGTGCCGGGTTTTCCACGGCAACCGTGCCCAGGATCACCCGCGCCACCCCCTTTTCCAGCCACAGCGCGATCGTCGCCATGTCGCGGATGCCGCCGCCCAGTTGCGCCGGGACCGAGATCCGGGCCAGGATCGCCGCGACCGCCGCCGCATTGACCGGGGTGCCCGCGAAGGCACCGTTGAGGTCCACCAGATGCAGCCAGGCGCAGCCCGCCGCCTGAAACGTCGCCGCCTGCGCTGCCGGATCATCGCCAAACACGGTTGCCGCTGCCATATCGCCGCGCAAGAGCCTGACGCAGTGGCCGTCCTTCAGGTCGATGGCGGGGTAGAGGATCATGCGGCGCTCCGGGGTTGCCCGTGTCTTACGGCGGTGTGGCGCGCTTGCCAAGGGTCAGGCCCCGGGTCACGCTTGCCGGGTTCGGGACCGGATTCCGGTGGCAGCGGGGATTAGAGCGTGTCAGACAAAAGTGGATACCGGTTTTGTCGCCAGACACGCGACCACCAGGAATCTATAGCATGATGAGGTTTCTATCAAACATCATCATGCTATAAGCCGGTGCGTGCCGTGCAGCCACCCTGCCGGTCACGGTTTCCACGTCAGGAAATTGGCAATCAGCCGCAATCCCGGGCCTTGCGACTTTTCCGGGTGGAACTGGGTGCCCACCATCGTATCGCGCCCGATGATGGCGGTGACCGCCCCGGCATAATCGACATGGGCCAGCCGGTGCGCCGGGTTTTCGACGCGAAACTGGTAGGAATGCACGAAATAGGCGTGATCGCCGGTCCTGAGGCCAGCCAGAACCGGATGCGGCTGGTCGATCACCAGATCGTTCCAGCCCATATGCGGCACTTTCAGCGCCGGGTTTTGCGGCGCGATCCGCACCACCTCGCCCGGTATCCAGCCAAAGCCCGGCGTATCGTGATACTCCCGCCCCCAACCGGCCATCATCTGCATGCCGACGCAGATGCCCAGGAAGGGCCGGGCGCTGCTGGTGACCGCCTCTTCGATCGCCTCGAACAGCCCGCCATATGCGCCCAAAGCGCGACGGCAGGCCGGGAAGGCGCCATCGCCCGGCAGCACGATCCGGTCGGCGCGGGCGACATCTTCGGGCCGCGAGGTGACGAGGATCTGGCCCGCATCCGCCTCGGCCGCCATGCGCTGAAACGCCTTTTCGGCGGAGTGCAGATTGCCGCTGTCATAATCGACGAGGACGGTCAGCATGATGGCGGGCCTTTGCGCGGGTTTTGAGGGCGAGGCCTCCGGCGGGGATATTTGGGGACAGAAAATACGGTCAGAGCGCGCCTTTGGTGGAGGGGACCGCCCCGGCTGAACGCGGGTCGGGTTCCACGGCTTGGCGCAGGGCACCGGCCAAAGCCTTGAACGCGGCCTCGGCGATGTGGTGGCTGTTCAGGCCGTGCTTGAGGTCGATGTGCAGGGTGATGCCGCCATGGGTGCTGAGCGCCTGAAAGAATTCGCGGACCAGTTCGGTGTCGAAGCTGCCGATCCTCGGGGTCGGGAAGGCCAGGTTGCAGACGAGGTAAGGCCGCGCCGACAGGTCCAGCGCACAGGCGACCTGCGCGTCATCCATCGCCAGCGTGAAATGGCCATAGCGCCGGATGCCGCGCTTGTCGCCCAGGGCTTTGGTCAGCGCCTGACCGAGAGCGATGCCGCAATCTTCGACGGTGTGGTGGTCGTCGATGTGCAAGTCGCCTTTGGCTGCGACAGTCATGTCGATCAGCGAATGCCGCGCCAACTGGTCGAGCATGTGGTCGAAGAACCCGACGCCGGTTGCCGCCCTCGACTGGCCGCTGCCGTCGAGATTGACCGTGACCGAGATTTCCGTCTCGGCGGTCTTACGGGTGATCGTGGCCTCGCGCATCGGGTTCTCCCTTCGTGATGGCTGCCTTATAGGGGCGGCGGCGCGATATGGAAAGCGGTGGTAACTTCGGGCCGCGCCGGGTTAACTGCGCCAGACCGGAGGATTCCATGCCCTTTCCCGACCTTTGGCCCGATCAGGTGGCCAGCTATCGTTCCAGCGCCACAGCGCCCGCCGATTTCGCCGACTTTTGGGCGCAAACCTTGGCAGAGCTGCGCAGTCATCCGTTGCAGGCCCGCTTTACCCCGGTGGCTGCTGGCTTGTCGGTGTTCGATGTCTATGACGTCAGTTTTGCGGGCTTTGGCGGACAGGAGGTGAAGGGCTGGTTCATTGCCCCCAGGGGCGGTGTGGCAGAGTGTGTGGTCAAGTTCATCGGCTATAGTGGTGGTCGCGGCTTTGCGCATGAACATCTGTTCTGGCCCGCCACCGGGCGGGCGGTGCTGGTGATGGATACGCGGGGGCAGGGGGCCGGCTGGGCGGTGGGGGCGACCCCGGATCCGGTCGGGTCGGAACCGTCACAGGCGGGCTTTATGACCAAGGGTATCGGCGCGAAAGAAACCTATTTCTACCGCCGGGTCTATGCCGATGCCGTCCGTGCCGTCGAAGCTGCCCGCAGCTTTCCCGGCGTGGACCTTTCCCGCGTCGCAGTCTGCGGCGGCTCGCAAGGCGGCGGGATCAGTCTGGCCGTCGCGGGTCTGCTGCCCGACCTGCTGGCGGTGCTGCCCGATGTGCCGTATCTGTGCGATTTCGCCCGGTCGATCGTCGTGGCCAGCCGCGACCCCTATCTGGAGATTGCCCGCTATCTTTCGATCCACCGCGACAAGGAAGCCAGCGCCCTGCACACCCTGTCCTATTTCGACGGGATCCATTTCGCGGCCCGCGCCCGCGCCCCGGCGCTGTTTTCGGTCGCCCTGATGGACACGATCTGCCCGCCGTCCTCGGTCTACGCCGCCTATAACGCCTATGCCGGGACCAAAGAGATGGCGTCCTACACCTACAACGACCATGAAGGCGGCGGCCCGTTTCAGGAACGGCGGCAACTGGACTGGCTCGCAGCCAGATAAGCCAAAGGCCGCGCCCTGCGGCACGGCCTTTTGACTGGAGCGGGCGAAGGGATTCGAACCCTCGACCCTAACCTTGGCAAGGTTATGCTCTACCCCTGAGCTACGCCCGCACTCCGTGACGGTCTGTTATCGCATGGGGCGCGATAGGGCAAGCGGGTTTCAGGGCTTCTGATCGCCGATCAGGCGGCGCAGCAGATCGGCGAAGGCGGGCAGGTTGGTGAAGCGTCGGCTTTGGCCGTCGGGCTGGTTGAAGCCCAGCAGCGCATAGCCGTGGACCAGTGACCAGACGGCAATCTCCAGCGGTTCATCCTCGCGGGCTTCGGCGGCGGCGAAGGGCAGGCAGGCGTCGCGCAGGATCAGATAGGCGCGCGACGAGGCTTCGCGCAGGGCGGGATCGGCGCGGTCCACCTCGGCACTGACGAACATCAGATGAAAGACACCGGCGTGGTGCCGGGCGAAGTCGAGATAGCCGGTGCAGATGCCATTCAGGCGGGCGAAGGGGTCAGGGCCTGCGGCGTCGCGCACGGTTTCCATCGCGTCGGAGAACTGGCGAAAGGCGCGGGAGGTGATCGCAGTCAGAAGGCCGGGCAGGCCGCCAAAATGATGGGCAGGGGCGGAATGCGAGACGCCCGCGCGGGCGGCGGCGCGGCGCAGGGTCAGCCCCGCAATGCCGCCTTCGGTCAGCAGTTGCATCGCCGCCACGATCAGGGCTTCGCGCAAATTGCCGTGGTGGTGCGGGGCGGGCTGGTCCATGCGCCCCTCTGCAGACTTATTTTGACAGTGTCAAGATCGCATGGCATTCAAGCGTAATCTTTACACTGTCAAGGAGGTTGCCATGACGCTCCAGCGCCTGTGGTATGCGACGTTTGCTCTGTTGTCCGTCCTGATCGCGCTGGTCTCGGCCCGCGCCTATTTCCTGCCGCTGCCGCTGGTGATGCCCGACATGGCGCATTATGCCGCCCTGGTGCCGCTGCCGCTGTGGGGCCATCTGGTATTCGGGCCCCTGGCCCTGGTGCTGGCCCCGTTCCAGTTTGCCACACGCCTGCGTGCCAAAAGGCCGCGCCTGCACCGGGCGACCGGCTATGTTTACGCCGGGTCGATCCTGCTGGCGGCACTGTCGAGCCTGTCCTTGCTGCCGCAGTTCGCAGGCACGACCTGGGCGCTGACCGGCTTTCTGGTCTTGGCGGTCCTGTGGATCGGCTGTACCGCCACGGGGATCATGCTGGCGATCCGGCACCGGACCGCGCGGCACCGGGTCTGGATGCTGCGTTCGGTAGCACTTACCTTCGCGGCCGTGACGCTGCGGGTGATGATGGCGCCGATGATGGCCGCGGGCTGGACGGTGCTGCAAACCTATGACGTGACCGCCTGGGCGAGCTGGCTGATCAATCTGGCGGTGGTGGAGGTTTATCTGCGCCGTGGCGCGTTCCGCAGGATGCGCCTCGCCTGAAACGCAAAAGGCTTCCGCAGAGGGAACCTTTCAGCATTCCGATTGGAGCGGGCGAAGGGATTCGAACCCTCGACCCTAACCTTGGCAAGGTTATGCTCTACCCCTGAGCTACGCCCGCACCGTTCGGATGGGCGGCATTTAGGCAAGGCGAAGGGCCAACGCAAGCCAAAACACAGCGCGGCCCCGATTTTTCTGCGAAAAAATCCACAAGGCGAGTCTTTGGCGAAGACTCGGGTTGCGATGCGGCAATGGTTTGATTTTTCGCAGAAAAATCGTGCCCTATTCCAACTCCACCAGCAGATCCTTGGCTTCGATCTGGCTGCCGGGCTGGACATACAGCGCCTTGATCACCGTCGCGCGGTCGGCGTGGATGCCGGTCTCCATCTTCATCGCCTCGATGGTCAGCAAAAGGTCGCCCGCATTGACCTTCTGCCCCACCACCACCACCACGCTGGCAATCGAGCCCGGCATCGGCGCGCCGATGTGGCTCGGGTTGCCTTCCGCCGCCTTGGGTTTGGCCGCCGTCTTGGCCTTGATCGCGCGGTTCGGCACCCGGATCACCCGGGGCTGGCCGTTCAGTTCAAAGAACACCTTGACCTCGCCGTCATCGGTCGTCTCGCCCACCGCTTGCAGCCGCAATTCGATGTTCTTGCCGGGGTCGAGTTCGACTGTGATTTCCTCTCCCGGCTCCATTCCATAGAAAAAGCTGCGGGTCGGCAGACTGCGCACCGGACCGTAAGCCTTGTGGCGGCCCATGTAGTCGAGGAACACCTTGGGATACATCAGATATCCATTCAGATCCTCGTCGTCGATCTTCATGCCGTCAAGTTCCGCCGACACTTTTTCCCGCACCGCCTCCAGATCGACCGGCGCCATGCCAGCGCCGGGGCGGGTGATCATGGCCGTCTCGCCCTTCAGCACCTTCTTCTGAATTCCCGCAGGCCAGCCACCTTCCGGCTGCCCCAGATTGCCTTTCAGCATGTCGACAACCGACTCCGGGAAGGCGACATCGACGGCGGGGTCTTCGACCTGACGGCGCGACAGCCCCTGCGCCACCATCATCAGCGCCATGTCGCCCACCACTTTGGAGGAGGGTGTGACCTTGACGATATCGCCGAACATCTGATTGGCGTCGGCATAGGCCTGCGCGACCTCGTGCCAGCGTTCTTCCAGCCCCAACGAACGTGCCTGCGCCTTGAGGTTGGTGAACTGGCCGCCCGGCATTTCGTGCAGGTAGACTTCCGAGGCGGGCGCGGGCAGGCCGGATTCAAACGCCGCATACTGGCCGCGCACGCCTTCCCAGTAGTTGGAAATCTGCCGGATCGCGGCAATGTCAAGGCCGGTATCGCGGTCGGTATGGCGCAGCGCCTCGACAATCGAGCCCAGACAGGGCTGTGAGGTGCCGCCCGAAAACGCATCCATCGCCGCATCGACCGCATCGACGCCAGCATCGCAAGCCGCCAGCACCGTGGCCGCCGCCGCCCCCGAAGTATCATGGGTGTGGAAATGGATCGGCAGGCCCAGTTCCTGCTTCAGGGTCTTGACCAGCAGCCGCGCGGCGGCAGGCTTCATCAGCCCCGCCATATCCTTGAGCCCCAGCACATGCGCCCCGGCAGCCTTCAACTCGGTGCCCCGCGCGACATAGTATTTCAGGTCATACTTGGCCCGCGCCGGGTCGAGCATGTCGCCGGTATAGCAGACCGTGCCTTCGCAGAGCTTGCCGACCTCGACCACCGCATCCATCGCCACCCGCATATTCTCGACCCAGTTCAGGCTGTCGAACACCCGGAACACATCGACGCCAGTGATTGCCGCCTGCCTGACGAACGCCTGCACCACGTTGTCGGGGTAGTTGGTATAACCGACCCCGTTCGACGCCCGCAAAAGCATCTGCGTCATCACATTCGGCATCGCCGCGCGCAGGTCGCGCAGGCGCTGCCACGGGCATTCCTGCAAGAACCGGTAGGCGACATCGAAGGTCGCCCCCCCCCAGCATTCCACGCTGAACAGACCACCCAGATTGGCGGCATAGGCCGGTGCCACCCGGATCATGTCGATCGACCGCATCCGCGTGGCGAGCAACGACTGGTGCCCGTCGCGCATCGTGGTATCGGTGATCAGGACCTTTTGTTGCGCCTTCATCCAGTCGGCAACCGCCTGCGGCCCCTTCTGCTCCAAGAGGTTCCGCGTGCCCACCTGCGGCGCGCCCACCGGCTTGGGTGGCCTGGGCTGCCGCGCCTCGGCATGCGGTTTGGGGCGACCCGCCGTCTCGGGGTGGCCGTTGACCGTGATGTCGGCGATATAGGTCAGGATCTTGGTCGCCCGGTCCTGCCGCTTGGCGAAGGTGAACAGCTCCGGCGTGGTGTCGATGAATTTGGTCGTATAGGTGTCATCCAGAAAGGTCGGATGCTTCAACAGGTTGATGACGAATTCGATGTTGGTGCTGACACCGCGAATCCGGAATTCCCGCAAAGCCCGGTCCATCCGCCGGATCGCCGCATCCGGCGTCTGCGCCCAGGCCGTCACCTTGACCAAAAGCGAATCGTAATACCGGGTGATCACGCCACCGGCATAGGCCGTGCCACCATCCAGCCGTATCCCCATCCCGGTGGCCGAACGGTAAGCCGTCAGCCGCCCGTAATCCGGGATGAAATTGTTCTGCGGGTCTTCCGTCGTCACCCGGCATTGCAGCGCATGGCCGTGCAGGTGGATGTCCTCCTGCCGCGCCACCCCGGTCGCCTCGGCCAAAGTCTTGCCCTCGGCAATCTTGATCTGGGCCTGCACGATGTCGATGCCGGTGACCTGTTCGGTGACGGTATGTTCGACCTGCACCCGCGGATTGACCTCGATGAAGTGGAACTTCCCGGTATCCATGTCCATCAGGAATTCGACGGTGCCCGCGCATTCATAGCCGACATGGGCGCAAATCCGGCGACCCAGATCGCAGACCTCGGTCCGCTGTTCGGGCGAAAGGTACGGGGCAGGCGCGCGTTCCACCACCTTCTGATTGCGGCGCTGCACCGTGCAGTCGCGTTCAAACAGATGATAAATCGCACCATGCCTGTCGCCCAGTATCTGCACCTCGACATGGCGCGCCCGCAGAATCATCTTCTCCAGATAGCCCTCGCCATTGCCGAATGCGGCTTCCGCCTCGCGCCGCCCTTCGCGCACCTTGTCGGCCAGTTCCTCCGGCCCGTAGATCGGCCGCATCCCGCGCCCGCCACCGCCCCAACTGGCCTTGAGCATCAACGGATAGCCGACCGCCGCCGCCTCGACCTTGATCGCGTCGAAATCATTGCCCAGCACTTCAGTGGCCGGTATCACCGGCACCCCCGCCGCCATCGCCACCCGCCGGGCACTGGCCTTGTCGCCCAAAGCCCGCATCGTCTCGGCCCTGGGCCCGATGAACGTAATCCCCGCCTGATCGCAGGCATCAACGAAATCAGGGTTTTCCGACAGCAAGCCATAGCCCGGATGGATCGCATCCGCGCCGCATTCCTTGGCAACCCGAATAATCTCGGGGATCGACAGATAGGCGCCCACCGGCGACAGGCCCTCGCCAATCAGATAGGCCTCGTCGGCCTTGAACCGGTGCAGGCTCAGCTTGTCTTCCCCGGCATAGACCGCGACCGTCCGCTTGCCCAGTTCGTTGGCGGCACGCATGACCCGGATGGCAATCTCGCCGCGGTTGGCGATCAGGATTTTCTGGAAATCGGTCATCGGCAGCACTCCGGGTAGCAGAGGGGCTTGATCGGCCCCGCACCTTAATCTTGCTGCATTGCAGCGCAAGGGCGGAAAAGCAGCCCGGAATCAATCCGGTGCAACTGAACCTGCACCATTCACATTGGCGCAAATATCCCACAGGGGGTCCGGGGGATGTGAAATCCCCCGGCTTTCTTGCTATTCGCCCTTGGGAACCATCCGGTTCACCAGTGGAATTTCCTTCAGCACGAAACAGAACGCCAGCCCCACCGCAGCCATTCCCGTCGCAATCCAGAAGATCGGATGGATCGCATCCACCACCGCATTGGCGACCGTGGTTTGCAATTCCGGCGACAGTTTCGCCATCGTCTGCGGCCCGATCTGCACGCTGCCCCCCAGCGCCGCCGCCGCCTCGCCCGCCATCAGCCGGGCCGAGAACAGCGCCCCGAACGCCGCCACCCCCAGCGCCCCGCCGGTCTGCCGCACCATGATGCCCGCCGCCGTCGCCGTGCCCATCGTCTCGCGCGGCACCGCGTTCTGCACCGCCGTCGTGACCACCGGAAAGATGCAACCCATGCCAAGCCCAACCAGCACCAGCGACAGGCTGAACCCCACGATTCCGGTGTCGCGCGACAGTTGCGCCAGCGCCAGCATGCCAAGCGTCAGCAGGCTCATCCCGATCACCGGCAGCCACCAGTAGCGCCCGGTCCTACCCATATACTGCCCCGCCAGAGTCGAAGCCGCGAGGATGCCCACCGTCAGCGGGATCAACTGCAACCCCGAACCGGTCGGCGTCGCCCCCTTGGCGATCTGCAGATAGAGCGGCACAAAGGTGATCGCCCCGAACATCGCGGCCCCGACGATGAAGCCCAGCACCGAGGTCACCCAGAACACGTTCATCCGGAACAGCCATAGCGGCAGGATCGGCTCTGCCGCCCGTGCCTCGATCAGGACAAAGGCCACCAGTGACACCACCGTCAGCGCCGCCAAAAGGTAGGACGTGGACGAATCCCACCCGAAACTCCGCCCGCCCAGACTGGTCAGCAGCGTCAGCGCCCCCAGCCCCAGCGTCAGCGTCACCGCGCCCCACCAGTCGATCCGGTGGCTGGTGCGGATGCCACGCGGTTTGAAGCTGGCGGCAAAGCCGACCAGCGCGATCAAACCCAACGGCACGTTGATGAAGAAAATCCAGTGCCAGTTGGCATTTTGGGTCAGCCAGCCACCGGCCAATGGCCCCAGCACCGAGGATACCGAAAAGACCGCCGCAAACACGCCCTGAACCTTGCCCCGCTCCCGCGCGGGCACCACATCCCCCACCACCGACAGCGCCAGCACGAACAAGCCGCCGCCGCCCATGCCCTGTATAGCCCGCGCCACGATCAGGAACGCCATCGAGCCGGCCACGCCGCACAGCACCGATCCGGCAATGAAAATCCCGACCGAAACGAAAATCGTGTTCCGCCGCCCATAGAGATCGCCCAGCTTGCCATACAGGGGTGCCACGATGGTCGAGGTCAGGATATAGGCGGTTACCACCCAGGACAGATGATCCACCCCGCCCAGATCGGCCACGATGGTCGGCAAGGCGGTGGAGACGATGCTCTGGTCCAGCGAGGCCAGCAGCAACAACAGCCCGACCGACAGCAGCACCATCCGCATCGACCCGGCTTCTTGGCCAGGCGCCCCGGCAGCGGCGGTTTGCGGTTCAGCCATGAGGATCTCCTGCAACGCGACAGGGGCGAACGGGTAAAGGCCGTTGCAATACATGTCAATGGCACATATATGCCAAATACATGCAAATGCTGCCAGCACAGGTTCCGGCCCGATCCCATGACCGAAGACAAACCGCACGCCTTCCCGATCCGCACCAATCTACCTAATTCGGGCAAAACCCCGCCGCGCTATCAGGAGCGGGTTCACGCCAGTCTGCTTGAGGCCGGCTTTTCGGAAGATGCCGCAGTGGCGCTCTTGTCCATCGACCTTGATGCCTTCCACTACATGCGCCGGGTGATGAAGGGCGACGTGCCCGCCATGCTGATGCAGGAACTGGGGTCAGGACTGGAGGCGACCCAGTTCCACGCCCTGACCGCCATCACCCGCATCCAGTGCGGCATTGGCCGCGACAGTGCCACCGAAGCCACGGTTGGTTTGCTGGCAGAGGAGATGAACGTCGACCCCTCCCGCGCCAGCCGCATCGTGGCCGATCTGGTGGAGCGCGGCTATCTGCAACGCGCCGCCAGCCAGCAGGATGGCCGCCGCTCGATCCTGACCCTGACCGGGGCCGCAATCAAGCTGTTCGAGGCGTTCCGGATGCGCAAATGGCAAAAGACGATGGCCGTGTTCAAGGACTGGCCCGAAGACGACATCCTGGCCTTCGCCCGCCTGTTCGCCCGCTATTCCGACGACATGCGCGCCGCTTATCCGACGCGGGAGTAGTCGCGCCGCTAGGTAGGGTGCGTGATTTCACGCACCGCACTTCATCTTGAACCCCAAAAAGAACACAAGCAGAACAACACTTCCCCTGCGCCTTTCGCGGTGTTAGGCTTTCATCATGATAGGCTTTGACGAATCCGAAGCGTTCGAGGCCGCCATGCCGCTGTCGCAGCGCGCCTTGGCCGCCCGTCCCATGCCTTATATGGACGATCTGAACTTCGCGCAACGGCAGGCGGTCGAGGCGCTGGATGGCCCGGTGCTGATGCTGGCCGGGGCAGGGACGGGGAAAACCAAGGCGCTGATTGCCCGCGTCGTCCACCTGCTCGCAATGGGCCGGGCGCGGCCCAATGAAATCCTCTGCGTCACCTTCACCAACAAGGCCGCCCGCGAAATGAAGCTGCGGGTGGGCCGCCTGCTGGGCGATGCTGCCGAAGGCATCGCCTGGATGGGCACCTTCCATTCCCTTTCGGTGAAAATCCTGCGCCGCCATGCCGAACTCGTCGGCCTCAAATCCAACTTCACCATCCTCGACACCGATGACCAGCTGCGCCTGTTGAAACAACTGATCGCCGCCGCCAACATCGACGAAAAGCGCTGGCCCGCCCGCATGCTGGCCGGAATGATCGACGGCTGGAAAAACCGCGCCCTGACCCCCGACCGCGTGCCGTCCTCCGAGGCGGGCGGCTACAACAACCGCGGCACCGAACTCTATGAAGCCTATCAACAGCGCCTGAAAACCCTGAACGCCACCGATTTTGGCGACCTCCTCCTCCATTGCGTCGTGATCTTCCAGAGCCACGCCGACATTCTGGCGCAGTACCAGCGCTGGTTCCGTTACATCCTCGTGGACGAATATCAGGACACCAACGTCGCCCAATATCTGTGGCTGCGCCTCTTGGCCCAATCCCACCACAACATCTGCTGCGTCGGCGATGACGACCAGTCGATCTATGGCTGGCGTGGCGCCGAGGTCGGCAACATCCTGCGGTTCGAGAAAGACTTCCCCGGCGCGAAGGTGATCCGGCTGGAGCAGAACTACCGCTCCACCCCCCACATCCTCGCCGCCGCCTCCGGCGTGATCAAGGCCAACGTCGGCCGTCTGGGCAAGACCCTGTGGACCGAAGAAACCAAGGGCGAAAAACTCCGCCTGATCGGCCATTGGGATGGCGAGGAAGAGGCGCGCTGGATCGGGGACGAACTGGAAGCGCTGCAACGAGGGCTTCGCGGCATCCGCCCCGTAAGCCT
>JAYUGA010000182.1:0-4750 GCA_043738565.1 Rhodobacterales bacterium
CGCCGGATGCGGTGCTGGCCGGGGCGGGTTTGCCGGTGCCGTCCGCCAAGGTCCAGACAAAAGGCGTGACGATGCCTTCGGCTCTGCTGCCGTCCTGCATGAGCCGCGCAGCGATTTGCCGGTAGACCACAGCGGCCGGGCTGTTGGGGGCGGCTTTGACCAGCGGCGTGCCGCTGTCGCCCGAATCCACCACCGCCGGATCGAGCGGCACTTTGCCAAGGAACGCCACACCCAACTCACGCGCGATCTTTTCGCCGCCGCCATCGTGAAAGATGTGCGTGACGGTCTTGCAGGAGGGACAGGTAAAACCGCTCATGTTCTCGACGATACCCAGGATCGGCACGTTGACCTGTTCCATCATCCGCAGACCGCGCCGGGCGATCTTGAGGCTGACATCCTGCGGCGTGGTGACAACCACGGCACCCGACAGCGGAAAGGCCTGGGCCAGCGTCAACTGGATATCACCCGTTCCGGGCGGCAGATCAAGAAGCAGCAGGTCAAGATTGCCCCACTCCACCTGCTTGACGAACATATTCAGATACTTCCCGACCATCGGGCCGCGAAGGATCGCGGGCTTGTCGTCGTCCGTAAGCATCGCCATGGAAACGACCTTGACGCCATACGCCTCGGAGGGGGCCATCTTGCCATTGGGCGCCACCTGAGGCTTGCGGTCCGTGGCGATCCCCAACATGCCCGGGATCGAGGGGCCGTAAACATCGGCATCGACGACGCCGACGCGCAAGCCCGCCTCGGCCATGGCGACAGCAATATTCGCCGTGACAGTGGATTTGCCCACCCCACCCTTGCCACTGCTGATCGCAATCATGCGTGGCATCGTGCTCGCGCTGCCTGTGTCACCTTCGCTCATTGATCTGTCCTTGCTGCTTGAAGACGCGGGGCTGTTTGGAGACGCGCGGCTGTTTGGAGACGCGGGGTCGATCCCGCCGGGCCATGATAGCTTCCGCAGAGCTTGTCGATCTCGTCTGCGCCAAGCTCAGCCGCCATGCAGGCACAAAAACCGCCGTCATCCGCAGGGGTGTAATGGGTGCAGTCCCGGCATGTGCCGAAGGCGCGTGTGTTTTTCAGATCCGCGAGTGACGAGGCCAAACGCGACAGCGTGGCAAGAAAAGCCGCGCACTCCACAGCGTCGAATGCGCCAAGCAGGCCGTTCAGTTGCCCGAGCGGATCCCCGGAAAGCAGGCTGCGCCCGGACCCGGTAAGGTCGAACCTTACGCTGCGCCCATCGCTTTCAGAGCGATGCCGCGCGATCAGGCTGCGACCTTCAAGCGTCTTGATGATCTGAGACGCCGTCCCGCGCGTCGTTGCCTGAAAACTGGCGAAGGCCGAGGGCGTGCGTGTGCTGGCATTGGCGCGGGCAAAGAAGCGCAGGCAGGTCCACTGCGCCACCGTCAGATCGGCGTGCGCGTCCTCGGTTCGGCAAACACGCCCAAGATGGACGAGCAGTTCAGAGATGCGGTCTATGGTGTCGAATCTGTCTGTCATATGATTTTAATATCGAAGCGAAATCAGTTTGACAAGATGGTCCGCTGTCATTTAATTTCGATTCGAAATGAAATGGGGCCTTACGATGAACAAGCCTTTACCGAACTGGGGGACACAACCGCGCCGCAAGCGCAGCCCTGACATGCTCAGCGCGAAAGACGAGTTGCATCTGGTGCAGGCCTGGCAGCAGCGCGGTGACAAACGCGCGCGCGACAGGTTGATCGAGGCCTTCAGCCCGATGGCCGGCGCCATGGCAAAGCGGTTTTCGGCCGGGTTGCAGTCGGCTGAACCCGATCTCGTGCAGCAGGCGAATATCGGCCTGATGAAGGCGGCGGACCGGTTTGATCCCGACCGCGGCCTGCGTTTTTCGACCTATGCCGTCTGGTGGGTCCGTGCCGAAATTCAGGACTACAAGCTTGCCAACATGTCGATTGTACGACGCCCGAATTCGGCCGGTTTCCGCAAGGCGATCGGCAAACTCACGCGGCTTGACGACGCCATGTCAGGTGATCCCGGGATCAGCAGGGCCGAGGCTGACCGGCGGGTTGCCACAACACTGGGTGTCAGCGTCCAAAGACTGAATGATCTGCGCCAGCAGGTTTCCGGCGCCGACGTTTCGTTGAATGTGCCCGCGTTCGGCGATGACGGAGAGGAGCGCATGGCGCTGCTTGTCGACCCCGCCAGCACGCAGCTGCCGGGCGCCATGCACAGCCTCGATATCGAGAGGCTGCGCGATGTCCTTGTCGAGGCGATTGGCGCTTTGCCCGACCGCGAGCGCCAGATCATTATGGCGACGCAGCTCCAAGACCCACCGGCTACCCTGGAAGGGCTCGGGAATCGCTTCGGGATCTCGAATGAACGCGTGCGGCAACTGCGCGAACGCGCATTCGAGAGGCTGAGAACCACCATAGGTCAACGAGATATGGCGTTGGAGCACTTCGTCTGAAGGCAGGGTGCTGAAGGTCTGCTGTAAACGGATGCCTTGTCGTAACCGCCCGATAATACCAGGCAGCGTGAAGGCTGACTCACTGGGGGATTCCCAAAGCGCCAAAAGCCTGAATCTATGGCGGCAGGTCTGGCAGGACATGGCCATGGGTGCAGCGATAGGATTACGGGCGGATTTTGCACCGCCGCTTACAAGGGTGCGACATTGAAACCCCTGGCACGGATGATGAACAACGCGAACCAAAGCCGAAGGCTGCTGGCGCTGGTGGATATCCACGATGGCGGTAGCCGCAGCGATGCGGCCCGGATCGGCGGTGTGTGTCTGCAGATTGTGCGCGACTGGGTCGTGCGGTTTAATGCCCGCGAGCCGGATAGGCCGATTGATGGCAAGGTGCCCGGCGAGCGGCCCAGGCTCAATGATGCCCAACGCCAGGCGTTTGTGGCGATCGTCGAAAGCGGTCCCATCCCAGCGATCCATAGCCTGCGCTCTGCACTTCGCGTGGACGTCCGCTTTCGGAAGCCAATTGGAGTGCCGAGAATGTCAGCTTCGAGCCGAAATCAACCGCGATCGGAAATTGCCCTGCTGCAGTTGCCCCCCCCAAAAAAAACCAACGTGTCCCGCTTTTCAGGGGGGACTCGTCAAACGTAGAGGTGGCGTTGAGGTAAAACGACGGGTACTATACACAAGCGTTTTTGTCGGATTCTAACCATCTGTAATTGTTAGATAATTTGGTTTCGGGAACAGGATTTGAACCTGTGACCTTCAGGTTATGAGCCTGGCGCCCGCTCGCCTAACCTACTGCTCGCCATAGCCTGAACCGCCCTTGGCCGGTGATCTCTTGGATTAGGCCCCGGGCCTCGAACAGGTTCAGATTGGCCTGCGTGGCGGCGCGAGAGTTGGGGCCATGCTTCACTGCCAGTGCGGTCGAGACGAAGGGCGAGGCCACGAACAAGCCGATCAGCGCGGCGGGTCCCCGGCCAGACAAATCGGTGGTGGCCGCGCGGGCCTTCCCGGCCCAAGTCCCGGCGCGTTCCATCTCCATCAGCGCGCGTTTCGCGCCCCGTTCGGCGGCTTGGAACCACAGCGCAAGCCGGTCATCTGGCGGTCCACCCGCGGTAAGATACCGGTTGGCGCCAAGTGCCAAGGGGACATAGGTGACTCCCCTGCCCTGCCCTTCTGCCGCAAGCAGCGACGCCATTACCGCCGGTTCAATCACCCTGGTCGAGGATGACAGACCCATCCCCCGCCACAGCGCAAAGGCAAACGCCGCCCGCGTCAGCGGGTGCAGGTGATCCGCCGCCGCCAGCCGTTCGGCCCAGTCGGCCCGCGCCTCAGCCAGATCGCGGGGCGCTTCCCCCTCCCCCAGAAAACTTCCCAAATCGCGCGGGTCAAACCGTCCGACCTCGAGCCGCCGCGCTGCCCACGATAGCCCGGCCATCTGCCGCGCACGGTCCTCTTCCATTGTAGCCCGCCCTGCTCCTGCCAGATGCAGGCAGATCTGATCGGCACCGACCCGCGCGCCGGATTGCCACGACAGTTCCGCCAGCTCCAAGGGCAGCACCCGCGCTGCACCGCCTAAGTATTCGAGCCGTGCTGCCAGTCTGGCCAGTGCCGCTGCCGCATCGGCCAACGCCCGGGACAGCAGCCCCTCGGTGCGCGCCCAGGCACTGGGATCGGCGAAAGGTAGGTCACGCTCGCGCCGCCTGCCACCCTCAAAGAGCCGAGCCAGCGAGTCGGGTTCATCTTGAGCCGCCTCATCATCCGGCAGAAACCAAGGGGTCTCTTCCCCTGCCCCATCATAGGGGCCGGGCTGGCCGAGGCTCGCTCCCGATTCAATATCTGAAATATGGGGCTTGCTGCGCATACGCCAGTTATTTGCATTAATCCGGCGCTACATCAACAACTTTGCCGGCACACTTACGCCACTATAGATAGCGGATCATTCCGCGACCCTGTGACTTTGCGCGCTCGTCGCCCTCATAGCCCTGCGGCCCATCTTTTCTTGATGATTTCGGCCTCAGCAAACCCCCTGCCGCACGGCAATTCTTCCTTGCACATGTTTTCAAACGGTCGTTTACTCCTGACATCCGCATTCGCAAAAAAAGGCGCCCTGCCCCGTGCCACTCATCGGATACGCGCGTATTTCCACCGAAGATCAAACCGCCCTACCCCAGGTTCAGGAGCTGCGCTCCGGAGGCTGCGTACAAATTGTGGAGGAACAAGCATCAGGCGGCAGTCGCACACGGCCCGTTCTGGCGCGTGTGCTGGATCAGCTGCGGGCTGGCGATACTTTGGTGGTGG
>JAYUGA010000183.1:0-4742 GCA_043738565.1 Rhodobacterales bacterium
CGCATCGCCACCCGCTACGACAGATGCCCCATCCTGTTCCTCTCAGCCTGCGCTCTGGCCGCAACCGTCATGTTCTGGTTGTGAGTCCTGACCCTAGGTCGATCTTATGGCCAGTCTTGCGATGATAGCAGCGCGGTTTGCCGTGCCGGTCGTCGAAAATCTTGAAACCCTTGACGCGGATCACGGTCATCAGAGCCTCCCTAAGATTGCGTCGCGGCTGCTGTCTGCACTGCCCGCTTTTTCTGCATCAATCCATTGGTCAAGGTCGCGCTTGTCATAGCGCAGCGCCTTGCCACCAAGGTTTACGAGTTGCACCGGGCATGTGACCTTGAAATATTTAGCTGGCAGGCCGCAATAGCTGGACGCCTCTGCCTCGTTCATCATCCGCTTTTCGGTGACGCTGATATTCAGGCTTGCGGTTGCCATCAGTCTTGACCCTGCACGCCATCCCGCAGGACAGCGGCGCATGCCGAGAGTTCGCGCCCGCCGAACGCCTTCTGATAGCGCAGACCCTTGGCCGACGATTCAACGATCTCCATCAGGATCTTGTCGTAAACTTCGGTCGGCTCCTTCTTTTCACTGGCCTGCCGCTTCCAGTCAAACATCTGGTGCATGAACACCAGTTCCTGTTGACCCGTAACTTCGTCACGATCAAAGCCGCCGTCGATTAGCCGCTTTGCAAAGCCTTTTGCGAACATAAACTTGATCGTGCCAATGGGCCACGGCCCGTTGATTGCAAACTCAACATCAGCGCCGTTGAAGTCCCATTCACTGGGTGCGGGATGAAATGCAGGTTCCACTATACGCTCCACCGTACCAGCGGCGAACATGCCTAAGAATGCGTCTATATAATCCAGAAACATCGCGCCATCTTTCAGGCCGAGTTCTTGTTGCAGAAGGCCCATATACGGCGCGCTCCATTTTTGGGCATGGAAACCAAGGTTGGCCGAACGCAAAAAGAAGCCGGTGCCGTCAATCGCGGCCAGCGGGTCGGTTTCCGATTTCGCCAAAGACTTCGGACCATCTGACAAAACAGAGAGAAGCAGCTTTGCGGCATCATTCACTGTGATAGATGATGCGCCCCGGCCGCGCTTGGTAGGAGGCCACCAGCCCATGCGGCGCAGTTCGAGCGCATAAGCCTCGACAGCCGGTGTTGACCAGCCGATTTCCTTTGCAAGTGCGTCAATCAATTTTGCCGCGCTTGCCATAATGGTCACCTCTCTCCCATTACCTAGCACGAGATGAAATGGCGCGCAAGCACATTATCTCCCGCGCTAGGTATTCGATGAAACTACGCCGCCACATGACGGAAAGCCAGCGGGCCACCAGCCACGCGGGCGGTTGCGAAGTCGTCGGGGTTGGCAGGTGCGCGAACCTCGTCAGAAAAGAATCAGCAGCGATATTCCGCAACTGCAATAGGCTCTTCCCATGGTTTCGGGAGGAATCTATCGATGGCTTTGCGTTTCAACAAACGGATAAAAATAATGCCGGGCGTCAAACTCAACATCGGCCTTGGCGGCATTAGCACCACAATCGGCCCAAGAGGCGCTTCGCTCAATGTGGGCAAGAAGGGCGTCTACACGAACGCTGGGCTGCCTGGCACCGGGATATCATCCCGCACCAAAATTGCGAACGCCACGGCCCGCAGCGGCACCGCATCTGTGTTGTGGATGGTGTTGGCCGTGGTGCTTGTCGTCAGCATCGCGATCTGGCTACTCTGAGGCTTAGCGAATCCCTGCGATTGGCTAGGATCGCGCGCGCATGCGAGGCCATTCAAGCGTTTCCTTCTCTCCAAAAGGGGGATGCGAGGTTTGATTACCTATCAACGGGCCGGAGCCTAAGCCCCGGCCCTTTCGCACCCATCGGAACAGCGAGGCGCGATGTCGGTGTTTGCCCACTACCGACTTACGGGGATGCTTTCGCGAGGTCCAAGCACTGCGAATGAAAGACCCGCCGGGGTGCATCCTACCGATCACATGACCGCATCACCGCCGCCCCAGTTGACGGCCAAGAGCGCCTGATTGAGTTGATCCGGTGACAGGCCCAGTTCCTTGGCCCGCCCCATCGCCTCGATCAGCGCAGAGAGCGCCCGCGCCCGCCCGCCTGCATCGAAAGCCTGCAAGGGTCGGCCCACGTCAATCAGCACCTTGCCGCCCAGCTTGGCCCGCACCTCATCCGCGATAAGTTCGCAGATCGGTTGCAGCACCCATCCGGCAAGATGGCGTTGCGCCTCCCTGACAAGCGGCCCTTGTGCAGCGACTGCGAACAGCCCCGGCAAGACGCCGTAGACCGCGAAGATTGACGCCCGCGCCGCCTCGAGTGTTTCCGCCGTCATGGCTTTGGACAGGTCAGGCGATAGTTGATCCGGCGACTTGTCGGCCATCGGGTGCATGCCCGCCGCCACCGCTTGCGCCATGCCCTCGACCACAAGGGTTGATCCGCGTTTACCCCGAAAGGCACCGGCCCAAGAGTTGCCGCCGGTGGCCTCTGGCAGTGGCACAATCTGACTGCCCAAGGGTGCATCGCGGTAAACATCACGCAGCGCGGTTTCCACCTCTTGCAAGAGGCTTGCGGTGAGTGAGGCGCGCCGCAGTGGGGATTGCCCCGTCCAAGGTGCAGCAGGGTCGGAACCGATGCGAATGTGCAGCACTTCCGCCGCAAGGGCGGTTTGTGCGACCGATCCGCCCGCCTCTGACAAGATCAGCCGATAAGCGCGGGGGATGCCCAGCCGTGTTGCTATCGACCAATCAGAGCAAGGCATAAGCCCCATGTCGGTAATCAGCATCACCGATTCGCCACGCAAGGCCAGCGACCGGGCAACCAGCGCCATCGTGCGACGGTCCAGCATGTCGCAGCCTTCCACGTCCGCAAGTGCAAACGCCCCTTCCCAGAGCGAGACGCAGGCTTGCACCGTGCCGGTGAGTTCCGCCGTGCCAGACATTCCGGCGAGATAGCCCGCCCGCGCCGCCATGATTTCAGAGGTATATCCCGCCGTCAGAATGCTGCGATGTTCCACCGCCGGCACTATTTCAGTTTTCCGTTTCAGCCATCCCAGCATCAAAGCCTCCACCGTTGCAGCATGCGCGCCAAACCTGCGTCCGGTGCCTCTGGCCCCGCCTGCCAATTCCGCGCCTCGATTTGTGCCTCCGAATAGGCAGGCACCGTCACGGCAGACACCTCGAACAGATCGGCGGCTTGCACCGTCCTGAGCAATCCGTCACCGCGCCGCTCGATTTTGTCGCCGCCGGTTGCCACCTTGAAACCCGGCGAAAGCCCGCGGATCAGCCCCGCCGCATGAGCCGAGAGAAAGTCGCGCGCCCAAGTGGTTTGCGCCATTTCCGAGGTTATCAGCGCATCCAGTTCAAGCGCCTGATCAGTGTCACGCAACGTCAGGGTGCCCGCCGCTCGACTGGCAAGGGGTTGGGCGTAGTCGTGTTGCGCCAGCAGATGAATGTCCGCACCCGCCTCGATCCGCGCCGCGAAGGCTCGAGCCGCAAAGCGTTCGGCCCGCCCGGTTGCCAGCGTGGTTTCCGAATTGTAGGGGAAGCGCCCGCGCAAGCGGACACCCCCGTTTTCTTCGCGGCGCAGTTCCAGCCCGCCGCCGATTGCGCCGCCATACAGCATCAGACCTGCACCCCCGTCAGCACTTGCAGCTGCGCCGCGCGCGCTACCGTTACGTCTGCGGTGGTCAGCGCCGTGAGGCGCAGCCCGCCGGATTGTGCGTCACTGTAAGGGTCGCGGATCAGATCAACAGCACCCCACAGCCCCACAAAGATCGGGGCGACGCCGCCGGTCGCGGTTGTCAACAAGGCATTCGTGTTTGTCGCAGATGGTGCGGCAAGGGCGTTGGCCGTCATGGCAATGTTGGCGTCGGGAATGTTGCCGGTCAGGCGATCCCATTCCGACACTGCGGTAGATGTGATCAAGGTGCCGTCCATCTTTGCCCAGACTTCCGGGCGGATCAGCAGCTTGACCGCATCCGGCGAACCCCCCGCGTTCGCCGTCAGGAAGGCTGCGACCGCCGCCCGGAACGCCGCCCAGGTGGCAGCCGCTGCCACAGCGGTGGACGTGATCCCATAGGTTGCCGCCCCTGCAATGACGCCCAAGGGCTGCCCAGAGGCGCCGGAGCCAAGGAAAATCGCCGCGTCCAGAGCCTGAGAAATTGCCCCGTTCATGTCGCGCCGCACCGCGTCCTCGAGCGCAGACCCACTTTGCAGCAAGGCTTTGCGGGTGATCCGCATTTGAATGCCAAGCGTGTTGTTCGGCGAAAGAGCCTTGTCGGTCGTGGCATAGACCGTTGGACCTGCAACGACGCCGGTTTCCGTCGCTTGCCATCCCGCCGTCACCGCCGAGGTCGTCACCGGCCATTCGGTCAAGCCGGAAGGAATGGCGATCATCTGTGCGCCCATCCGCGCCGCCACCGAATCCGGGAAAAGCCGGTCGATGATCGGGCGGGTTTCCAGCGGGTTGGGGGTGCCACTGGCGACGGTTTCACCCGCGCGCCGCTCGAGAGCCTGCCACGGAATCGGCATGCCCCGGAAGCCACCAGCGTTGCGAAGTTCCTGCACCACTTCCAGAGTGCGGCCCGTCAGTGCGCGGCCCTCATCCAAGGCAAGGGCGATCTGGCGCAGTTCAAAGCCTGCCACCAGTTCATCCCACTGGCGACCGGTGCGGGTTTCCAGATCGGCCCCGGCCTCGCGGCGTTCGGTATCTTCCGCAATCAGCGCCGCGCGGTAGCGGGT
>JAYUGA010000184.1:0-1591 GCA_043738565.1 Rhodobacterales bacterium
GTTGCGACGGTGCCCTGATAATTGGCCGGCAAGACACATGCCAACGATAGTTTGACGGCGGCAATAACAGGGCGGCGTGCACAGTGGTCATGACCTGCAGCCAGCGGGGATTGCGGCACTGTGGCAAGGCTTCGGGCCGGCTTCTTGCCAAACGCTGTAAAATCCGCGACAGCGGCAAGGGCTGTCCGTTTTGCCACAACCGCCATCACCTGCCCACAGTATAGTTGATCTTACAAATACGCTTGTATCGGCAACAGCCCGACGATCCAGGAAATGGCGCGCTGCGGCCTGCTCGCCTCGGGCTCCACAGTCATCACCGTCGCAAGGCCAGGGCGGGTGACAGCCCACTGCAGCGCATTGTTGCTGCGCGAAACGGTATAGGCCTGATCAGAGGCGCTCAGCCTGTCGATCATCCCGGTGATGTCAGCCACGAGTGCAGGATGTTCGAACAACAGACCCAACTCCGTGTTCGTAAAGGCCGAGCGTAGATCGAAGTTGAGCGAGCCGACGATGGCTTGCGTTCCGTCAATCGCAAAAACCTTGGAATGCAGCACATCGCGTTTGCGCCCCGGCTTTGGCGCAGGCGAGAATTCATGGATTTCAGCCCCCGCCGTCAGCAGCGCACTGCGGTAGCGCCGGTAGGCACCGTAAACCAGCAGCATGTCCGTCGCCGACAGCGCGTTGGTCAGCAAGCTGACCCTGACACCCCGCGCGGCCAGCGCGGTCAACCCCTCAATGCCCGCCCGGCCGGGCACGAAATAGGGTGTGATCAGCCGCACTTCCGCCTTGGCATTGGTCAGAATGCTGGCGATGGCGGTCGACATCCATGGGGCGGAGTGATTGCCATATGCCTTGTCCGGCGGGTCAGCCAGAATCTGCACCTTATCGGTCCAATGCAGCTTCTCCGATAGTTCCAACTCTGCCGTGCGACCATCCAGCGTTTGGGAAAGATAACGACGGGACGGGGCCGACCCGACATGGCGGGCCAGCCGGTTGCGAAAGGCGGTTCGGTTCAGCTTGAATCCGGGCCAGAGGCCAAGGATCGGCATTGAAAGTCCAAGGTTCCAATAGCTGTCAAACAAGGCGGCCACCTCGTCCACCTTTGGGCCCACCAGCAGCATGTCCGCGTCAATCGAGTGGCGGGTGTCAGCGTCGAATGTGCTGAAATAGGTGTCGCCGATATTGCGCCCGCCGATGATCGCCAACCGGTTGTCCGCGATCCACAGTTTGCCATGCATCCGGCGATTGAACCGCCCCAGCCCCAGCAGCATCTCGAAGGTGCGGCGAATAACATGGCCGCGGTTGCGCGTCGGATTGAACAGCCGCACGTCAATCAGCGGGTGCCCGGTCAGCGCCAGAAACGCCAGATCAAAACCCTGGACGTTGACATCATCCAGCAGCAGGCGAATGCGCACCCCCCGATCCGCCGCCGCAACCAGCGCGTCCAGCAGCAGCCAGCCGGTCAGATCGGTGCGCCAAATGTAATACATCAGATCAAGACTGCGCCCCGCCTGCGCCGCCGACAGCGCACGGGCGGCGAAAGCGTCAGAGTTGTCGAGCAGCGTCGCCAGGCCGGACTGACCGTTGTGTT
>JAYUGA010000185.1:0-12672 GCA_043738565.1 Rhodobacterales bacterium
CTTCGGCGAATGGCCCACCGTCTTCGGTGACGCCAAAATGACCACCGCGCTCTTGGACCGCCTGACCCACCATTGCGAGATCGTCGAAACCGGAAACGAGTCCTGGCGCTTCAAAAACCGCGCCTGACGACAAGCTCTGGGTCTGACCCGCCTCCGTCACATGACCAACTCCGTCGGGCCAGACCCAAATCCTACCCAGCACAGGGGTCAATATTCCATGCCGATTGACACTGCTCAGAGATAACCGAAAATGGACCGAAACCATGGCTTGACCAAGACGGATACTTTAGCCTCAATCCAGCGGGAACAGATGACAACGGGCGGCGTCAAACGCCAGGCTGACTTCGGTGCGCAGCGAAAAAACCACATCCTGCGACAGCGCGGCGATCACCGAGGTGCCGTCGTTCAGTTCAACATCCACCACGGTTTCCGCCCCCAGCCGTTCGGTCAGGGCCACATGGCCGTGCAGTTTGCCCGCCGCCCGGTCGGTCTGCGGCGTCAGGTATTGCGGCCGTATTCCCAGTTTCGCGCGCTGCCCGACCCTATAGGAGCCCAGCGTCGGCACAACCGCGACCGGGTCAAGCGCCGCATTGGCCACTGTCACCTTGCCATCCGCCACGCCCCGCACTTCGACATCGAGAAAGTTCATCGAGGGTGCCCCCAGAAAGCCGGCGACGAACAGGTTCGCCGGATGGTGATAGAGCTCCATCGGCGCGCCGATCTGCTGGACCATGCCGTCTTTCAGCACCACGATCTTGTCGGCCAGCGTCATCGCCTCGACCTGATCATGGGTGACATAGATCATCGTGGCGCCCAGATCCGTGTGCAGTTTGGCGATCTCCATCCGCATGTCCATCCGCAAGGCGGCATCCAGATTGGACAGCGGCTCGTCGAACAGGAATACTTTGGGCTTGCGCACGATCGAGCGGCCGATGGCGACGCGCTGGCGCTGGCCGCCCGACAACTGCGAGGGCTTGCGGTCGAGCAGATGTTCCATTTTCAGGATGCGCGCCGCCTCCAGCACCCGCGCATCCTTTTCCGGCTTTGGGGTTCCGGCAATGGTCAGCCCGAACCCGATGTTTTCGCGCACGCTCATATGCGGAAAGATCGCGTAGGACTGGAACACCATGGCAATGCCGCGTTCACGGGCCTGGACCTCGTTGCACAGCTTGCCGTCGATATACAACTCACCGCCGGTGATTTCCTCAAGCCCCGCGATCATGCGCAGCAGGGTGGATTTGCCGCAGCCGGACGGACCGACGAACACCACGAATTCGCCGTGTTCGATGTCCAGGCTGATGTCCTTGATCACCTCGACCGCGCCAAAGGTCTTGCGCAGATTGACCAGCCTTACGTCCGGCATCGGGTCGCCTCCTATGCGGTTTTGGTCGGGGCTGCGGCGAGCCGCAGCAGCCCGTCGTCGCCGACCAGAACGTCGACCGGATCGGAGATTTCGCCGACGAAGGGCCCGCCGCCCGGATTGCAGAGAAAGCCGAGCAGCTTGAGCGTGCCTTTGTCGTCGACGATGCGCGCGGCATAGCGGTAGCACGGTGTCGCGCCATCAAGGAACGGTCCGGGGGCCACCTGCCACGGGCCGCGCGGGTTGTCGGCGATCAGATAATGGGTGCCGGTCACCGGCGCACCGGGATAGCTTTTGCGGTAGGCCTCGGACCAGTGCTCGCCCGCCACGCAGAACAGGCAGTACCAGCGGCCATCGCGTTCGAACACCTGCGGCACTTCCAGCTGGCCGAACGTGCCGCCGGCATAGACCGGGGCCTGCAGCGTCCATTGCATCAGATCGGGCGAAGTGGCAAAGCCGATCACGCCGCCGGCATTCGGCTCGGCGATGTCCGGGGCGCGGCCGGTGAAATACATCAGCCAGCCAGCGCCATCCGGATCGCGGATCACCAGCGGATCGCGGCAGGCGCGGTCATGCCAGTGGCCCGGCGCGTATTCCTCGTAGCGCGCGTCAATATCAAGCGCCAGCCCCGAGCCAACGCGCTGCCAGTGGTGCAGGTCATCGCTGACAGCATGGCCGATGCGTTGTTTCTTGCCTTGTTCGGCGCGGCTGGTGCCGGTGTAGAACAGATGCCACTTCCCGTCATCGCCGCGCACCACCGACCCGGTCCAGGTGGTAAAATCGTCCCAGGCCGGGCTGGCGGACGGGGCGAACATGGTGCCGAGATGGGTCCACTTGCTCAGATCCTGGCCGACCGCATGGCCTTGGGTCACATTCCAGTGGCGCAGGTCCGGATCAATCAGCGATTTGTCGGCCTGCAGGAAAAACGCATGCCACTGCGCGCCGTCATGCACGTACCAGCTATCCCAGATCCATTTGGTTTCAAGCGAAAGGGTCACGATGGTTTCCTGAGTTTTGGGCTTCAGCCCTTGACGCCGGTCGAGGCGATCGAGGCGATGAAGGCGCGTTGAAGGATAAGATAAAACACGAGTACCGGCACGGTGATCAGCGAAAGATAGGCCATGATTTCGCCCCAGGCCGGGTTGAGCTGTTGAAAATACCCCAGCCCGACCATCACCGGGCGATATTGCTCGGCCTGGGTCACCATCAGCGGCCACAGATACTGGTTGTACATGGCGAGGAACTTCAGGATTGCCGCCGTGGCCAGCACCGGCCCGGACAGCGGCAGTACCACCAGTCGGTAAATCTGGAACCAGGTCGCCCCTTCCACGCGCGCCGCCTCGATCAGTTCGCGGGGCAAGTCCTTGAAATACTGCACGAACAGGAAAATCGTCAGGCCATCGGCAATGAACGGCACGATCTGGACCCGGTAAGAGCTGAGCCAGCCGATGGTGATGCCCTCGCTGGTGATCCACGGCAGATTGTTCACGATGATCAGCATCGGGATCGCAATCGTCTCGAACGGAACGATCAGCGTCGCGATGATGATGGCCAGCACCACGTCGCGGCCCCGCCAGTTCAGATAGACAAAGGCAAAGGCACCAAACGAGCAGACTGCCAACGACAGGATCACCGTCACGCTGGTGACCAGCACCGAGTTGAAGACAAACAGGGCGACCGGCGCCCGATCGAAGGCGGCGAAGTAATTGTCGAGCGAGATGTCACCTATCGGCAGAAAGGCCCGCAGCGACCCGGTATCGTGCAGCAGTTGCAGGTCCGGTTTCAGCGACGACACCACCATGAACACCAGCGGCAGACAGAAGATCAGCGCAACAACGATCAGCGGCACATAGCGCAGCACATGGCCGGACAGCCGGTTGGAACCCTTGACCCCGGCCATCAGGTTTTCTCCCGCGTCAGCCAGCGCTGGATCAACGAGATCGACAGCACCATCAGGAACAGCAGCACCGAGATTGCCGAACCGGTGCCGATGTCCTGCTTTTCATAGCCGCGATCGACGGCCTGGAACACCAGGGTCTGGGTCGAATCGAGCGGCCCGCCCTTGGTCATCACGTCGATCTGGGCGAACAGCGAGAACGCCTGCATGGTGATGACGATCAGCACCAGCACCGCGGTGTTGCGCAGGCCGGGCCAGGTGACAAAGCGAAACGCCTGCCATTTGGTCGCGCCCTCGATTGCTGCGGCCTCGTACAGCGTCGGCGAGATGGTTTGCAGGCCCGACAGCCAGATCACCATGTGAAACCCGACCGCCTGCCAGATCGACATGGCAATGATCGCGGGCAGCGCGGTCGCGGCATTGCCGAGCCAGTCCACCGGCTGAAACGCGCCAAAACTCAGAAAGCCGAGCAGCGAATTCAGCAGCCCGTTGTTGCCGTCATAGATGAAACGCCACAAGAGCGACACCACCACAATCGAGACCACAACCGGCATGAAATAGATGGTGCGGAAGATGTTGATCCCCGGCAAGCGCTGGTTGATCATCAGCGCCAGCACCAGCGCCAGACCACCCTGCACCGGGGCGACGATCACCACGAACAGCAGGGTATTGAGCAGCGCCCGGACGAAGACGATATCGCGCGCCAGCACCACCACCCGGTTTTCGCCGCGCTGAAACGAGAACCACTCGCGCATACCCTGGATCTGCGGATAATCCGGGTTCTTGCGGGTAAAGCTGCGCACCTCGGGAAAGGCCGGGGTGCCATCGGCATCGAGTTTGATCGCGTTGCCGGCCGCGTCGCGCACGGGCTCAAGGGTCAAGAGGCCGACGCCAAGCAACTGCCGGAAGTTCGCCAGGCCGGTGTATTCGGTCGGGTTCGGCGAGAACAGCCGCTGATTGGTGAACGACAGTCCGAAGGCGAAGATGAACGGCAGGATGATGAACAGGCACATCAGGGCAAAAGCCGGGGCCGCCATCGCCCAGCCGGACCGGTTCGATTGCAAAAGCTTTGATCGTTCCGTGCGCATTGCCCCGGTGCCTTGCTGGATGTTCAGGGATGGGTTCCGCCCGGTGACGGGCGGAACCTGGTTGCTTGCCGTGGGTCTCAGTGGCCGTAGCCCTTGTTCTTCGTGATATCGGCGGTGATCTCATCCGCCGCCGCATCGAGCGTCGCGGCAACGTCGGCCCCGTCGGCGATGTCGGCCAGCGCTTTCTCGAAGATCTTGGCTTCCACCGGATAGCCCGGCGTGACCGGACGCAGCAACGCCTGCCGGGCGCTGAGTTGGTAGAACACTTCCATCGGGCCACCGGCCTTGTAGTTGACCGAGGCAGCCGCCGATTCCGGGGTCGGCGGGATCAGGCCGAGGCCGTCAGAGAACATGGTCAGGTATTTGTCCTGCAACGCGAACTTGATGAAGGCATTGGCCCCGTCCTTGTTCGCGCTGGTTGAAGACACGCCGAGCTGCCAGGATGCCGCACCGATCTTGCCGCCGTGGCCGAAATCCGGGGCGGGCAGGAACAGCAGATCATCGCCGTATTTCGCGATCTTATTAAGCACGGACCAGTTGCCGTTCCATGACATGGCATATTTGCCGTCAAGAAAGCCGGTTTCACGGTCGGCCGGATCCTGCGTGGTGCCGGGAACCAGCTTGCGGGTGAACAGGCTCTGCCACCAGTTGCCGAACTTCATTGCGGCATCGCCGTTCAGCGCGCCTTCCGCCGTCTTGTAGGTCGACCGGTCAACCAGATCGCCGCCAAAACTTTGCAGGAACGGGCTGTAGGCATAGGGGTACCATTCGCCTGGATTGGACATGCCGAGATCAAGCGCATATTCGAACTTGCCGCCCGCCTGGATCTTGGTCAGCGCGCCGTCAAATTCCTCGAACGTCCAGGGCGCATCGAGCGTCGGAATCCGGATGCCATATTCGTCGAGCACCGATTTGCGCGCCACCATGGCAACGGCAGCGTCCCACACCCCGACCGAATAGACCTTGCCGTCCCAGATGCCGATCGGCCCCGGCAGGAATTTGGCATAGGTCTCGGCAGGAATGTCGAGCGGTGCCATATAGCCGGCCCAGGCCCAGTTCGGCATGATCGGCCCGTCAACGTCGAGGATGTCCGGCAGCTTGCCGGCCAGCGCCGCCGCCGTTACCGAGTCGTTGTAGGAGATTTGCGGGAATTTCACGATCTCGACGCTGAAATCCTTTTGCGACGCGTTGAATTCCTCCACCACCTTGGCAAAGAGCGCGCTTTCGACCTTGTTGCCCGCTCCGTGATACCACATGGTCAGCGCGGTCTGCGCATAGGCCTGACCGGCGAAACCGGCAGAGACTGCCAGCACCCCAGCTAATAGTCGTTTCATCATCATCCATTCCTCCTGTTGGATTGCAAAGGCACGATCCGTGGATCGCGAACGGTGACCGAAGCGCGCCAGATGACATCGCCCGGTACCGTATTCAGCGCTGCGTCGGCGGCCGTCGGCGCGCCACGCAGCAATGACAATAAAGTTTGCGCCGCGCGTGCGCCCATCGCGGCATAGGGCAGATCCACCGTGGTCAGGGGCGGATAAAGCGTTTCGGCAATGACGCGGTAATTGTCGTAGCCCGCCACCGACATATCGTCGGGGACTTTCACCCCGCGCGAGCGCAGGATGCCATAGACCCGCAGCGCCATCTTGTCGTTGCCGCAGCAAAGCACAGTTGGCGGTTCCGGCAAATGCAGAAGCCGCTCGATGCTGTCCCAGAGCAATTGAATTTCGCCTTCACGGTCAGCAAGTTCGCCGGGTTGCACCAGAGCAGGGTCATAGGCGATGCCCGCCGCCTGCAAAGCCGCGCGGTAGCCTGCGCCGCGCAGTCTGGCCGCGTCGGTGGTATCGCTCAGCGCCAGATAGCCGATCCGGCGGTGCCCTGCCGCGATCAGCCGGTCGACCAGATCACGCTGGCCGCGCTGGTCATCGGGCAGGATCGCGGGCGTGCCCAGATCGTCGTAACAATTCGCGAGCACCAGATGCACCGACTTTGGCACCCGTGGCAGCACCACTTTCTGATGACGTTCGGCGACATAGATCAGCCCCTCGACCCGGTGGCGCAGAAAGGTCTGGATCAGATGCGGCACCCGGTCGGACTGCCCGCCGGTATCGGCGATTATCAGCGTCAAGCCGCTGTCGGCCAGCGCCGCCTGGATGCCCTGCACGATGAACAGATCCGGCAGACCCACCGGCACGCTGGGTTCGGAGGCCAGGGAAATGGCCCCGGTGATCAGCCCGACCAGACCCGAACGATTTGACCGAAGGGTCCGGGCCGCGTTCGAGGGCACATAGCCCAAAGCCGCCATCACCGCCTCCACCGCGGCGCGGGTCTCGGCCCCAACCGGCGCATCGCCATTCAGCACCCGGCTGACCGTCTTTGGCGACACATTTGCCGCGCGGGCAACATCATAGATCGTGGCCATGTTCCCCCCTTCGAAAGCCGCGTCGGAAGACGGCTCCACTCAGACCCGATTCCGTGACATCGGTGTCATGACATCGAAGTCATAGGCCGTCGGATTGTTCAAGTCAACGCCCGCATTGGCTGTTGGCAGGCTGCAGCCATCGGCTTGACAATCGTCGCGGACCGGTCCTTAGAGGCGGCAATGCAACGCAAAAAAGCGAGGACTTTACCATGGACTATCGCAAACTCGGCCCCAGCGGAGCAGTGGTTTCTGCCTATTGCCTTGGAACGATGACATTCGGTGCGGAGACCGACGAGGCGGCGGCGCATCAGCTGATGGACGATTATTTCGCTGCGGGTGGCAATTTCCTTGACCTGGCCGATGTTTATTCCAAGGGAATGTCCGAAGAGATTGTGGGTCGCTGGCTGAAAAGCCACCCGGCCGAGGCCAGGCAAGCCGTCATCGGCACCAAGGGCCGCTTTCCAATGGGTGCCGGTCCCAATGACCTCGGCCTGTCGCGGCGCCATCTCAACCAGGCGCTGAATGATTCGCTGCGGCGGCTGGATGTTGAACATGTCGACCTTTACCAAATGCACACCTGGGACGCGCTGACCCCGATCGAGGAGACGTTGCGCTTTCTGGATGATGCGGTCAGCGCGGGCAAGATCGCCTATTATGGCTTTTCGAATTATGTCGGCTGGCAGATTACCAAGGCGGCTGAAACCGCAAAGGCGCTGGGTTTCACCCGACCGGTGACACTGCAACCGCAGTACAGCCTGCTGGTCCGGGAAATCGAGCTGGAAATTGTTGCCGCCTGCGAGGATGCGGGCATGGGTTTGCTGCCGTGGTCGCCGCTTGGTGGCGGCTGGCTGTCCGGAAAATACAAGCGCGACCAGATGCCCACCGGGGCGACCCGTCTGGGCGAGGACCCCAAGCGCGGCATGGAGGCCTACGCGCCCCGCAACGCCGAGAACCGGACCTGGTCGATCATCGGCGCCGTTGAGGACATTGCGAAATCGCGCGGGGTCAGCATGGCGCAAGTGGCACTCGCCTGGACGGCGGCCCAGCCTGCGGTGACAGCGGTCATTCTGGGCGCGCGCACGCGAGCACAGCTTGCCGACAATCTCGGCGCGGCAAACGTTGCGCTAACTGCAGCGGAAATCGCCACACTGAGCGAGGTCAGCGCCCCGCAGGTCAGCGACTATCCCTACGGCGCGGCTGGCACGCAGCAGCGTTTCCGCAACATAAGAGGCGGTCGCTAGTTTGGTTCAAGCGATGACAGAATCGCCTGAACCAATCTAACTCTTTGTTTTAACGGGTTTCTGGCGACAAAGCCGGTATCCACCCCGGATCGGGGTCCGGGGCAGGCTCCCTGATCGGGTCCGGGGCAGGCATTTTGCCTGAAACGCTCTGGCTGTGAACTTTCATCAGGGTGTCCATTCGGGGCGGATCGGGGAGACTGGAGTTACCACAGAATGCGCACGCCCCGGTCCGCCGCCGCAACCAAGGCGTCAAGCAGAAGTCGGCCGGTCAGGTCGGTGCGCCAGATATAATACATCAGATCGAGACTGCGCCCCACCCGCGCGGCCGACAGCGCACGGGCGACGAAAGTCTCGGAATTGTCGAGCAGCGTCGCAAGGCCGGATTGGCCGATGTTCTGTGCCTCCAACGGATCAAGGAGGGTATCGAGTTTTGTCGGAACCGGCCCGCAGCAGGATCATCCCGCCGCGACCGTGGCCGTCTTTTACACTGCCGCTGACAATGCCCGCGGGTTTCCCGATCTGGTGCCATTCCATCGCGCGCGCCGATACGCGGTTGACGACCGGCAAAATTATCTATCACCAATGACGTTTTTAATGTCATATGGTGTAAAATAACCAGCGCCGATAGGGAAGATAATGGTCAAAAGGCCGACGATTGCTGATGTGGCAAAGCAGGCCGGACTCAGCGTGGCGACGGTAGATCGCGCCCTGACCGGGCGACACCGCGTGCGTGAGGAATCCTTGCGCCGGATCGCTGACGCCGCACGGGTGCTGGGGTATCACGGTGTCGGGCTGGTTGAGCAGCGCCTGAACGAGGAACTGGCACAAATCAAATTCGGTTTCCTGTTGCTGGGCGAGGCCCACCAGCCGTTTTTCCAGCGGCTGGGCCAGCGGCTGGAAGATGAGGTGCGCGCCACGCCGGGCATTCGGGGGCTGGCGCGTATCGAATATCTCGACTGGCGCGATCCGGGCGAGATTGCCGCAAAAATCCGCGAAGTTGGTCGCCATGTGCAGGCGCTGGCGGTTGTGACCATTGACCACCCGACGGTTTCCGCCGCCGTGGCCGATCTGCGTGCCAAAGGGGTGCCGGTGTTTGCGCTGCTGAGCGATTGCGCGCCGGGTCTGCGGGAAAGCTATGTCGGGCTGAACAACCGCAAGGCGGGGCGGGCGGCGGCATGGTTCATCGCGAAAATGGCCAAGACAGCGGGCAAGGTCTCGATTCTGGTCGGCAGCTCGCGCTTTCATGGCCATGAGATGCGCGAGATCGGGTTTCGGGCGTTCTTTCGCGAAAAGGCCCCGGCGTTCGAGGTGATTGATACCCTGGTCAATCCGGGATCGTCGGAAATGGCCTATGCCGCGACGCGGGATTTGTTGCGCGCGCACCCTGATCTGGTCGGCCTGAATGTTGCGGGCTTTGGCCCGGAGGGTGTCATCCGCGCCCTGCGGGAGGCCGATGTCGCACGTCGGCTGATCGTGGTTTGCAATGAGAACACGCCCGAAGCCAGTGCCGCGCTGGCCGACGAAATCATCACGCTGGTGATCGACACCCCGATTGATGCGCTGTGCCGGGAACTGGTGACCTTGATGGCGCGCGCCATCCGCGAGGGACCGGCCCCGGTGCCCGGGCAGTCGTTTCTGGCGTTCAACATGCTGACCCCGGAAAGCATCTGACAGCCCTGCGGATGTCGAATCTCTATCATTGATGATGGATTATCTATCATTCTGGAACCGCGATGAGAGAGTGTATTGACTCGTTTGCGGTAGTACGCCGATGAATGGCAGCGTTGGGATACGGTACCAAGGGCCATGTACTGGCCAGAACCATCCAAGGGAGGGGCGCAGTGACCGGCATGTCAGCCTTGGATACTGGGCGAGCAGGCTTGCCGCGTCGGGCGTTTGATCGCACTTTGCCGGTCTGCTGCGGCAGCGCGACCCACCAGAGCAGGGGCTTGCATGGCCAGCGTTGATCTTGCCGCCACGCCGATGCTCCGGCCAATGACCCACGCCGCAGACGCGCCGCTGTTGCAGCTGCGCGATGTCTCGAAGGGGTTTGGCGGGGTTGCGGTGCTGCGGGGCATCGAGATGACGCTGAACCGGGGCGAGATCGTGGCGCTTTTGGGCGAGAATGGCGCGGGCAAGTCGACGCTGAAGAACATCCTCAGCGGTCTGATTGCGCCAGATTCCGGCGAGATCTGCTTTTCCGGCGAAAGTTTTGCGGCCCTGTCTGCCGATGACGTCGACCGGCTGGGCATCGGCACCATCCATCAGGAACTGAGCCTGTTCGACAACCTGACCGTTGCCGAAAACATTCACATGCCGCATCTCTTGCATCGGCGCGGGCTGGTGGATTGGCGTCGGCTGACCGACGAGTCGCGCCGGTTGTTGCACGACGAGTTGCAATCGGACATCGACCCCGGTGCTGCGGTTGCGACGCTTTCGCTGGGCGAGCGCCAGTTGGTCGAGATCGCCAAGGCGATGCGGCGGTCAAGTTCGGTCCTGATCCTTGACGAACCCACCACCTGCCTGAGCCTGCCGGAACGCGAGCGGCTGTTCGCGGTGGTACGGCGGCTGCGCGCCCGCAAGTACGGGATCGTCTACATCACCCACTTCCTGGAAGAGGTCTACGCGCTGGCCGACCAGGTGCTGGTGCTGCGCGACGGGGTGATCACCGACCGCGGCACACCAGCGGACATGCCCCGCGACCGAATCACCCGCTCGATGGTCGGGCGGGAACTGGCCGAGATGCATATTACGCTGCCGGTCGTGCCGTTGGAGGCCCCCGTCGTGCTTTCGGCACGGCAGGTTTCCGACCGGACTTTGGTGCGCGATATCTCGTTTGATCTGCGACGGGGCGAAATTCTCGGCATTGCCGGTCTGATGGGCGCGGGGCGCAGCGAACTGGCCGAGGTGCTGATTGGGCTGCGCGACGGCGCGGGGGACGTGCTGTTGGAGGGCGCGCCCTATGAGGCGCGTTCGCCGCGCCGGGCACTGGAGCGCGGCCTGGTGCTGGTGTCAGAGGACCGGCGCAAGGATCAGGCGTTTTTAGGCCGCAGCCTCTTGGAAAATGTCACGGCTCCGGCCCTGCCGCAGCTGTCGGGGCGGGTGCTGGGCTGGCTTGATCGGCGGCGCGAACGCTTGGGGGCGCAGGAGTTGCTGCAAACCTACGGCGTGCAGCCGCCGAATTGTGACGCCCCGATGATCAGCTTTTCGGGCGGCAACCAGCAAAAGGCGATCATCGGGCGCTGGCTGCACCGCCAGCCGCGGGTCTGCATTCTGGACGAGCCGACCAAGGGCGTCGACATCGGCGCGCGCGCCGCCGTGCACCGCCTGCTGGTGGAACTGGCGGGCAAGGGGGTGGCCTTCATCCTGATCAGCTCGGATATCCCTGAACTGCTGGCGCTGTCGCACCGGGTGCTGGTGCTGCACAAGGGCCGGCTGGCGGGCGAGGTTGCCCGCGCCGATCTGGATGCCAGCCGCCTTCTGCGCATGGCCTCAACCGGGCGGGACGCATGACCATGGGTCGCAGATTTTCCTGGCAGGCGGTGCAGCAGCTGACCCTTGTCGGCTTGCTGGCGGTGGTGGCCGTGGTCTTTACGGTGATGACCGCAGGCTTTGCCCAGGTCGACAACCTGCGCAACATCCTCTTGGATGCGTCACCCACCATCATCGGGGCGGTCGCGATGACCTTTGTGATCGTGACGCGCGGCATTGACCTTTCGGTGGGCTCGGTGGCGAATTTTGCGCTGGCCGCAGCGGTCATGCTGGCGGGCACCAAATCGGCCTCGATCACCACCGACACCAGCTGGCTGGTCTATCCGGTGGCGTTGGTCTGCGGGCTGGGGCTGGGGCTGGTCAATGGCGTGATCATCACCAAGTTGCAGGTCAATCCGCTGATCACCACCTTGGGCACCCTGACCCTGTATCGCGGCCTTGGTCTGCATCTGACCTCGGCCTCGCTTTATGCGGTCGAGGGGCCGATCCAGGCCCTGGGGCGCGGCCAGTTTCTGGGTCTGGGCCTGCCGGTCTATCTGGCGCTGGGCGCGGCAGGTCTGGGGGCGTTCGTGCTGGCGCGCACCGTCGCCGGACGCCAGCTGCTGGCGCTGGGTGGTTCGCCGCGTTCCGCCGCCGAGACCGGCATCCGCACCGCCCGGCTGTTGCTGGTGGTCTATGCGCTGGCCGGGTTAAGCGGTGCGCTGGCCGGGCTGATCGTCGTGGGCCGGGTCGGCGTGCTGACCTCGGAGCTGGGCTATGGCTTTGAATTTACCGTGATCACCGCAGTTGTGCTGGGTGGTACCAGCCTGTTCGGCGGGCGCGGCAGTATTATCGGCAGCGTCATCGGGGCGCTTCTGCTGACCACCATCCAGAACGGCCTGAACCTGATCGGGGCCGATCCCTACATCTACGACGTGGTGCGCGGGCTGATCCTGATGCTTGCCGTCACCATGGACACCGTAACCAGCAGATTGTCGGAACGCCGTCTGAACCGAGTTGTATGACGGCGGCTTTCGGGCCGGAGACAGGGGGCAAGGCCGTAAGCCACGCCCGCAACCAAGATTTGCCGCGACTCCGGGGCGGCGTTCACCAAGGAGGAGGAATTCATGAGAAATCTCTGCAAACTGGCCGCATATGGGCTGGTGTCGGTGGCAAGCCTGGGCGGCGCGGCA
>JAYUGA010000186.1:0-1571 GCA_043738565.1 Rhodobacterales bacterium
GACGGGGATGATCGACGTCGAAGACCTGATCGCGCTCGTCCGCAACTACAACCCGCGCACCAATGCTGACCTGATCCGGCAGGCCTATGCCTACGGGACTAAAATGCACGAGGGCCAGTGGCGCAAATCCGGTGAGCCGTATTTCACCCACCCGGTCGCGGTCGCGGCGATCCTGACCGAACAGCAGCTGGACGATGCCACCATCGTCACCGCCCTGCTGCACGACACGATTGAGGATACCAAATCGACCTATTCCGAGGTCGACCGCCTGTTTGGCCACGAAGTGACCGAACTGGTCGACGGGGTCACCAAGCTGACCAACCTGCAACTTTCGTCGGGCCAAAGCGAACAGGCGGAAAACTTCCGCAAGCTGTTCATGGCGATGTCAAAAGACCTGCGGGTGATCTTGGTCAAACTCGCCGACCGCTTGCACAACATGCGCACCATCAAAAGCATGAGCGTGGAAAAGCAGGTGCAAAAGTCCCGCGAAACCATGGACATCTATGCGCCCCTCGCCGGTCGGATGGGCATGCAATGGATGCGCGAGGAGCTGGAAGATTTAGCCTTCCGGGTGCTGAACCCCGATGCCCGCGCCTCGATCATCCGGCGTTTTTTGACCCTGCAACGCGAGTCGGGCGATGTGGTGCATCAGATCACCGCCGATATCCGCACCGAACTGGAACGCGAAAAGGTCGAGGCCGATGTTTACGGTCGCGCCAAAAAGCCCTATTCGATCTGGCGCAAGATGCAGGAGAAGGATCTGGCGTTCTCCCGGCTGTCCGACATCTACGGCTTTCGGATCATCTGCCTGAATGTCGGCGATTGTTACCGGATCCTCGGTGCGATCCACCAACGCTGGCGCGCCGTGCCGGGCCGGTTCAAGGATTATATCAGCCAGCCGAAGTCGAACGGCTACCGCTCGATCCACACCTCGGTTTCAGGCCGCGAGGGCCAGCGCGTCGAGGTTCAGATTCGCACCCGCGAAATGCACGAAGTCGCTGAGGCTGGCGTCGCCGCCCATTGGTCATACCGTGAAGGTGTGCGCGCCAAGAACCCGTTCGCGGTCGACCCCGGCAAGTGGATCACCCAGTTGACCGAACGCCTGAACGACGGCGATCAGGATGAATTCCTCGAAATTGTGAAGCTGGAGATGTACTCCGATCAGGTGTTCTGCTTCACCCCCAAGGGCGATGTGGTGCAACTGCCGCGCGGGGCCACCCCGTTGGATTACGCCTATGCGATCCACACCAGAATCGGCAATTCCTGCGTCTCCGCCAAGATCGACGGCATTCGGGTGCCGCTCTGGACCCGGCTGAAAAACGGCCAGTCGATCGAGATCATCACCGCCGAAGGCCAGCACCCGCAATCGTCGTGGATCGACATTGTGACGACCGGCCGCGCCAAAGCCGCGATCCGCCGCAGCCTGCGCGAAGAAGACCGGGGCCGTTTTGTGAAACTGGGTCAGGAACTCGCCCGCGCCGCCTTTGACCATGTCGGCCGCAAAGCCACCGACAAGGCGCTGCGCACCGCCGCCAAGATGCTCGGGCTGGCGGATGAGAATGACGTGCTGG
>JAYUGA010000187.1:0-1570 GCA_043738565.1 Rhodobacterales bacterium
GAGGCGTTCGGCTCCGACCCGCGCAACGCTTTGCCGCTGACCCGGTCACAGGCACGGTTGACCGACGATCTGGTGCATCTGGCGTTCGAGGCGGCGCAGGCCTTGTATCCTCTGGCCATCACAACGGACGCAGAACGGCTTTCTGTGATTGCGGTCGGTGGCTTTGGCCGGTCCGAAATGGCGCCGCACTCCGATGTCGACCTGGTTTTCCTGCACCCTGCCAAAATTACCCCGCGCGCCGAAAGCGTGATCGAGGCGCTGCTTTATATCCTGTGGGATCTGAAACTGAAGGTCGGCCATTCCAGCCGCACGGTGCGCGATTGCATCCGTCTGGGGCGCGAGGACATCACCATCCGAACCGCCCTGTTGGAACATCGCCAGATTACCGGCGACACCGGTTTGGCCACGGAACTGGACGACAAACTGTGGTCCGAGCTGTTCCGCAACACCGGCCGTGAGTTCATCGAGGCGAAGCTCGCCGAACGTGCCGAACGCCACAAGCGCCAGGGCGGTCAGCGCTATGTCCTTGAGCCCAATGTGAAAGAAGCCAAGGGCGGCCTGCGCGATCTGCAAACCCTCTACTGGATCGGCAAGTATCTGCACCGGGTTTCGTCGGCTGAGGGTCTGGTGGGGGCGGGACTTTTGACCGCCGAAGAATTTGCCATCTTCCGCCGCGCAGAGAATTTCCTGTGGGCGGCCCGCTGCCACATGCACTACATCACCCAGCGCGCCACCGATCAGCTGACCTTCGATTTGCAGGTCGAAGTCGCGGAACGGATGAACTACCGCGATGCCGGGGGCAGGCGGGCGGTCGAACACTTCATGCAAGACTACTTCCGCCATGCCACCCGCGTGGGCGAACTGACCCGGGTGTTTCTCACCGAATTGGAAGCGCGCCACGTCAAGCCGGAAGCCCGGCTGATTGGCTTTCTCAACCGCCGCAAAGTCGCGCCAGGCTACCATCTGGTGCAGGGCCGGATCGACGTTGTGGACGCCCGCAAATTTCTGGCCGACCCGTTGAACCTGCTGCGGGTGTTTGAGGAGGCTTTGCGGTCAGGCTATCTGCTGCATCCCAACGTCATGCGCCTGATCGCGGCCAATCTGACCCTGATCGACGACACAATGCGTGGAGATCCGGCTGCGGCCAAGGTCTTCCTCCGCCTGCTGCTTGACCACGGCAACCCAGAGCGCGCGCTGCGGCGGATGAACGAACTGGGCGTGCTGTCGGCCTTTATCCCCGACTTTGAAAACATCGTCGCGATGATGCAATACAACGTCTACCATCACTACACAGTTGACGAGCACATCATCCAATGCGTGTCCTGCCTTGCCCAGATTGAACGCGGCGAACTGCTGGAGGAGTTGCCGGTCGTCTCGCGCATTCTAAAAGCCGGGGTCAATCGGCGGGTGATTTATCTGGCCCTCTTGCTGCATGACATCGGCAAGGGCCGGCCAGAAGATCATTCGATCATCGGGGCGCAGATCGCCCGGCGGATTTGTGCGCAGTTGGGTCTGACGGTTGAAGAGACCGAGACCGTCGAATGGCTGGTACGCTATCACCTGCTCATGT
>JAYUGA010000188.1:0-30110 GCA_043738565.1 Rhodobacterales bacterium
GGTCAGCCGCAGCCACAGCCGCCACACCACCAGCGCCAGCACCGCACTTCCGGCCAGAATATGCGCCCAGACCATCGTGGTCAGATAAGGCACGCCACCGTCGCGCAATTGCCGCCAGGCCGGTCCCATCGCGTCCGAAAAGATCAGTTGGAACAGGATCAGCAGACCCACAACCCAGTGCAGCGCGATCTGCACCCCCGAATGGCCTTTGACCATGTGAATTCCCTGCGCCTGTTGTCACAATTTGGCGTGGTACGCCTGCCGAAGCAAACTCCGTCGGGAATTTTCGCAGAAAATTCGCCCCTTTCCAGAATTAGGGCCGGGGCTGCCCCCGGCCCGGGCCTCACACTTTCAGGCTCAACCCGCCCTGAACCGCCGATTGCTCGGCCCGGTCCAGCATCCGCTGCAAGGCCGCTCCCCGGGCGAAATCCGGGCCCGCCACGCCTTCGCCGCGGATCGCCGCGATGAAGCACTCATAGATTGTCGCCAGCACCGGGGCCTCGATTTCCTGCCACTCGGCACTTTGCAGATCGGGTACCAGACAGGCGCGCAAGCGGCTGACATTCTTTTCCCACGATACTTCCAGCCCGCCCTTGTCGCCATACAGCCGCAAGCGCAGGTCGTTCAGATGGCCACTGGCAAAGCGCGTCGCCGCCACCGTGCCCAAAGCGCCGTTGCCCAGCACCACCTGCATGGTCGCAGAATCATTGGCATCCAGCACATAATCGCCAATCCGGTCGCCCGGTGCTTTGTGGAACGTCGCCAGACGGCACGAGACTTCCGCGACCGACTGCCCCGCCACAAAGGTTGCGAAATCCAGAATGTGAATGCCCACATCCCCCAGAACGCCCTTGGACCCGTGCTTGGATGACAGCCGCCACAGCCACTGGCTTTCGCGGTCCCAAGCGCCCCAGGCCCCTTGGGTCAACCAGCTTTGCAGATAGCTGGCCTCGAAATGCCGCACGGTGCCAATCGCCCCGTCGCGCACCATGCGGGCCCCGGCCTGCAACGCCGCGACGTTGCGATACGACAGGTTCACCATATTGACAACGCCCGCCTTGGCTGCCGCCGCCGCCATCGCGTCGGCATCGGCCTCGTTGGTCGCCAGCGGTTTTTCGCACAGGATATGCTTGCCCGCCGCCAGCACCGGCATGGTGGTGGCGAAATGCGCCGCATCCGGCGTCACATTGGTCACCGCATCAAACTCGCCCCAGGCCAGCGCCTCGCCAATCGAGGCGAAACCATTGCCAATATGATGCTTGTCACAGAACGCTTTAAGTTGCTCGGGCCTTGTATCAATCCCCGCCACCAGCGTCACGCCGTCGATCTTGGCGAAACTGTCGGCATGGTTGTTCGCCATGCCGCCCGTGCCAAGGATCAAGATCCGAACCGGCTTTTTGGCAACCTTCGCCATCACCGCAACCCCGCCTCGCCGGCATGGTGCAGACGCGGCCCCCGCTCCACGATCGGCTCCAGCGCCTTGTCGACCGGGGTGTTCGGCACGTCGTTTGGATTGGCAATGCGCAGTGCCGGGTTATAGGCCCAACGGACGCTATTGTTGATTACCCGCTGCACGGTCGCGTCGTGATAGGTCGGATAAGTCTCGTGCCCAGGGCGGAAATAGAACACCGACCCCGCGCCGCGCTTGTAAGTCACGCCCGACCGGAACACCTCGCCGCCCTGAAACCACGAAATGAACACCGTCTCCAGCGGCTCGGGAATCCCGAACGGCTCGCCATACATCTCCTCGTTTTCCAGCTCGAAGTGATCCGGCAGCCCCGCCGCAATCGGATGGTTGCGCGAGGTCACCCACAGCCGCTCCCGCTCACCCGCCTCGCGCCAGGTCAGGTTGCAGGGTGTGCCCATCAACCGCTTGAACGGCTTCGAGAAATGGGCGGAGTGAAGGAATATGATCCCCATACCGCCATGCACCGCCTCGCAGACCCGTTCGGCGATCCTGTCCTCGACCTGCCCGTGCGCGGCATGGCCCCACCAGATCAGCACATCCGTTTCGGCCAGCTTTTCGACGCTCATGCCGTGCTCGGGGTCTTGCAAGGTCACGGCGCTGGCCTTGATCCCTTTGTCAGTGTTCAGAAACGCGGCAATCGTGCCGTGCATGGTCTGGGGATAGATGTCAGCCACGACCTTGTTCTTCTGCTCGTGGACGTTCTCGCCCCAGACAGTTACCCGAATAACCATATGAAACTCCTTTCAAAAAGGCCCCGCCCCAACCACGGCGCGGGGCGGGGAATCAGGCCTGCGAAACGCTTAGCGGATCGGCATCCCACCCGCGTCGAACTTGTGCAACTGACCCGGCATCGGGTTCAAGCCGATCTTGGCCCCCAGCGCCACTTTCAGCTTGCCCGGTTGCCGCACGATCATCGCCTCCTCGCCGCCAACCTCGACGAACAGATAATTGTCCGACCCCAGATCTTCGGTGTGCACAACCTCGCCCCGCCAGATGCCGGTCGGCGAAATCTCGATGTGTTCCGACCGGATGCCAAGCGTATCGCAACCCTGATCAGACGCGAACTTGCCGGTCAGGAAGTTCATTTTCGGGCTGCCGATGAACCACGCGACAAAGATCGAATTCGGCGCATCGTACAACTCCGCAGGACTGCCCACCTGTTCCAACCGCCCGTCGCGCAAAACGGCGATCCGGTCGGCAAGCGTCATCGCCTCGACCTGATCATGCGTCACGTAGATCATCGTGACATTCTTCATCGAATGGTGCAGCTTGGCGATCTCCAGCCGGGTCTGTACCCGGAGTGCGGCGTCAAGGTTCGACAACGGCTCGTCGAACAGGAACACCCGCGGGTCGCGCACGATGGCCCGCCCGATGGCCACGCGCTGCCGCTGCCCGCCCGACAACTGCTTGGGCAACCGCTCCAGCAGGTGCTCGATCTGCAACAGCTTGGCCGCATCGCGCACCCTTTTGTCCATGTCCGCCGGGTTCGACTTGGCCAGCTTCATCCCGAATGCCATGTTGTCATAGACATTCATATGCGGGTACAGCGCGTAGCTCTGGAACACCATCGCGATGCCACGCTTCGACGGGATCAGGTTGTTCACCATCTGCCCGTCAAAGGTCATGTCACCCGAGGTAATCTCCTCCAGCCCCGAGATCAGGCGCAACAGGGTGCTTTTGCCGCAGCCCGACGGCCCGACAAACACCATGAACTCGCCCTTTTCGACCGTCAGGTCGATGCCCTTGATGACATCGACGGCACCGTAGGACTTCTTGACATTCTTCCGTTGGATCTTTGCCATTTGCTTAACCCTTCACGCCGCCAGCGGTCAAACCCGCTACGATCTTGCGTTGGAAGATGAGAACGAGGATGACCAGCGGAATGGTCACGATGACAGACGCCGCCATGATCGGCCCCCACGGGATTTCCTGCTGCGATGCCCCCGACAGCAGTGCTATGGCCACCGGCACGGTGCGCTGCACTTCGGTCTGGGTGAAGGTCAGCGCGAACAGGAATTCATTCCACGCCCCGATGAAGGCCAGGAGCCCGGTTGTCACCATGGCTGGCCACATCAGCGGCAGGAACACTTTGCTGATGATGACCCAGGGCGTCGCCCCGTCGACGATCGCCGCCTCTTCAATCTCGACCGGCAGGTCGCGCATGAAGGTCGTCAGCACCCAGACCGTGAATGGCAGGGTAAAGATCGTGTAGGAAATGATCAGCGCCAGAGGCGTGTTCAAGAGGCCGAAGAACCGCATCAGTTCGAACAAACCGGCCAGAACCGCGATCTGCGGAAACATCGACACGCCCAGAATGGTCATCAACAGCAGCGCCCGCCCGCGAAACCGCACCCTTGCCAGCGCATAGGACGCGGTGACGGCCAGAAACAGCGCAATCACCACCGTGGTCGAGGCGATAAAGATCGAGTTCAGGATGTTGCGTGGAAACGTCCGCCCGCCCAGAACCGACTGATAGTTGCTCCAGTCGAATTTCGGCGGAAAGTAATGCACTGAAAACAGCGCCGTCCCGGTCGAGAACGAGGTGACGATGGCGTAGTAGAACGGGAAGATCGAAAAGACCACGATCACCACGACCAGCGCATAGAAACTGCCGGATTTCACAAGTTTCATGCGATCCATCACTTGCCCTCCCCGGACAGGTTCACTTTGCCCAACCAGATATACAGCGCCACAAACACCGCCAGAATTCCGAACAACAGCGTCGATTGTGCCGAACCATAGGCGAACTTGTTGAATTCGAATAGATTTTCACGGCTGATCACCGACATGGTCTTGGTGGCCTGCGAATTTGGCGTCAGCACATAGACCAGATCGAAGATCCGCAGCGCATCCAGCATGCGGAAGATCACTGCCACCATCAGCGCCGGGCGGATCAGGGGCAGTGTGACCTTGAAAAACACCTTGACCGGATGCACCCCGTCAATCTCCGCCGCCTCGTAGATGTCGCGCGGCACCATTTGCAGACCTGCCAGACACAAGAGCGCCATGAAGGGCGCGGTCTTCCAGATGTCCACGATCAGCACTGCGATCATCGCAGTGTCGTTGCTGGCGGTCCAGGCGATCTTGTCGGTGATCAGGCCGAGGTTGACCAGAATGTCGTTGATGATGCCGTATTGGTCATTCAGCATCCAGGCCCACATCTTGGCCGAAACGATGGTCGGAATCGCCCAGGGGATCAGGATGGCGGCACGCACCAAGCCGCGCCCCTTGAATTCGGCATTCAGCACCAGTGCGATGATCAGGCCGATGATGGTTTCCAGAAGGACCGATACCACCGAAAAGCGCACCGTGTTCCACACGGCATTCCACCAGGCCGGATCGACCAGAGTGCCCTTGTAGCGCACGGTGCCGTTCGCCAGGGTCTGCACCCGGAAATAATTGTCGAACCAGATGAATTTCCCGCCGTAAAGATTGTCCATCGTCGTGTCGGTCATTGAAAACCAGACAATCCGCAGCAATGGCCATGCCGCCACGCAGAACAACGCCACCAACATCGGTGCAAGAAACCAGAAAGCGGCTTTTTGGCGTTGTTGTTGCAGGCTGAGGCCCCCCGCCTCAGATCGGCTGTCCGATGCCTTGCCTATCGTTGGCGAAGTCATGTTGTCCCCCCTTGCTTGGCCCGGTGTTCGGGGCTGCATAAACAAAGACGGGCGGCGGTGACGCCGCCCGTCTTCAAGGCTTACCCATTCGGGCAGGCCAGGATCACCAGCCGCTGCCCTTCAGATCGTTCAGGTCAGCTTCCAGCGCCGCCAGATTGTCCGCCGCCGTGCCATTGCCCGACAGGGTTTCGTGGACGGCGTTGAAGAACTTGTTGGACACTTCCGCATATTTGCCCAGCGTCGGCACCGAGGGGCGCGGCACGGCATTCAGGAACACGTCCTTCCACAGCGGGATGATCGGCTGCGCCTTGGCGATGTCGGCGTCGTCATATAGCGAGATGATCGTCGGCAGGTTGGTTTCGTTGATCGCGCGCTGCTTTTGCGCTTCTGGTCCGGCCAGATACAGGGCCAGCGAAATCGCCACTTCCTGATTCTTGGAATATTTGGACACCGCCACGTTCCAGCCACCCAGCGTCGCTGCCGGTTTATCGCCCGTCTTGCCGACCGGCAGCGTCGTCACGTCGAACAGACCCTTGACTGCCGAATCCGCGCCATTGCCCAGCCCGTAGGCATAGGGCCAGTTGCGCATGAAGGCCGCGTTGCCGGTCTGCCAGACGCCGCGCGACTCTTCTTCCTGATAGGCCAGAACCCCGGGCGGGGAAATCGTGCCGATCCAGCTCTTGGCGGTTTCCAAGGCCTTGATCGCCATCGGGTTGTTGATGGAAACCGTGCCATCAGGCTCGACGATCTGACCGCCGCCAAACGACTTGACCCATTCCAGCGCGTCGCAAGTCAGCCCTTCATAGGCATTGCCCTGCCAGACATAGCCCCAGAAATCGGCTTTGCCGACTGCCCGTTCGCCATCCTGGATCTTCTGCGCGGCCACGGTCAGTTCGTCCCAGGTCTTGGGCACGGCCACGCCGTATTTCTCCAGCAGATCCTTGCGATAATGCAGCGCGGGTGCGTCGGTGAAGATCGGCAGCGCAACCAATTTGCCGTTCACCGTCTGCGACTGGATGATCGAAGGGAAGTGGGTCGGCGCCAGGTCCTTGGCGGCCTCGGTCAGATCAACCAGATCACCTGCAAGCTGCGGCGCCCAGATCACGTCGGTTTGATACACGTCACTGTCGGTCGAACCGGCTGCGAGCCACAGACGGTACTGGGCGAACTGGTCGGTGGTCGAGGCAGGCATCGGCACCATCGTCACGGTGTTGCCGGTCTTGTCTTCCCAGGGCTTGACCAGTTCGGGGAAATCGGTCAGATCGGGCCCCGTGGCACCGAAAACAATCCTGATTTCTTCCGCCACCACCGGCGCGCCGACGATAGCCAGTGGTGCGGCAAATGCGGCGGTGCGCATCGCACCACCGCGATATCCATAGGACTTGGGTATTCTTCCCTTTTGATTGACATGCGCCCCACGGCGCGAACTCCCGAAAAACGCTCCAGGCTTTTCCCCAACTGCGCGGGGTTTTCCGAAGCGCTTCGGGCGGGTTATCGTATGTCTGGGTGACAAGTCAACGATTCTCGTTTCAAAGCGCTTTCAATTACTTGGCCAGCCAGCCGCAAGCCTTGCTCTGCCAGCCTATGATTCACAGGGGCCAAAGCGGTTGCAATGATTGCCTAAACTTTTGATCCGCCAGCCATTCCATCACACACCGCAGTGGTGCTGCGAGATGCGCTGGCCCGGGCAAACCTAGGGCCTTTGCGAGGAAGCCCTTTCAACTCACGCGCCAAGCAGCGCCTTTTTCACCGCGGCAACCCGCCCCGCCAGCAAATCGCCCTGCCCCCGGCTTTCCACATTCAGCCGGACCACCGGCTCGGTATTCGACTGGCGCAGATTGAACCGCCAATCGGTAAAGGCCAGGCTCATCCCGTCCATCGCATCCACCGAAACCGCCAGTGGTTCAAACTGCCGCCGCACCCGCGCGACTGCCGCCGCCGGATCGGCCAGCGTAAAGTTCATCTCGCCCGAGGACGGAAACGCCGCCCGCCGCCCCGCCACCAGATTGGCCAGCGGCTCGCCCCTGCGGCTGACCAGTTCGGCAATCATCAGCCACGGGATCATGCCGCTGTCGCACCAGGTGAAATCGCGGAAATAGTGGTGCGCCGACATCTCGCCACCATAAACCGCGCCCTGATCGCGCATCGCCTGCTTGACAAACGCATGGCCCGTCCGCGCCTGCACCGCCACCCCGCCGGCCGCCGCCACGACCGCTTGCGAGTTCCAGATCACCCTTGGGTCATGCACGATCCGCGCCCCCGGCTCGCGCCCCAGAAACGCCTCGGCCAGCAACCCCACGACATATTCGCCGTCGACAAAGGCGCCCGTCGCGTCGAAAAAGAAGCAGCGGTCGAAATCGCCGTCCCACGCCACCCCGAAATCCGCAGCCGCCGCCACCACCGCCGCCGCGGTTACCGGCCGGTTCTCCGGCAGCAGCGGGTTCGGGATGCCATGTGGAAAGCTGCCGTCCGGCGCATGGTGCATTCGCACGAACCGCAGCGCTGCCCCCCGCGCCGCCAATCCCGCCGCAATCGCATCAAACGTCGGCCCCGCCGTGCCGTTCCCCGCATTCACCAGCAGGGTCAGCGGCCGCAGCGCCGCGCAATCGACAAACGACAGCACGGTGTCCACATAGCCGCGCCGCGCCTCGACCGCTATGTCACGCCGGCTGCCGCCTGACCGTCCCGCCCCAAAATCATCCGCCTCCGCCAGCCGCCGCACCTCGGCCAGAACCCCTGCGTCCAGCGGTGCCGCCCCGGCCCGCACCAGCTTCATCCCGTTATAGTCAATCGGATTGTGCGAGGCGGTCACGGTGATCCCGCCCTCCGCCGCAAATCGCGTGGTGGCATGGTACATCTCTTCCGTCCCCGCCAGGCCCAGGTCCAGAACCGCCACCCCTTCGGCCAGCAGCGCCGCCACAACCGCCTCGGTCAGCGCCTCGGATGACGCCCGGCAATCGCGGCCGATCACCACGCTTTTCGCAGCCAGTGCCCGCGCAAAACCGCGGCCAATGCGAAACGCAATTCCCGCATCCAGACTGTGCCCCAACCGCCCCCGGATGTCATAGGCCGTAAAGCAGTCGAGCCTCATCCCTTGGCACCCTGGCCCCGCGCATAGACATCTTCGTAGCGGATGATGTCATCCTCGCCCAGATAGCTGCCGGTCTGCACCTCGATCAGCACCACTTCGACCTTGCCGGGGTTTTCCAGCCGGTGGACGGCCCCCAAAGGGATGTACAATGACTGGTTCTCGGTGATCAGCGACACCGTGCCATCCACCGTCACCCGCGCCGTGCCCTCGACCACGATCCAGTGTTCGGCCCGATGATGGTGGCTTTGCAGGCTCAGCGCACCACCGGGATGCACCACGATGCGCTTGACCTGAAAGCGGTTGCCGATCACCAGACTTTCAAACCAGCCCCAGGGCCGGTAATCGCGCGGAAACGTCTCGGCCTGCGCTGCACCCGCCGCCTTCAACCCCGAGACGGCCAGCCGCACCTCCTGCGTCCGGCGCTTGTCCGCGATCAGCACCGCGTCGGGCATTGCAATCGCCACGATATTGTCCAGCCCGATCCCGACCAGCCGCAGCCCCTCGCCCTCGGATCGCAGCAGGCTGTTGTGGCACTCAATCGCCATTGCCGCACCCTGGGTGACAACCCCGTCCGCATCCGCCTCGGATTCGCGCCAGACCGCATCCCAATCGCCCAGATCGGACCAGCCGCCGTCATAGGGCACGACACACAGGTTTTCCGCTTTCTCCATCACCGCATAATCAATCGAGACTTCCGGCAGCAACCGCCACGGCGCGGGGTCCAGCCGGGTAAAGCCGAGATCGCCGCGAGCCCCCGCCAAAGCCTGCGTGACCCCGTCCAGCACCGCCGGGGCGTGAACCGCAAAAGCCGCCAGCAGCGCCGTGGTGGAGAACAGGAAAATCCCCGCGTTCCACAGATGGCACCCCCCGGCCAGCATCGCCTGCGCCCCGGCGAGGTCCGGCTTTTCGACAAAGCGCCGCAGGGGCTGGGGTGCGAGGCCCACCGCCGTCTCGGCCAGCTCCAGCCAGCCATAGCCGGTTTCCGGGCGGTCCGGCGCTATGCCAAACGTCACCAATTGCCCCGCCAAGGCGGCTGGAACCCCCGCCTGCACCGCCGCGCGGAACCGCGCGTCCTGCGGGATGACATGATCCGACGGGGCCACCAGCATCAGGGAACCGGGATGCTCCGCCTCCAGCGCCAGCGCCGCCACGCAGACCGCCGCCGCAGTGTTCCGCCCCTCGGGTTCGATCAGGATGCGCTGCGGCGCGATCCCCGCCGCCGCCAGTTGTTCGGTGACGATGAACCGGAAATCCGACCCCGTGACGACTACGGGTGCCGCAAACCCCGCGCCGGACAACCGCCGCGCCGCCGCCGCGAACAGGCTTTCGCTGCCCATCAGCGCCGAGAATTGCTTGGGATAGCTCTTGCGCGACAAGGGCCACAGTCGCGTGCCCGAGCCACCGCACAGCAGAACCGGGTGAATGATCTCTGGCATGGCTCACATCCCGGAATTGCATATGGCGTTGATCCCATTGTGCAGTTTCAGGTTGCAGCGGTCAAGCTGAACGCCGCGGCCACCGCCTCAGGGACTCATCATTCCAATTTGATTCAAATGTCCGATTTTCTGTCCATAAATATCCCACGGGGTCCGGGGGTGTGAAACCCCCGGCGGCTGACAAAGGCCGCAGGCGGTCCCAACCGGAACCCGACCATCACATCTGCCCTATTCGGAACCAAAGGTCTGGTGGAGCAAAGGGGGATCGAACCCCTGACCTTATCATTGCGAACGATACGCTCTCCCAACTGAGCTATTGCCCCAGACGCGGGCGTTTTCGCGGAAAGCCAGTGCATTGTCAAGGCTGGCAAAGGCCGGCCACTTGCACCCGCTGTGCAATTCAGGTGCCGATGTCGCCATTTGCAGCCCAACTCCTGGACCTCGGACCAGGGCTCACGGCCTCAGGTGTTCCCGCGCCAGCATTGCCGCCTCGACCCGGTTGCGAACCTGCAGCTTCTGCAGAATCGAGGTCATGTAGTGCTTCACCGTCTTTTCCTGCAATTCCAGCGCCTCGCCGACCTCGCGGTTGCTTTTGCCCTGCGCCACCAGCTTCAGGATATCCTCCTCGCGCCGGGACAGATCATCCAGCGGGTTCGCAGCCTGGGTTTCCCGCCGCCGCATCGCCACCAGCAGTCGCCCCGCCAGCCCCGGCGAGACATAAGACCGCCCCGCCGCCAGTTCGCGCACGAGGTCCACCAACTCCCCCGCCCCCACGCCCTTCAGAATATAGCCCTGCGCCCCGAGCTTGATCGCCTGCATCAGATCGTCATCGGCCTCCGACGCGGTCAGCATCGCCACCCGGGGCGGTGCCGCCATCTGCATGATCCGCGCCAAGGCCCCGATCCCGCCGCCCTTCGGCATCGAAATGTCCAGCAGCACCACATCAGGCCGCTCCCGCAACACCACTTCCGCCGCCGCCGCGCCATCACTGGCCTCGCCCACCACCAGAATATCCCCGGCATCGGCCAGCGACCGCGCCAGCCCATCGCGGTAAATCGGATGGTCGTCCGCCAGCACGATCCGGATCACACCACTCATGCCACACCTCGCAGATCAATCCCCATCACCAGTTCCGCCCCGGTCTTGCCATCTGACCTGTTGCGCAAGGTCAACTGCCCGCCCAGACTCTCCACCCGCCCCGCCAAGCCAGCCAGCCCCAGCCCATAGCCATCCTCCGGCCCCGGCTGCACCGCCAGCCCCACCCCGCCATCGCGCACCGTCACTCGCAACACATCCCCCTCCCGCGCAATCACTACCTCCTGCCCCTGCCCCCCGGCATGCCGCCACGCGTTGGTCAGCCCCTCCTGTACCACCCGCCCCACACACAGCTTCACCGCCAGCGGCAAAGGCACGTCACCGCCCAGATCGGCCCGGAACGAAACCTCGCTCCCGGTTCGCGCCGCATGGGCATCGACCAGCCCGTGCAACACCTCCAGCAACGGCCGCCGGTCAATATCGGGCAAGGACACCCCGCGCGAGATATTGCGGATCTCCTGCATCGCCTCCCTCACCGCCTTCTCGATCGAGTTGATCTCGCCCAGCGCCTTCTCCCCCGTCTCTTTCCGCAAGGCATCCAGCCGCAATGCCGCGAAGGCCATCAACTGCGCCGGCCCGTCATGCAGATCCGCGCCGATTCGCCGCAACGCCTGATCGTTTAACGCCGAAAACCGCGCCGCCGCCCCCTGCACCCGCAGCCGCAGCGTCACATTGCGCGCCGCCATATCGGTCAGCGCCACCACCTGGCTGTCAATCGTGCGGCTGCCGCGCAATACCACCGCGAACAGGCTCGCCCAGATTGCCGCCATCACCAGCGCCACCGCCGCCCAGGATGTCAGCCGCGCCTTGACCAGATCGGCCTTCAACTGCGTGCCGATCTCGTAAAACTCGGCCACCGCGATGATCTTGCCCGAACTCCGCTCCCGGATCGGCGCGTAAATCTCCAGAAGCGGCAGTCCCATCTGTTGCTCCGCCTCGTTCTCCACATCGCCCAGATCATTGAAATCGGCGCGCACCACGCCGACCCAGGCCGATTTCAAATTCTCGGTCGGCTCAAAGGTCATGCCGACGATCGCCGGATCAGACGAGGCAATCACCCGCGCCCCCTTCACCCAGATCTTGAACGCCACCACCCGCTGCCCCAGCGGCGTTTCCACCAGCAGGCGCTCCAGCGCGTTCAGATTGTCCGGCGACAAATGGTCCTGCACCGCCAGATCCTGCGACAAGGGCGCGATGAAGCTTTCCATATACAGCGCCGTCGCATTGGCGGTGTTGCGCACCACCACATCCTCGATCCGCCCCGACACCCAGAACCCCACGATCACCGTGGCCACCAGCATCACCAGCCCGCCCGCCAGCGCGAATTGCTGCGCCAGTGACAGTTGCGACCAGCGGCTGAGGTTGGTGTCCGACATGCCCTACCCTAGCAGCGCGACAGCGATCCCGTAAGCCAGTGATCCCGCCAGCGTCGCCAGCACCGCCGACTTCTGCCAGACAAAGACCCCGATCACCGCCAGCACCCCCACCAGCAACGGCACCAGCCCGGTCAGCGGCAGCCGCAACAACGGCATCACCTCCGCCACGAACAGCGTCGCAATCGCCGCCGGACCCGTCGCGCCCAGGAACCGCGCCAGCGCCCCGTCCGGCTTCAAATCCTTCAGATCGGCCCTGAGGGGAAAATAGCGGAACGCCCAGGTGCAGGCCCCGACGATCAGCGCCAGGATCAGAACCTCACTTCGCATGCCGCCCCAACCCCATTACTCCGGCCACTGCCCCGGCAATCATCCCCGCCAGCAAGCCCGCCGTCCCCGACCACGCCAGCGTCACCACCACCACGGCAAGCGCCGCCACCGCAATCACCGGCAGCTGCGCCCGCTGCAAAATCGACAACAACAGCGCCAGAAACAGCGCAGGCAGCATGAACCCCAGCCCCGCACTGACTGCGGGCCACCCATCCAGCGCCCCCGCCCCGGCATAAGCCCCCGCCGCCGTCCCCGCCAGCCAGGTGCCATAGGCCCCGGCTCCGAGCCCAAACATGAACGGCTCCGAAAACACCCGCCCCCGCGCCAGCGCCCCCAAAGCCGCGCCAAACACCTCATCCGTCAGCATGAACGACCAGGCCCAGGCCTGATCCTTGGGTGCCGCACCGCCCACCCGCTTCAGCAGCGCCGGACCATACAGCACGTGCCGCAGGTTCATCGCCACCAGGGTAAACGCCGCCACCGCCAGCGGTGCGCCACCCGCAATCAGCACCAGCGCCAGAAACTGCGCGGCACCCGCAAAGATGATCAGCGACAGCGCAAACGCCTCCGTCACCGACAGCCCCGACCGCGTCGCCGCCACCCCGAACGAAAACGCAATCGGCAGATAGCCCAGTATCAGCGGCACCGCCGTCCCCAGCCCACCCCAGAATGTGGATCGCCCTTCCGTCATTTTCTGTCCCCAAATATCCCCGCCGGAGGCTCCGCCGTCCAAACCGATGCAACCTCCGGCATTTCGGGCAGGGTGGGTGATTTCACGCACCACACTCAAAACTCACTCCGCCGCCGCCATATAATTCTCCAGGGGCGGACAGATGCAGACCAGATTCCGGTCACCATAGACATTGTCCACCCGCCCCACCGGCGGCCAGTACTTGTCCACCCGAAACGCCCCCGGCGGAAAGCAGCCCTGCTCGCGCGGATATTTGCGGGTCCAGTCCGCCACCAGATCCTCCACCGTATGTGGCGCGTGCCGCAACGGCGAATCTTCGCTGGAAATCTCCCCCAGCTCCACGCTGCGTATCTCCGCCCGGATCGCCAGCAGCGCCGTGATGAACCGGTCAATCTCCGCCTTGGTCTCTGATTCCGTAGGCTCCACCATCAACGTCCCCGCCACCGGCCACGACATTGTCGGCGCGTGAAAGCCGTTGTCGATCAACCGCTTGGCTATATCGTCCACCGTCACTCCCACCTCGGCAAACGGCCTGGTGTCCAGAATGCATTCATGCGCCACCCGCCCCCGGTTGCCGATGAACAGCACCGGATACGCCCCCTGCAACCGCGCCGCGATGTAGTTGGCGTTCAAAATCGCCACCCGCGTCGCCTGGGTCAGCCCCTCGCCGCCCATCAGCAGGCAATAGGCCCAGGAAATCAGCAGGATCGACGCCGACCCGAACGCCGCCGCCGACACCGCCCCCTCCAAGCCCGTCTCCGGGTTGCTGGGCAAAAACGGTGCCAGATGCACCTTCACCCCAATCGGCCCCATGCCCGGCCCGCCACCACCATGCGGAATCGCAAAGGTCTTGTGCAGGTTCAGGTGCGACACGTCCGACCCGATCTCCCCCGGCTTCACCAGCCCGACCATTGCATTCATATTCGCGCCGTCCAGATAAACCTGCCCGCCATGTTCATGCGTGATTCGGCAAATCTCGCGCACCGTCTCCTCAAACACCCCATGCGTCGACGGGTAGGTGATCATGCATGCCGCAAGGTTCGCCCCCGCCGCCTTGGCCTTCGCCGCGAAATCCTCCAGATCGACGTCACCATTTGGGCGAGACCCCACGACGACCACATCCATCCCCGCCATCTGCGCAGAGGCCGGGTTGGTGCCATGCGCCGACACCGGGATCAGACAGACCCGGCGGTGCCCCTCCCCGCGCGAGCGGTGATAGGCGGCAATCGTCAACAGCCCCGCATATTCCCCCTGCGCGCCGCTGTTCGGCTGCATCGAAAACGCGTCATATCCGGTAATCTCGCACAGCTTTTGCGACAGATCGGCAATCGCCTCGCGGTAGCCCAGCGTCTGATCCGCCGGCGCAAACGGATGCAGCGCGGAAAACTCCGGCCACGACAACGGCATCATCTCCGCCGCCGCGTTCAGCTTCATGGTGCAGGAACCCAAGGGGATCATCGCCCGGTCCAAAGCCAAGTCCCTGTCCGACAGCCGCCGCATGTACCGCATCATCTCACTTTCGGCCCGGTTCATGTGAAACACCGGATGCGTCATGAACTCCGTGGTCCGCAACTGCGCCTCCGGAAAACTCAAACTGGCCCGATGCGGCGGCACCCCCTCGATTCCGAACGCCTTCAAGACCCGCACCAGCACCTTCTCATCCGTGGTCTCGTCCAGCGAAATCCCGACCCGGTCACTGCCGATCTTGCGGAAGTTCAGCCCCTCCTGCTGCGCCGCCGCCAGAATGCCCGCTTGGCCCACCCCAACTTCCACCGTGATCGTGTCAAAGAACGCCTTGGGTGACACCTTGGCCCCGGCGGCTTTCAACGCCCGCGCCAGCCGGTTGGTCATGAAATGCACCCGCTCGGCAATCGCCCGCAGCCCCTTCGGCCCGTGGAAAACGCCGTACATCGACGCCATGACAGCGAGCAGCGCCTGCGCCGTGCAGACGTTCGAGGTCGCCTTCTCCCGCCTGATATGCTGTTCTCTTGTCTGCAACGCCAGCCGGTACGCCTTGTTGCCCCGCGCATCGACCGACACGCCGACAATCCGCCCCGGCATCTGCCGCTTTATCTCGTCCCGACAGGCGAAAAATGCCGCATGCGGCCCGCCATAACCCAAAGGCACCCCGAACCTTTGCGACGACCCCACCGCAATATCCGCCCCCATCGCGCCGGGCTCTTTCAACATGCACAGCGCCAGCAGGTCGGTCGCCACCACCGCAATCGCCTTGGTCCCATGCAAAGCGCTGATTTCGGTGGTAAAGTCCCGCACATGCCCATTGCTGCCCGGATACTGAAAGATCGCCCCGAACACCTTTGACGGATCAAGATTCTCGACCACATCCTCGATGATCTCGATCCCCAATGGCCGCGCCCGCGTCCGGATCACCGCAATGGTCTGCGGATGGCAAAAGCGGTCCACGAAGAACGCCCTTGCCTTCGACCTGGCGCAGCGCTCCGCCATCGTCATCGCCTCCGCCGCCGCCGTCGCCTCATCCAGCAGCGAAGCATTGGCCACCGGCAATCCGGTCAGATCCGCCACCATCGTCTGATAGTTCAGCAGCGCCTCCAAGCGACCCTGCGCAATCTCCGGCTGGTACGGCGTATAGGCCGTGTACCACGCCGGATTCTCGAAGATGTTCCGCTGAATCGCAGGCGGCGTCACCGTCCCGTAATAGCCCTGCCCGATCAGGCTGGTCATCACCTTGTTGCGTCCCGCCACCGCCCGCATCCGCGCCAGCAAGTCCTGCTCTGACAACGGCGCCCAGCCCAGCGGCACCTTCTGCCGGATCGTCGCGGGCACCGTCTGCCCGATCAACTCCTCCAGCGAGGCCACCTCCACCGCCGAAAGCATCGCCGCCATCTCATCGGGCGACGGCCCGATATGGCGGCGATTGGCAAAGTCATAGGGGTTGTAGTCAACGGGCGTAAACGTCATCGCATCCTCCGCAGGAGTCCGGGCAAAACGGCACCCTCAAGCGCCTAAATTTTCGCAGAAAATTTGTGACCCTAGCCGATCAGGTCCAGATACTCGTCCTCGTCCATGAAGTCGTCCAGGATCCCCAGATCATCCAGCTTCATCCTGAAAATCCACGCCGCCCCGGTCGGGTCTTCGTTGATCAGCGCCGGGTTGTCGACCAATGCCTCGTTCACCTCGACAATCTCGCCCGCAGTGGGGGCCAGAATGTCCGACGCCGCCTTGACGCTTTCGATCACCACCACCTCGTCGCCCTCGGCCACCACCGTCTCGATTTCAGGCAGTTCAACAAACACCACGTCACCCAACTGGGTCGCCGCATGTTCGGTAATGCCGACCGTGACCAGATCGCCGTCCACGCGCAGCCATTCGTGATCCTTGGTATATTTCATGGGATGTCCTCAGCGTTTGTAGGTTGTTGGGTGGAAAGGCACGGACGTTATGGTGACGGGCAACCGCTTGCCGCGCAACTCTGCCGTCAAGGTGGTACCGATTTTTGCATGATCCGCCGCGACATAGCCCATCGCGATCGGAGCCTGCACCGAAGGCCCGAACCCGCCCGAGGTAATCACCCCGACCTGTTCCTCCCCCGCAAACAGCGGCGTCCCGTCCCGCATCGGTGCCCGCCCCTCGGGCCGCAAGCCCACCCGAACCCGGGATGGCCCATGCGCCAGTTCATACAGCACGCGGTCCGCCCCCGGATAGCCGCCCGCCCGCTCGCCACCGCTGCGCCGCGCCTTCTGCAACGCCCAGGTCAGCCCGGCCTCGACCGGGCTGGTCGTGGTGTCCAGATCATGCCCGTACAGGCACAACCCCGCTTCCAGCCGCAACGAATCGCGCGCCCCCAGCCCGATCGGCATCACCTCCGGCTCCGCCAGCAGCGCCTCGGCAAACCCCTGCAACGCCGCATCCGGCACCGAAATCTCGAACCCGTCCTCGCCGGTATAGCCCGACCGTGACACCCACAACTCGACCCCGCCGCAGTCCAGATAGGCCACATCCATGAACCGCAGCGCCGCGGCCCCCGGCACCAGCCGCGCCAGCACCGCTTCGGCCGACGGCCCCTGCAACGCCAGCAAGCCCCGGTTCACCACCGGCACCACATCACAAACCCCCGCCAGCATCGCCTTCATATGGGCAATATCCGCCGCCTTGCAGACCGCATTGACCACGACGAAATAATGATCACCCCGGTTGGCGAACATCAGATCGTCCAGCACCCCACCGGTGGCATCGGTGAACAGCCCATAGCGCTGCCGCCCGACCGCCAGCCCCAGCACATCCACCGGCATCAGCGCCTCGAACGCCAGCGCCGCCTCGCGCAGCGTGCCGCGCGGCCGCAGCAAAACCTGCCCCATGTGCGAGACGTCAAACAATCCCGCCGCACTGCGCGTGTGCAGATGCTCCTTCAGCACCCCCGCCGGATATTGCACCGGCATCTCGTACCCGGCAAACGGCACCATCTTGCCGCCCAAGGCAACGTGCAGATCATGCAACCCAAGTCTCAGCATAACGCCCCCAATGCACCGTAAGGCGGGCCCGAACCCACCACCCGTTGCCCCCTCTGTCCTTTCCGCCTGAGATCGTTATCCCTTCGGCGGGTGCATCCGCACCACTCTCCAGAGTCTCGCCGTCAGAACGGTCCTTTTGCCTGAGAGTTTACCGGGGCGGTTGCTCCTTCGGCCCTGATGGCAAGCCACCAATTTCTCCCGATCTGACCCGCCAAGGCTAGCCCGTCCCCGTATCGGCTGGCAAGCACAAAGGATACCACCGCATACAAAGGTCGCTCGTCAGACCACCGGCACTGCCTGCAACAGCGGCATCACCTCCGCCATCTCCGGCCCGGCATCCCGCCCGGTCAGTGCCCGCCGCAAGGGCCGGTACAGCCCGCGGCCCTTGCGCCCCGTCGCCGCCTTCACGGTTTCCGTCCAGGCATGCCAGGTGTCATGGGTCCAAGGCTGCGCCGGCAGCATCGCCACCGCAGCCTTTACAAAATCAACATCTTCGGCATCGACCAGCGGCTCTACCCCGTCGCGGAATAACCTCCACCAACCCTCCAGATCGGCCAGAATGGTGATATTCCCCTTCGCCACCGCCCAGAACAACTCCGCCTTGTCGGCAGGCACTCCCAACCCGGCAATCCGCTCCGCCACCGCCGCGAACGGCAGCCCGCTTACGTGATGCCGGGTCAGCGGAAACAAATCCTCCGCATCGAACTTGGTAGGTGCCGCCCCGAATGTCCCGACCTCAAACCCGGCAATCAACTCCTCCATCGACCCGATCAGTTCGACCGGCTTCGACGACCCCAGCCGCGCCATCAGGCTCAACAGCGCCATCGGCTCCACCCCCCGCGCCCGCAGATCGCGCAGCGCCAGAACCCCCAGCCGCTTGGACAATTCCTCACCCTGCGGCCCGGTCAAGAGCGAGTGATGGGCAAACGACGGCGGCACCCCCGCCATCGCCTGCATGATCTGGATCTGCGTCGCCGTATTCGTCACATGGTCCGCCCCGCGCACGATGAACGTCACCCCCATGTCGATGTCATCGACACTCGACGCAAACGTATACAGCACCTGCCCGTCCGCCCGGATCAGCACCGGGTCCGACAGGCTGGCCGCATCAATCGACAACGGCCCCAGAATCCCGTCCGGCCATTCGATCCGCTCCTGATTGAGCCTGAAGCGCCAATACCCCTCGCGCCCCTCCGCCCGCTTGCCCGCCTTTTCCGCCTCGGTCAGATGCAGCGACGCGCGGTCATAAACCGGCGGGCGCCCCATGTTCAGTTGCTTCTTGCGCTTCAAATCCAGTTCAACCGGAGTTTCAAAGCATTCGTAGAACCGCCCCGCCGCCCGCAACTCATCCGCCGCCTCGCGGTAGCGATCCGTCCGCAAGGACTGTTTCTCCACCCGGTCCCAATGCAGGCCCAGCCAGTCAAGATCCGCCTTGATCCCGTCCGCATATTCCTGCTTGCTGCGCTCCTGATCGGTATCATCCAGCCGCAGGATGAACTGCCCGCCCGATTTTCGCGCGATCAGGTAATTCATCAGCGCCGTCCGCAGGTTGCCGACATGGATATAGCCAGTGGGCGAAGGCGCAAAACGAGTGACAGTCGGTCTGGTCATGGCGGCTCTCCAAGGAAGACCTTTCCCTGTCACGCCCGCGCCAAAATGTCCAGTTTGACCGCCGCCATTGCAGCCACCGCCCCAATCGCTAGACTGCCCCGATGACCCAGACCCCGGCCTCCGCCATTGCCCCCGACACCGACCTTATCCGGCAACTGGCGACCGAGGCCATCGCCATCCTGCCCGCGCCCTTCCGCGCCGCCGCCGCCCTGATCGCCATGCGGGTCGAAGATTTCGCCGACCCCGAACTCCTGCAAGCGCTGGAAATCGACGACCCTTACGAGCTAACCGGCCTGTATGATGGCATCCCCTTCCCCGAAAAATCCAGCTCTGACCAGCCCCTGCAACCCGACCAGATCTTCCTGTTCCGCGTCCCGATCCTGACCGAATGGATCGAGCGTGGCGATGTCTCGCTCGCGGAACTCGTCACCCATGTCTTCGTCCACGAGCTTGCCCACCACTTCGGCTGGACCGATGACGACATCGCCAAAATCGACCCTTGGTGGGAATGACCGCTGCGGCATTGGACTTCGCACCGCATGTTGATTATGCCTAGGCAAAGCCCGCGCAACAGGAGGCCCCTTTGATCCGACCCACTCTCCTCGCGGCCCTGTTGCTGGCCACCCCGCTGCACGCCAGCCCGATCACCGATGCCGCCGCCGCCATCGACACCAAACTCGCCGTCAAAGACATCGACGGTGCCCTGAACGCCGCCCGCGACCTCCTGGCCCAGGTCTGGGACCAAAGCGCGGGCCTCGGCTTCACCCAATCCCTGCTCGTCGCCGAAAATGCCACCGGCTTTGGCGTCTACAACCCGCGCGCCAACAACATCTTCAAAAAGGGCGAGCCGATCCTGATCTATTGCGAACCCTACGGCTTCGGCTATGGCACCCCCGGCGAGGGCCTGTTTTCGGTCAATTTCATCGTCGATCTGCAAGTGCTGGACGCCTCGGGCAACCAGTTGGCCAATGCCCCCGATGCCACCGAATACAACATGACCTCGCGCCACCAGAACCGCGAGGTGCAGGCCAATATCACCTATAGCCTCGACGGCATTCCGGTCGGGCGCTACACGCTGGTCACCACGCTGCGTGACAAGAACTCCACCAAATCCGGCAGTTTCCAGACCGCCATCGAAATCGCCGAGTAAAGCTGAAAGCCCAACCTTGCAGACACACGCCCAGACGCCCATCGTCACCCTGACCCTGAACCCGGCACTGGATATGGCCAGCGAAGTGGCCTCGCTGATCCCCGATCAGAAACTGCGCTGCTCCGAACCGCTGCTTGATCCGGGCGGCGGCGGGCTGAACGTCTCCCGCGCCATCGCGGCCATCGGTGGTGAAAGCCTCGCCCTCGTAGCCCTCGGTGGCCTGACCGGCGACCGGCTGGCCGGCCTGATCCGTGCCGAGGGCGTCCCCTTCCTCGCCCTGACCGCCCCCGGCGAAACCCGGCAAAGCCTGACCGTGACCGAAGCCTCAACTGGCCGCCAATACCGCTTCATGCTGCCCGGCCCGATCTGGTCCGAGGTCGATCAGGAACGCGTCTTCACCCTCCTGCGCGCCTCCGCCCGCCCCGGTGCCTTCGGCGTGATCTCCGGCAGCCAGCCGCCCGGCGTGCCGTTGGACTTTCCCGCCCGCCTCGCCCGGGCCATGCCCGGCCTGAACGTGGTGCTGGACACCTCCGGCCCGGCGTTGAAAGAGGCGGTCGCCCACCCGATCCCCGGCCTCGCCATTCTGCGGATGGATGGCGACGAGGCGGAAACATTGGCCGGAACCGCCCTGATCTCGCGCAGCGATTCTGCCGATTTCGCGCAAAGTCTGGTCGAACGCGGCGTCGCACGCCAGGTCATCGTGGCCCGGGGTGCCGATGGCTCGGTGCTGGTCGACAAAGACCACCGCATCTTCGCCAAAGCCGCCAAGGTCAAAGTCAAATCCACGGTCGGCGCCGGTGACAGCTTCGTTGCCGGCCTCGTCCTGGCACTGGCGCGCGGCGAGACGCCCGAGGCCGCCCTCGCCCTTGGCACCGCCGCCGCTTGCGCCGCCGTGATGACGGACGCGACGCAACTTTGCCGCCCCCATGACGTGCAGCGCCTGCTGCCGGAATGCCTGATCAGTCAGGTCTAGGAAACGGTCCCGCGACCAAGCCTCTCATCAATCCCTTCGGCCTTGCTTCGTTCGCGATAGCGAAGAAAGACCGCAGGGATTGATGATCCGCGGATTCCTGTTGAACCCAGTCCGCTCCAGTCTGCTGGAATCATGGTTAACAGTATCTGAACAAAATTACATAATCTATTCGATTTCAATGACTTGACCAAGCGTCCACATGTGGACGCCCCCTCACGTCGCCAAATGCCGCAACCCCTGCGTCACATCTGTCCTGACCGCCAACCGCAGCCCCGGCTCATCCCCGGCCCGCAGCGCCGCCAAAATCATCCGGTGATGTTGCGGCATATCCCGCCTGCGCAGCTTGTCATACAAGGCCCGCATCGTCGGCCCCAGCTGCAGCCAGACCGTCTCGCAGATCGCCAGCATCGCCGGAGCCTGCGCCCGCAGATACAGGGTGCGGTGAAACTCCAGATTGGTCCGCACATAGGCCACCGCATCGTGCCGCGTCACCGCCTCCTGATTGAGCGCGTTGATCGCCGCCAGCCGGTCGATCAGCGCAAAATGCGCCCGCGGCAGCGCCCGCGACGCCATCTCCGGCTCGATCAGCGCCCGGATCGAGGCCAGTTCCTCGATCCGCTCCGGCGTCAGTTCCGGCGTCGAGATCCGCCCCGACGACGACATCGTCAAAGCCCCCTCCGCCGCCAGCCGCCGCACCGCCTCCCGCGCCGGGGTCATCGAAACCCCATGCTGCGCTGCCAGCCCCCGGATGGTGATCGCCTGCCCCGGCAAGACCTCGCCATGCATGATCTGCTGGCGCAAACTGCGATACAACCGCTCGTGCGCGCGGGCGCTGGGATCGGCAAGGCGGGGTGTGATCGGCATGGCTGCAGCCAAGCAGCAAGCCGCCACCCGGTCAATCCTCATCCGGCTCCGCTGCGGAAAACCGATAGGAATGCAACTGCTGGCCATGCCCCTGCAACCAGCGCCGTTGAACCTGCCACCCCGGATAAAGCCGCGTCACAACGGCCCAGAACGTATCGGAATGGTTCATCTCGACCATATGCGCTACCTCATGCGCCGCCACATAGGTCAGCACCGCAGGCGGGGCCATGATCAGCCGCCACGAATACATCAGTGCCCCCAGATGGCTGCACGACCCCCACCGCGACCTTGTATCCCGCAAAGTCACCCGCAAAACCTTGCGCCCCACCAACCCCGCGTAGTGATCCGAGGCCACCAGCAACCGCTCCCTCGCCAGCACTTTCAGAAACGCCTGCACCCGCACCCCGGCCTGCGCCGGATCGCCCGGCACCAGTAGGGCATCCCCCTCAATCCGCACCGCCCGCCCGCCGCCAGATGTCAGCACCAGCATCCGCCCCTCCACCGGTACCTGATCGCCGATCCCGACCACCGCCTGCACCGGCCGCCGCGCCAAAGTCGCCCGCAGCCAGCCCTCCTGCGCCCGGACGAACGACATCGCCTCCGCCTCCCGCGCCCGCAGCGGCAGCGACAGCGTCACCCGCCCGTCAATCTGCGACACCCGCAGCGAAAACCGCCGCGACCGGGCAGAGCGGCGCAGGGTAATCTCGACAGGGGGATGGCCGGGCAGAACGGGCATGGCGCCTCTTGAATGCAGCCCCCAGCATACCCAGCTTCCCGTCGACCGCAACCATGCCGCCCTCAGGCAAATTCCGCGTGAAACAAGGCTGAAAAGCCTTTGACACCCGACACCACCTGTGGCAAGCGGGCGGCTTACCGGCAAACAGCCTCAAAGGATTCTCATGCCCAAACTCGAATGGGGCACGAAGCGCACCTGCCCGACCACTGGCAAACGCTTCTACGACCTAAACAAATCCCCGATCGTCAGCCCCTATACCGGCGAAGTCGTCGATATCGAAAGCGCACGCCGCAAGATGGCCGCCTCGGTCATCGCCCGCGTCGCACCCGAAAAGGATGATGACGTTCTGGTGGACGATCTGGACACCGATGACGACCTGCTGACCCCCGGCGTCGCCGACGATGCAGAGCTGGACGACGAACTGCTGGAAGAAGATGCCGATGACAATGTCTCGCTCGACGACCTGACGGAAGTCGCCGGCGACGAAGAAGAAGTCTGATTACGGGGCGGTTTCGGGGGCGCATTTTCTGCTTGCGCCCCTGACAACCTGCCCCTAAACAGCGCCCACGACGCGCCCAACGTTGTACTGGTTAAATGGGGTCATAGCTCAGATGGGAGAGCGCTTGAATGGCATTCAAGAGGTCGACGGTTCGATCCCGTCTGGCTCCACCACTACCCTCTGATCTGATCCGCCTTGTTATTGCTGCCCCTTGGCGGCAAGGTCAGGCGCAATTCCCTAGCTCAAAGGCCACGCCATGTCGCATCCCGTCATCGCCGCCGAAAATACCGCCGTCGTTACTGGTGGCGCCTCTGGCATCGGTCTTGCCGCTGCGCTGCATTTTGCCGGCATTGGAATGCGGGTCGTCATTGCCGATCTTGGCTCCGACAGGCTTGCTGCGGCGCAGGACCAGATTGCCGCCGCAGGTGCACCCGATGTGCTGGCGATGGAAGTCGATGTCGCCGACCCTGCCGCCCTTTCGCGTCTGGCCGCCCGCGTTACCTCGCAATTCAGTGGCACCGATCTTCTGATGCTGAACGCCGGAGTAGGCCCTGACAGCGCCATCACCGGCCCGCGCGAGGTGTGGGAGCGTATCCTTGCCGTCAACTTGTGGGGTGTCATCAACGGCACCCAAGCCTTCCTGCCCGCCATGCTACAACGCGGAAAGCCGGGGCTGATCATCTGCACCGGGTCGAAACAGGGCATCACCACGCCGCCTGGCAACCCTGCCTACAATATCTCCAAAGCCGGGGTAAAAGTGTTCACCGAGGCGCTGGAGCATGATCTGCGCAACCGTCCCGACCCCCGGCTCACCGCGCATTTGCTGATTCCCGGCTTCGTCTTCACCGGCCTGACCCAAGGCGACCGCCGCGAAAAGCCTGCTGCCGCATGGACTGCGGAACAGACCGTGGCTTTCATGCTGCAAAGCCTTGAGCGCGGCGATTTTTATATCCTGTGCCCTGACAATGATGTGCCGCGCACTCTGGACGAACAGCGCATCCTGTGGGCCGCAGGCGACATCGTGAAAAACCGCCCGCCCTTGTCGCGTTGGCACAAGGACCACGCCGACACATTCAAAGCATTGGTTGCAAAAGATTAAGCCGAGCGGTTTGATCAGCTTTCGCCGCCCGCCCGTCACGATTCACATTGCAGATACAACGTCCGGCTCTGACACATTCCCGGGCGTGACGACGTTTGCCTGTGCCATCCTCTCTTGCGCGGCTGGCAAAACGGCGGCACCGTTTCCTGCCAATTCGGCAAGAATTTCACGGTTCACATTGACCAAATATTCTCCGGTTGCACCATTGGACCGAATAGCCGATGGCGAATGGCGGCGCGCCCCCCGGCCAGCGCTCTGGCAAGATCCAGCAGATCAGCCAAAGCGAGGCCCTGTTGTCCAGATAAAAAGCCAGAGCGCTTTGCGCCCGATCCGCATCAGCCATTCATCCGGCGCAGACCACTCAACCCTTGATCCTGGCTTCCAGCGCCGCAATCCGCGCCTCAAGCGCGGTGTTTTCTTCCCGCGCCTTCTGCGCCATCGCCCGCGCGGCATCGAATTCCTCGCGGGTGACGAAGTCGCGGTCGGCCAGCCAGCGGTCGACGAAGCCTTTCATCGCGGTCTCGGCCTCGGTCTTCGCCCCTTGGGCGACACCCATTGCGTTGGTCATCAGCTTCGAGACGTCATCAAAGAACTTGTTGCCTTGCTGCATCGCCGCACTCCTGTTGTTTGACCCTATATGGAACCCGGACCCCTGCCGCACAAGTGATCAGATTGCCGCGCTCCGGACCGAAGCTGCCGTTGACTTCACCGTGACAAGACCGGAGAACCGCCGCACACCGTAAGTCGAGGCATCAATGTCCTACATTCCCTTCCCCAACGTCTCGCCAGAAGTCTTTTCGGTCGATGTTTTTGGCATGACGCTGGCAATCCGCTGGTATGCTCTGGCCTATATCGCCGGGCTACTGATCGGCTGGAAGCTGATCCAACGGGCGCTCCGCACCCCGCGCCTGTGGCCTGCCGCCCCGGTGATGACGCCAGAACAGCTGGAACGCCTGCTGACTTGGGTGATCGGCGGGGTCATCCTTGGCGGGCGGATCGGCTATGTGCTGTTCTACCAGCCCGGCTACTACCTTGCGAACCCCGCGCTGATCCTGCGGGTCTGGCAAGGCGGCATGTCGTTTCACGGCGGCTTTCTGGGCGTCGTCATTGCGGGCGTGATTTTCTGCCGCCGCGAGAAAATCTCGATGCTGTCGACCGGCGACATGGTGGCGATGGTGGCCCCGATCGGCTTGTTTCTGGGCCGCGTCGCCAATTTCATCAACGCCGAGCTGTGGGGCCGCCCAACCAGCCTGCCGTGGGGCGTCGCCTTTCCCGGTGACGCCGCCCAACTGTGTCCCGGAATGATTGGCATCTGCGCCCGCCACCCCAGCCAGATTTACGAGGCGCTGCTTGAGGGCCTGTTGCTTGGCGCACTGGTCCTGTGGGCGGTCTGGCGCGGCGGTTGGCTGGACCGGCCGGGCCGCGTGATGGGCCTGTTCCTTGCAGGCTACGGGTTGGCGCGGTTTCTGGTCGAATTCGTCCGCCAGCCCGATGCCCAATTCGTGTCCGAGGGCAATCCATTGGGCCTCGCCTGGCAAATCCAGGGCTGGGGCCTGACCCAGGGCCAGGCCCTGTCGCTACCTATGCTGGCCATCGGCCTGTGGTTCCTGCTGCGCGCCCGCCCTGCATGACGCCGCTTGGCGAAATGTTGATCGCGCGCATCCGCACCTCCGGGCCGATCACGCTGGCCGATTACATGGCCGAATGCCTGCTGCATCCCAAACACGGCTACTACACCACCCGCGATCCCTTCGGCACCGCCGGAGATTTCATCACCGCCCCCGAAATCAGCCAGATGTTCGGCGAGCTTCTGGGCCTCGCCCTCGCCCAAAGCTGGCTAGACCAAGGCTCCCCTGCCTTCACCCTGGCCGAACTCGGCCCCGGGCGCGGCACCCTGATGGCCGACATCCTGCGCGCCACCCGCGCCGTTGCCGGCTTCCACGCCGCCATGACGCTCTGTCTGATCGATGCCTCGCCCACCCTGCAGGCCCGCCAGCAATCCACCCTCGCCGCCTATCCTGTCCAGTGGCTCGCCAGCACCCACGACCTGCCACAGGCCCCGCTTTACCTCGTCGCCAACGAATTCTTCGACGCCCTGCCGATTCGCCAGTTTCAGCGCGATGGTGATGGTTGGCGCGAAAGATTGGTCACTTTGGCCGACACTGGTCTCGGTTTCGCCCTGACCGCCCCTGCCCCGGTTGCCGCCCTCGCAAACCGCGTGGCCGACATCGCACAAGGCCAGATCGTTGAATATTGCCCCTCCGCCGCCGCGATCATGGCCGATATTGGCGACCGCATTGCCACCCACGGCGGTGCCGCCCTGATCATCGACTATGGCGACTGGGTTTCCCGAGGCGACACCTTCCAGGCCCTGAAATCCAACGCTTTTGCCGACCCCTTCGCCGAACCGGGCGCGGCGGATCTGACCGCCCATGTGGGTTTCGCTGCCCTCGCCAAAGGCCCGACCGCCCATGCCTACACCACTCAGGGGGCCTTCCTGCACCGACTTGGCATTGCCGCCCGCAGCGAGCGTCTTGCCCGATCCCTGGATGGTGCTGCCCTACAATCGCACCTTGCCGCCACACGCCGCTTGACCCACGATCAGGAAATGGGAACCCTGTTCAAAGTGCTGGCGCTTTACCCCGCGACCAGCCCACCGCCACCCGGAATGACCTGATGCTCGAAATTCTGACCTCTGATGCGATCCCGCTGCGCCACGGCTTTTTCACCCGCAAAGGCGGCGCGTCATCGGGCATATTTGCCGGGCTGAATTGCGGTCCGGGGTCCACCGATCAATCCGAAATCGTGGCGATCAACCGCACACGGGTGGCCGAGGCGCTGGACCTTGCTCCCAGATCATTGATCAGCCTGCACCAAATCCACTCGGCCAAGGTCGCCACCCTCACATCCCCCCCCGCCGAACGATTGCAGGCCGATGGCATGGTCACGGCAACCCCCGGCATCGGTCTTGGCATCCTGACCGCCGATTGCCAGCCGGTCCTGTTCGCCGATCCGCAGGTCCGCGTGATCGGTGCCGCCCATGCCGGATGGCGCGGGGCAAAAGATGGTGTGCTGGAGGCGACGCTGGACGCGATGGAGGCTTTGGGAGCCAGTCGCGCCAATATCCGCGCCGTGATTGGCCCAACCATCAGCCAGGCCGCCTATGAGGTCGGGCCAGAGTTTTATGCCAATTTCATGGCCCACGACCCCACCAGCTCCCGCTTTTTTGCCAATGGCACCGATAACCGCTTTCATTTCGACCTGCCCGGCTATGGGCTGCACCGCTTGCGGCAAGCCGGGGTGGGCCACGCCGAATGGATCCGCCACTGCACCTACCGCGACCCGGAACGGTTCTATTCCTTCCGCCGCACCACCCATAATGCCGAAGCCGACTATGGCCGCCTGATTGCCGTCATCCGGCTTTGACCCCGGCCATTGTGGCAATTTTGGCGACGCAGCCCCGCAATGGCCGCAATTCACCCCCGACAAAGCCCAAACCCTGCCGCAAAGACCGATCAAATTTGCCTCAAGGTCGAAAGACTTGAGGTCGCAAGGGGAAACAAAATGAAAAAAGAACGCCGCTGGCTCAAATCCGCCATCGCCACCAGCACCGAAATTCAGGTGATGATGCCTTGGGCACGTCAGGGGCGTCGTCCTCCGGTCAGCGTCAAATCCGCGGCCCCGGTTGCCAAATACCCGGCAATCGCAGCCCGCTGATCCGTGACGCGACGCCTTACACCCGGCGTTGGCCACCGGACGCACTTCCATTTGATCAAATTTCACGGCATAAGTAGCCCTGTCGCCGGGATCGCCCGACCAAAGGACTTGCCATGACTGCCGAAACCGTCGCCGGTATCAGCCGACACCGCCTGGATACCCTTGCAACCCGCGAGGCGAGGCGGTTTGCCGCAACCCGGCCCAAGGCGCGGGCGGCGCTTGACAGGGGGGCTGCGGCTTACCTTGAAGGCGTGCCGCTGCACTGGATGAAAGACTGGCCGCTGCCGCATCTGCCGCTGATCGCCAAAGCCAAGGGCGCGCGGATCACTGATATCGACGGTTACGAGATTGACGACTTCTGCCTGGGCGATACCGGCAGCATGTTTGGCCATTCGCCCGCCCCGGTTGCCAAGGCGATCCGCCATCAGGCAATACGCGGGCTGACCTATATGCTGCCGACGGAAGATGCTTTGGCGGCGGGCAGGCTGCTGACGGAACGCTTCGGCACCTACCGCTGGCAGATCGCCACCACTGCCACCGACGCCAACCGCTTTGCCCTACGCGTCGCCCGCGCCATCACCGGCCGCCCCAAAGTGCTGGTATTCAACGGCTGCTATCACGGCACGGTGGATGAAACTTTCGTGACCCTCCAAAATGGCCAGACCATCAACCGCCCCGGCCTGCTGGGCCAGTTCGCCGATCTGACGTCCGGTGCCGTCTGTTGCGAGTTCAACGATCTTGCGTGCGTCGAAGCTGCCCTTGCCAAAGGCGACGTGGCCGCGATCCTGACCGAGCCGGTGCTGACCAATTCCTGCATGGTCCTGCCCGATGCGGGTTTCCACGCCGGATTGCGCAGTCTTGCCACCCAATACGGCACCTTGCTGATCCTCGACGAAACCCACACGATTTCATCGGGCCTTGGTGGCTACACCGGCGTTCACGGCTTGCAACCCGACATGTTTGTCGTCGGCAAATGCGTTGCGGGTGGCATGCCGACCGCCGCTTGGGGGCTGCGTGACGCCACCGCCGCCCGCTATTCAAAGGTCAACGCCAACCGCGCCTCGGGCCATTCCGGCATGGGCACCACTTTGTCCGCCAACCCGATGCAATTCGCCTGCCTGCGTGCCACTTTGGCCCATGTGATGACCGCCAAAGCCTATGCCCATATGGACAAGCTGGCCGACCGACTTGCCTCTGGCCTCGCCTCGGTCATCGACGCACACGACGCGCCGTGGCATGTCGTCCGCGTTGGGGCCCGCGTTGAATTCATCTGCGCCCCCGGCCCCTTGCACAACGGGGCCGAGGCCGCCCTTGCCCATCAGCCCGAGGTCGAACGCGCCGTTCACGTCGCCCTGTTCAATCGCGGCTGCCTGATCGCACCCTTCCACAACATGATGCTGATCAGCCCCGCCACCAAAAAGCGTCAGGTCGACAGCCTGATCGCCGCCTTTACCGAAGTCCTCACCGACCTTACCACGTGACAAATGACCCAGACCAGCCCCTCCGGTTCCTCCACCGACGAAGCCGAAGCCTTCCTTTACGCCCACCCCGAGGTTGAGGCGTTCGACATCGTCTTGCACGATTCGAACGGAATTGGCCGGGGCAAGATCATCCGCCGCCATGAACTCTTGCCTTTTTACAAGAACGGACGGCTTTTGCCGATCTCGATCCTTGGTCTGGATATCTGTGGCGAGGATGTCCATGAAACCGGCTTGATCTGGGATCAGGGCGATGGCGACCGCAGGGCTTGGCCAATCCCCGGCACTCTAAAACCCCTGCACAAAACCAACCCGCCGCGCGGCGAAGTTTTGATGAGCATGTATGACCTCGAGGGTCGTCCGATGACCTCTGACCCGCGCCACGCCTT
>JAYUGA010000189.1:0-1549 GCA_043738565.1 Rhodobacterales bacterium
GGCAGCACTGGCATCAATGCCGCGGTATTCGGCGACAGTGCGGTAAAAGCCAGCGGCGGCGTCGGTCAGCGGCGTGTAATCCTGCGGGCGTTTGGGGCCGGAGATGGCAGGGATGATTTCGACCATGTCGAGATGCAGGGTCGAGGTGTAGATCGGGTCATAGCCAGCGTCGCGCCACATGCCGTTGGCGCGGGCATAGGCTTCGACCAGGGCAATGCGGCCTTCATCGCGACCGGTCTGGCGCAGGTAGCGCAGGGTTTCCGAATCGATGGGGAAAAAGCCGCAGGTGGCGCCATATTCCGGGGCCATGTTGGCGATGGTGGCGCGGTCGGCGAGCGGCAGGTGGTCAAGGCCCGGCCCGTAGAATTCGACGAATTTGCCGACCACGCCGTGTTTGCGCAGCATCTGGACGACTTTCAGCACCAGATCGGTGGCGGTGGTGCCTTCAGTCATCGCGCCGGTCAGCTTGAAGCCGACAACCTCGGGGATCAGCATGGAGACGGGCTGACCAAGCATGGCGGCTTCGGCTTCAATGCCACCGACACCCCAGCCGAGGACGGCGAGGCCGTTGACCATCGTGGTGTGGCTGTCGGTGCCGACGAGGGTGTCCGGGTAGGCGACCATGTCTCCGTTCTGATCCGTGTCGGTCCAGACGGTTTGCGCGAGGTATTCAAGGTTGACCTGATGGCAGATGCCGGTGCCGGGGGGGACGACCCGGAAGTTGTTGAAGGCTTTCTGGCCCCATTTCAGGAACACATAGCGCTCCATGTTGCGTTCGTATTCGCGGTCAACGTTGGCCTGGAACGCGCGGGGTGTGCCGAATTCGTCGATCATCACCGAATGGTCGATGACAAGATCGACCGGGGCCAAGGGGTTGATGCGTTGGGCGTCACCGCCAAGGCCGAGGATACCGTCGCGCATCGCCGCCAAGTCAACGACGGCGGGGACGCCGGTGAAATCCTGCATCAGGACGCGGGCGGGGCGATAGGCGATTTCGCGCGGGTTCTTGCCGCCCATCGCGCCCCAGTCGGAGAAGGCACGGATGTCGTCGAGCGTGACAGTCTTGCCATCCTCGAACCGCAGCATGTTTTCGAGGACGACTTTCAGGGCGGCCGGGAGGTTCGAAAACCTGCCCAATCCGGCCGTTTCGGCAGCGGGGATCGAGTAGAAGGCGAGGCTTTGGCCGCCAGCGGTCAGGGTGGAGCGGGTTTTGGCGCTGTCGTGTCCGACGGTGACGGTCATGGATGCCTCCTGAAGGTGTCTGGGACGGTTTTGCCGCAAGTGCGAAGGGCGGGCAAGGAATCATTATCTGGACTGCGGGTATTGTATACAATGGTATGCCGACAATCCAGAGGCTTTCGATGGTGCTTTTGGCGGACCTTTTGACTAGGGTCTGTCCTCAATTAGGGGATTCGCAAATCAGGTAAAGCGTGCTTCACGGTAGTCCTTGTATGTCGGGGGCTTTGGAGGAAGCGGTATGGTTTGCGCAACGATCAGTTTGCCCGGATTGAGACCCTGCTGCCGGGGCGTCCGGGGAGTGTCGGGCGCA
>JAYUGA010000190.1:0-1548 GCA_043738565.1 Rhodobacterales bacterium
GGTCCTGTCAGGTCCAGCCCGAAATGACCGTTGACCGGGGCCGGGCCCCAGACCATATCGACGCCCTGCCGGTTGCCCGACCCGATGATGGCGGTGACGGTGACAATCTGGCCATAGGTCGTAAGCTGGGTCGAAGGCCCGGTCTGCTGGGCCGCAGTGACATTGGCCCCGGATGAGCTGCCGGCCCAGCCCGCGATGCGCACCGCAGGCAGCGCCCCGCTCATCGCCTTGACCTTGCAGGTGACCCGCAGATACAGCCCCGGCTCGAACGGGATCGACTGGAAGCAGCGCAACTTTTGCGTGGCCAGCGTCTTGGTCAGCTCCAGACAACCGCCAAAGTCCTGATCGGCCGGCACGTAGGCCGCATTGGACTGCGCCAGATACGACCCCTGCCCGGTCAAGCCATCGTCGCGCGACCACAGATTGAGCCCGGCCGAAAACGGCGGCGGCATCAGCACCAGACCTTCGGTAATCGCCTTGTTCATCGTGGAAACCCTCGCCATTGTCACAAAGGGGCGCTGCGCCCGTGCGGCGAAAGAGGTAGCAAGCGCTGGTTAAGTCAAAGAAACCGCAGCGCACGGTCGTTGCCGCTTGCGCGCAACGCCAAACGGCCGGGGGCCAGCCCCCCGCGTCCATCGGCTCTCGGACCGATGGCGCACCGATGAACGCACCCCGGGATATTTGTGGACAGAAAATGAGCCGGGCAGGTCAGGTGCCGACGTCGTTGGATTTCTGCAACTGCACCGCGTTGATCAGCCAGCCATCCGGCCCTTCGACCATCTGGTAATCCAGCAGATACGACTGCCCCTTCTGATCGGTGATCCGCACCCGTTGCCACAATGCCCCGCCGACCATGCGCAATTCCTGCATCTCGACCTGTGCGGGGTTCACCACCATCGGATAGCCCGTCACCACCATGCCGCCGAAGTTTTCCGGAGTGCGGAAAATCTGGTGGATCGTCGGCGAGGCATAGGTGAAGGCGCGTTCGTAGTCCTGCGCCTTGAAGGCGTCGATCTGGGCGGTGATCGTGGATTGGATCGGCTGTTCCTGGGCGAATGCCGGAAACCCTGCCAAGACACCAATGACAATATAACGGCCTAGTCGCATGACTGTTCCCCTGTCTGACGTCCCCAAGGGAAGGGTAGACCGGGCAGCAGCCCGGTCAAGTCATTTTCACGCGATCAGTTCGCCGTTGAGTGCCCGATCTATCAACGCGACGGTCTCGCTGATCCCATACAGCGCCACGAACCCGCCAAAGCGCGGGCCGTCCGACGCCCCCAGCAGCACCTCATACAGCGCCTTGAACCAATCGCGCAGCGGCTCGAACCCGTGATCCTTGCCTACCGCGAACACCATCGTCTGCAGCGCCTCGTCGGTCGCCGCAGCTTCCCAGGCCAGCAGCCGCGCCCGCAGATCCGTGATCGCCCCGCGCTCCAAGTCCGAGGGCAGCCGGAACACCCGCGTCGGCGCGATCCGGTCGGCGAAATAGCGCACTGCATAGCCCGCCGCCGCGTCCATGTCCGGGTTGCCCGCGGGGGACGCATCGGG
>JAYUGA010000191.1:0-12443 GCA_043738565.1 Rhodobacterales bacterium
GGCGGCTGGAGCGGCGATTGCCGGACCCGACCTTGGCCGCAGCCTTGCCGGGGGCAGCATTGGCCGCCGCCAGCGCATGCAGCCTGGCCGCCGCATCCAGCAGCGCCTTGCGCGCCGCACTGTAGCCGCCCTTGGCAGGCATCGCTTGGGCCGCTGCGGCAAACTGGTCGCTGAGGCAATCGACGTTCAGCGACGGATCGCCCAGCGCCTGACAAAACGCGGTGCCCGAAGACAGGTCTGCCACGATCTGGTCGGTCTCCTCTGGCGAAATGCCTTCGGCGTCGGCGGGGCCGTCTGCCAAAGCATCGGCCAGAGCGCCTGCATCCTCCGACGGCTGGGCTGCACCATCCCCACCGCCGTCGTCTTGCACCAGAACCAGAGGCAGGCCAACGGGCGGCTGTCCCTGCGCGAAGCCCGCAGCTTCATTGGCCATGCCGGCCACCGGCAAGGTCATGGTGCCGGTCAACAACACGCGCATCACGGCTTTGTGCAACATCGGACCGGCCTTTCCGGGCATGCGCAACAGGCAACCCAAGTCCCGCGACCCTAAAGCCCGGCCCGGTCTGACGCAATCCTGTTCGCAGTACGCAGCTTCTTCTGCACCCAAAACCCCGGCAGCGCCCGATCTTCCCCCCCCCAATTCCCCTGGCCGAAACCGTCCTGACCGCAGCGCTGGCGCAAGTCACCATCGCCCGGATTGCCCAAGAAATAACCGGCACTCCGCCGCCACCCGGAACTCCACCGCCTGCCCTGTTCCATTTGCCGCAGGCATATGGTCTAACACCCATAAAGGGGACCGCCGGGATGGCCGAACGCAGCGAAAGCGACAGCCGCAAGCTTCTGCGCCGTTTGCGCGACGTGCTGGCCACGCCCGCCAAGGGCCAGGAACGGCTGGACCGCATCACCCATCTGATCGCCGACAGCATGCAGACCGAGGTCTGCTCGATCTACCTGTTCCGCGACGCCGAAACGCTGGAGCTGTGCGCGACGCAGGGCCTCAAGAAAGCCGCCGTCCATAAAACCCGCATGAAACTGGGGGAGGGGCTCGTTGGCCGCGTCGCCCGCACCGGCCTGCCGGTCAACACCGCCGATGCACCGGGCGAAAAGGGCTTCCGCTTCATGCCAGAGACCGGCGAGGAAATCTTTTCCTCCTTCCTCGGCGTGCCGATCCAGCGCGTCGGTGAGAAACTCGGCGTGCTGGTGGTCCAGTCCAAAGCCGCCCGCGCCTTTGCCGAGGACGAGATGGACGCCATCGAAGTCGTCGCAATGGTGCTGGCCGAAATGACCGAACTCGGCGCCTTCGCGGGCGACGGGATGAGCGCTCTGCACCGCCACCCCGCCCTGTTTCGCGGCGACAGCGGGCAGGAAGGTGCTGCCGAAGGCCGGGTCTGGCTGCACGAACCCCGCGTTGTCGTCACCAACCCGGTGGCCGACGATCCCTTGACCGAGATCGACCGCATCCGCGCCGCCGTGGGCGAGTTGCGGGTTTCGGTCGATGACCTCCTGGAGGCCGAAAGCCTCGACAAGGACCAGAAGGCGGTGCTGGAAGCCTACCGGATGTTCGCCCATTCCCGTGGCTGGCTGCGCCGGATGGAAGACGACATCCAGCGCGGCCTCAGCGCCGAGGCCGCCGTCGAAAAGGAACAGGGCACCGCCCGCGCCCGGCTGGAACAGGTGCCCGACGCCTATCTGCGCGAACGCCTGCATGATCTGGATGACCTCGCCAACCGCCTGCTGCGCATCCTGACCGGTCAGGGCCGCGATACCGGGGCCGAGATGCCCGACAACCCGATTCTCGTTGCCCGCAACATCGGCCCCGCCGAACTCTTGGAATACGGCCGCAAGCTGCGCGGCGTCGTGCTGGAGGAAGGTTCCGTCGGCTCGCACGCCGCCATCGTCGCCCGCGCTCTGGCGATCCCCCTGGTGATCCATGCCAAAGGCATCACGCAGGAATCGCTGAACGGCAACGCCATTCTGGTCGATGGCGACACCGGCATCGTCCACCTGCGCCCGGATGAGGCGGTGGCGCGCGGTTTCCGCGACAAGATCGCCATGCAAGCCGAGGCGCAGAAACGCTATGCCTCCCTGCGCGACCTGCCCGCCACCACCCGCGACGGCCAGACGGTCGAGTTGCACATGAACGCCGGCCTGATGGCGGACCTGCCTTCGCTGGCGGGCTCAGGTGCCGAAGGCGTCGGCCTGTTTCGCACCGAGTTGCAATTCCTGATCCGCAACAAGATGCCGCAACGCGCCGAACTGGCCTCGCTCTATGCCCGCGTGATGGACGCCGCCAAAGGCAAGCCGGTCGCCTTCCGCACCCTCGACATCGGCTCGGACAAGGTCCTGCCCTATATGAAACCGAATGACGAGCCGAACCCGGCGATGGGCTGGCGCGCCATCCGCGTCGGCCTTGACAAACCCGGCGTGCTGCGGATGCAGTTGCAGGCCCTGCTGCGCGCCGCCAATGGCCGCCCGTTGCAGGTCATGTTCCCCTTCATCGCCGAATTCGGCGAATTCCAGATGGCCCGCAGCCATACATTACGCGAGATTCACCGCGAAAAATCCCTCGGTCACACCATCCCCGCCAGCATCGAAATCGGTGCCATGCTGGAAACCCCCAGCCTCGCCTACGCCCCCGACGCCTTCTTCCAGTTGACCGATTTCATCTCGATCGGCGGCAATGACCTCAAGCAATTCTTCTTCGCCGCCGACCGCGAGAATGAACGGGTCCGCAAACGCTATGACACTCTCAACCTGTCGTTCCTCGCCTTCCTTGAACTCGTCGTCGCCCGTTGCGCCCCGTTTGAGACCAAACTCAGCTTCTGCGGTGAAGACGCCGGCCGCCCGATCGAAGCCCTCGCCTTGGCCGCCGTAGGCCTGCGCCGCCTGTCGATGCGCCCCGCCTCCATCGGCCCGGTCAAGGCTTTGCTGCGCTCCGTCGATTTGACGGAAGCCCGCGCCGTCATCGACCGCGCCCGCGCGGATGGTGCCGAAACCGCGCGCCCGGCGTTGATGGACTGGCTGGCCGGGAACAGCGCCTGATCCGAAGCCACGATTTTTCCGCGAAAAATCAAGTATTTCTGAATTTTCGCAGAAAATTCGTCTCTCGGATTTTTCGCGGAAAAATCGTGCCCGTCCCCGGCGCAATCAAGCCCGGTGCGGCAGCACCTTGGCCTGCGCGAACGCCCGCATCACCGCCTCGGTGCCATGCAGCTCTGACAGCCGCATCAGCCGGAACCGGATCCGCGCAATCTCGCGGTAATAGGTGATGAAGGCCACGTTCAGCGCCGCCCCCGTCACCGCGCCCAGCACCGGCACCGCCTGCGCCGCCAGCTTTTCGCCCAGCACCGCCGCCAGCCGGGGCGCTACCGTGGCAATCACCCGCTGCAACGAAGGCCCGGCCACCGCCACCCGCGCCGACAGGAACGCGGTGTTCACCCCGTCATCCGCCCGCAAGGGACTGCCCGCCGAAAACACCTCCAGACAGGCCAGCCGGATCGCCTCGGCATCCGGGTCATAGCCCGCAGCGACCGCCTCGCACCGGATCGCGTGCAGCATGATCGTCACCGTCACCGGCAGTTCCACCAGCGATCCCGCCAGGCCTGCCGCCCCGCCAGCCGCCCCGCTCGCCATCGCCGCAACGGTCGATCCGCGCCGCCCCAGATCCGGCGCATGGCCCCCGACCCGCGCCGCACCATAGGCCAGCTCCAGCGCCCGTGCCGTCAGCCGCTCCAGATCGCCGCGCAGCTTCGCCGGCAGCTTGTCCAGTTGCGCCTCGATCCCGCCGCCCAGCCGGTTCACCAGCCGCAGAAACGGCCCGTTCGCCCGCGCCGCAGCGTAAGCCAGGCCGTCAATCTCGACCCCAAGGTCGGGCACACGCAAGGCGGGCAAATGATCCATGCCCCATCATATGGGGCGTCACGCCCCCACCGCAATCCCCGTGGCCTTGGTCACCGCCCCGCGCACCCCGTCCCAGGCCGCCGCCTTCAGCGCCAGCCCCAGCACCCGCTCGGGGTTGGTCGGCGGCGGCATCTCGACGCCCTCCAGCCGCATGAACCCGAACCGCCGGTAATAGGGCGCATCCCCCACCAGCATCACCCGCTCCCAGCCCAAGCGTCGCGCCTCGACCAGACTTTCGTTGATCATCAAGCCGCCCAGGCCCTCGCTCTGCCGCGTCGGATGCACCGCCACCGGCCCCAGCAGCAGCACGTCCGCACCACCCACCTCGACCGGCCAGTACCTTATGGCCGCCGCCAGTGTCCCGTCATCATCGCGCACCACCAGACACAGCGCCGCCACCGTCGCCACCCCGTCGCGCAACCGGTACGACGACAGCGCCGTGCGCCCCGGCGAAAACACCAGGTCATACAGCGCCTCGACCTCCCACCAGTCGGCCTCGACCTCTTCCTCCAGCCTGTACACGGCACCGCCCCTGAGAATCGCGCCCCCTTAGAATCGGCGCAAAACGCCCGTAACATGGCCCCCAATCCGGATCAAACCCCGAAAGCCCCCACCATGTTCTACCGCCCGTCCCAAGGCCACGGCCTGCCGCATTCGCCCTTCAATGCCATCGTGGCGCCGCGCCCGATCGGCTGGATCTCGACGCGGGGGCCGCAGGGCGACAACCTCGCACCCTATTCCTTCTTCAATGCCGTGGCCTACACCCCGCCGCAGGTCATCTTCGCGGGCGACCTCAAGGACTCGCTGCGCAACATCCAGGCCACCGGCGTTTTCGCCACCAACGTGGTAAGCGAGCCGCTCTGGCACCTCATGTCCGAAACCTCGGCCCACCTGCCGCATGGCACCGACGAATTCACCCATGCCGGCGTTGATCGGTCCGAGTGCACCACCATCAACTGCCCCCGCGTCACCCTGTCCCCCGCCACGCTGGAGTGTCGGTTGCAGCAAATCATCACCCTCGAAGGCGGCGTGGATTTCCTGATCATCGGCACCGTCATCGGCGTCCACATCCGCGACGAGTACCTGACCGATGGCACCTTTGATCTGACCAAAGTCCGCCCGATGGCCCGGCTGGGCTACAAGGACTACGCGGTGATCACGGAGACTTTGCCGCTGGAGAGGCCTGCGTAGCCAACCCAAACCCCCACCTTGCACCCCGGCCCGTTTCCCGCCACCCTGCGGTTGAGGGGACCCGATGCCACATTTCAAAACCATCGCCGAATTTGAGGCCCAGACCGCCGCAAACGCCCCCACCGAAGCCGAACGCCAACTGATCGAAGACTGCTGCGAAGGCAGACCCTGCATCCTCGCGCCAACCCGCCCCGAAACCGCGACGCCAGCCAACATCATCCGCGCCCCCCTCTTGCGCCTGCTGATCATCGGCGGCAGCCCCGCCTGTGGCCTGACCGAGTCCGGCGTCCATCTGTGCGGCGGCTTTATCACCGGCAGCCTCGACCTCGATTTCGCCACCGCCCGTGGCATGACGACGCTGGACGTCTGCCATTTCACCGACGCCCCGCGCCTGATGCAGGCCCACCTGCGCCACCTGAGCCTACAGCGAAGCCACCTGCCGGGATTGTTGGCGCAGGGAATGACGGTCGACGGCTCCGTCCTCCTCCGCAATCTCACCGCCACCGCCACGGTCGATGTCAATGGCGCGCAGATCACCGGGCAGCTGGACTGCAGCAGCGCCGAATTCGACGGCCAGACCGGGCCGGACACTTGGGGACGCGCCCTCCACGCCCAGGGGGTGACGGTGGGGGCAGCCCTGTTCCTGCGCAGCCTCACCGCCACCGGCATGGTCGACGTGAATGGCGCACGGATCGGCGGGCAGCTTGCCTGCACCGACGCCAAACTCGATGGCAAGACCGGGCCGGACAGCTGGGGAGTCGCCTTCAATGCCCAGGGGGTGACGGTGGGGGCGGACTTGTTTCTGATCGACCTCACCGCCACCGGCATGGTCGCTGTGAATGGCGCGCAGATCACCGGGCAGTTGGACTGCACCGGTACCAGGCTCGACGGCAGGACCGGGCCGGACAGCTGGGGAGCCGCCCTCAACGCCCAGGAGGTGACGATAGGGGCAGGCTTGTTCCTGCGCAACCTCATCGCCACCGGCATGGTCGATGTGAATGGCGCGCGGATCTCCGGGGAGCTGGACTGCGACGGTGCCACATTTGACGGCAAATCGAGCTTTGCCTTCAACGGCCAGCGGATGCAGGTCAAACAGGGCTTCCTATGGCGCGGCATTGCCAAGACCGCAGGTCAGGTCTCCCTCGCCTCCGCCCATGTCGGCGATCTGGTGGACGATCTGGCAAGCTGGCCCGATGATCTCTACCTTGACGGCTTCACCTATGACCGGATCAGCGCCGCCCCGACCGAGGCCAAGGGCCGGCTCGGCTGGTTGAAGAAGGGTTCAAACTTCCAAGGCACCTTCCACCCCCAGCCCTACACCCAGCTTGCCAAAGTCCTGTTCGAAATCGGCCACGACCGCGAGGCGCGGGTGGTGCTGCGGAAGCGAGAGGCACTGCTTCACGTCCATGGACGGGCCGCCCGCCGGATCGAACCCAACGGCGATGTCGACGTCGCCCTGCGCTCGCTGTGGCGCGACGCCGTCAACTTGCTCGATTGGCTCTGGGATTGGTTGACCTATCTCGTCATCGGTTACGGCTACCGCCCGTTCAACAGCCTCGCCGCCCTGTTGTTCCTCTTTGTCATTGCCAGCTTTCTCGCCTCTGAAACCTGGTCCGAAGGCTCCTTCGCCCCCAATTCCGACGTCATCCTAACCTCGTCCGGCTGGGCGCAGGCCGAGGCGAGCGATTGCATCCCGCGCCAAGACCCGCCGCGCGTGACAATTTGCGACCCCAACCCCGCCGCCGCCTGGGCCAGTGACCCCGCCCGCGGCCTCGACTGGGACACGTTCAACCCCTGGGCCTATGCCGCCGATCTCGTCGTCCCGGTCCTCGACATCGGCCAGACCTCGGCCTGGGCCCCCTCCAAGGATCGCGGCCCTTGGGGCTGGGGCCTGTGGTGGGGCCGCTGGGTGCTGGAAGTCCTCGGCTGGGTCATCACCGCCCTTGGTGCTGCCGCCATCACCGGCATCATCCAGCGTGACCGGGGCTAGCCGTCTGCGGTCAAACCTTTCCAAGTGGTTAAAATCTCAAAACCAACCCCTTGATTTTCCACACTTTCCAAAAGTCTCCAGATCTGGACACCGCCGCCAGCCTCCCCTAAACTGCGCTGAACCCCCAGCGGAGCAGCCCCCATGCAACCCAAGATCGGCGTGATCGGCGGCTCGGGAATCTCTGAAATCACCGGCATCGAAACCCCCGAATGGATCACCGTGCAAACCCCGTGGGGCGATCCCTCCGACGCCATCCTGACCGGCACCCTACACGGCACTGGCATGGCCTTCCTGCCCCGTCACGGCCGCGGCCATGTCCAGTCGCCGGCCTCGATCAACTACCGCGCCAATATCGACGCCCTGAAACGGCTGGGCTGCACCGACCTCCTCGCCGTCTCGGCGGTAGGGTCGCTGCGGATCGACTTCAAACCCGGCGATTTCGTGCTGGTCGACCAATATATCGACCGCACCACCCAACGCGAGAACAGCTTCTTCGGCCCCGGTCTGGTCGCCCATGTCTCGCTCGCCCACCCGACCTGCGCCCGCCTCGGTGCCGCCGTCACCAAAGCCGCCGCAGGTCTGACCCTGCATCAGGGTGCCACCTACCTTGCGATCGAAGGCCCGCAATTCTCCACCCTCGCCGAGTCGCGCCTCTACCGCTCCTGGGGTGCCGACGTGATCGGCATGACCGGCATGCCCGAGGCCAAACTCGCCCGCGAGGCCGAACTCTGCTACGCCTCGCTCGCCATGGTCACCGACTACGACTGCTGGCACGAAACCCCGGTCGATGTCGCGCAAGTCGTGGCCACCCTCACCGACAATGCCGCCAGCGCCTGCCAGATCGTGGCCAGCCTGCCGCAACACTTCAGCCATCCCTGCCCCTGTGGCTGCGACCGCGCCCTGACCCATGCCCTGATGACCGCGCCACCCCAACGCGACCCCGCCCTTGTGGCCAAACTCGACGCCATAGCTGCCCGCGTTCTCAAGGACTGACCCCATGCCCAAATCCGTCAAGGACTACATCCGCACCATCGTCGACTTCCCGCACGACGGCATCCTGTTCCGCGATGTGACCACGCTTTTCGCCGACCCGCGCGGCTTCCGGATGTGTGTGGACCAACTGCTCGCGCCTTATGCGGGTATGAGCATCGACAAGGTCGCGGGGCTGGAAGCGCGCGGCTTCATCCTCGGCGGCGCGGTGGCGCATCAGTTGTCCACCGGCTTCGTGCCGATCCGCAAGAAGGGCAAACTCCCCGGCCAGACCATCGCCCAGGCCTACAAGCTGGAATACGGCGAGGCGGTGGTCGAGGTCCATGACGACGCCATGCAGCCCGGCGAGAAAATCCTGCTGGTCGATGACCTTCTGGCCACCGGCGGCACCGCCGAGGCGGGGATCAAACTGATCGAGCGGCTCGGTGCCCAGGTCATCGGCTGCGCCTTTGTGGTCGATCTGCCCGACCTTGGCGGCCGCAAAAAGCTGGAGGCGATGGGGATGGAAGTGCATGCGTTGTGCGAATTTTCCGGCCTGTAAGTCACCGTTTACCAATAGTTAAGAGGAATCAGCATAGACCTTGTGACATCCGGTTCACCCAACCGGACGGGCGCTGCTTGCAACACGTGACCCACCTACCCCACCCAGCGCCCTGTCGGGAAACCGGCAGGGCGTTCGGTTTTTCGGCCACTTTTTTCTGCGAAAAACCCCGCTCCGGACCCATCTTTTGATTTTTCGCAGAAAAATCGCCGCCTACCGCAGCACCGCCCCCGGATTCATGATGCCCAACGGGTCCAGCGCCGCCTTGATCGCCCGCATCGCCGCCAGCTTGGCCGGATCGCCATACCGTTCCAGATCATCCACTTTCAGCCGCCCAATGCCATGTTCTGCACTCACCGACCCACCCAGTTCCGCCACCATGTCATGAACCAACGTCTTGACATCATCCTGCAACCCCTTGAACTCCAGCGCTTTCCGTCCCTTCGTCGGGAAGACGTTGTAATGCAGGTTGCCGTCGCCGAGATGGCCAAAGCAGTTGATCCGCCATGCCCCCAGCTTCGCCAGCTCCGGCCCAGCCCGGTCGATGAACCCTGCCACCTCGCTCAAGGGCAGCGAGATATCATGCGAAGACACCGCGCCAACCGCCCGGTTGGCCAGCGGAATCGTCTCGCGCAACTCCCAGAACCCGGCTCGCTGCGCTAGGGATTGCGCCACAATCCCGTCCAACACCAATCCCTGCGCCAAAGCCGCTTCAAACAACCCTTCCAGTGCCGCCTGCGGATCGGCACCTTCCGCCATCCCCAGATCAATCAGCACCATCCACGCCGGGGCCTCGGCAAACGGCTGCCGCACCTGCGGCATCGTCTCGGCCAGAAATTCCAGCCCCATGCCCGAAATCAGTTCAAACGCCGAAACCACCTGCCCCAGCCGCGCCTCCGCCAAGGCCAGCAACCGCAATGCCGCCGCCGGGTCAGGCACCACCAGCAGCGCCGCCCCCTCCACATAAGGCTTTGGAAACAAACGCAAAGACGCCGCCGTGATCACCCCCAGCGTCCCCTCGGCCCCGATCAGAAGCCCGCGCAGATCATAGCCGGTATTGTCCTTGCGCAGCCGCTTCAACCCGTGCCAGACCGAGCCATCCGGCAACACCGCCTCCAGCCCCAGACACAAATCCCGCGCAGTGCCATAGCGCAGCACATTCACCCCGCCCGCATTGCTCGACAGATTTCCGCCAATCCGGCACGATCCCTGGGAGGCCAGCGTCAGCGGAAACACCCGCCCCACCGCCTCCGCCGCCTGCTGCACATCGCCCAGAATTACCCCAGCCTCCGCCAGCAGCACATTCTCCTCGGCAAACACCCCCCGCACCCGGTTCATCCGCTCCAGCGACAACACCAGCGGCAGCGGCCCATCTGCCATGATCTGCGCGCCCACCAACCCGGTCCCGCCACCCCGGGGCACGATCCCGACCCGCACCGCCGCACATTCCCGGACGATAACCGCCACCTCTGCGGTCGAGGCCGGGCAGGCCACCGCACCCGCAATCCCCTGCCACCGCCCGCGCGGTTCCTCCAGATAGCGCCGCTCGGGTGCCCGCAGCGTGCCCTCGGGCAGCAGCCCCTCAAGACGGTTCAGAAACGCAGGATCAGCGGGGTTCAACATGGCAATCTCCATTCGCCGCCTACCTTCCATAAAACGCCAACCATTCCAATTTGATTCAAATTTCGCATTTTCTGTCCCCAAATATCCCGCGGGGCGATGAGCGCCCGGAAAATCTTCCAGTGGAAGCTTTTCAGCGAAGAGCGCAGAGCACGCTTGTGCGGCTGGGGGGTGCGAAACCCCCCAGCGGCCCGTTCAGCACAGCTACGGGATCAAAGCAGGCTCCAGCACCACCACCTCCGGCTTCACCGGCAAAGCCGCCCGCGACACATCGACCTCCGGCACTCCCGGCACCGAAATCACGTAATCCCTCTGCAACTGCGCCAGAAACAGCGCCAGCCCCTCCGGGCTGAACCAGTGCATCGGCAGCACCACCCGCGCATGCAGGCGCCGCACCACATCGGCCATATCGGCCACATCCATCGTATAAGTGCCATCGACCGGCACCATCACCACATCGGCCCGTCCGATCGCGGCATATTGCGCGGGCGTCGGAATCTGATGCAAATGGCTCAGATGCACGATGCACAGCCCCGCCACTTCGAAGATGAAAACCGAGTTGCCGTCCTTGCGCGCCCCCTCGCCAAACGGCCCGCGCAGGTCGGTGGTCACATTGCGCACCCGCAGCGTTCCCAGATCAATGTCGAAGGCAGGCGGCGCACCCACCGGCCCCCAGCCGCGCAAAACCAAAGGGATGCGCGGATCGGGCCGGTCGGTGTAATGGGTCCAATGGGCGTTGTTCATCGTCACGATGTCCGGCACCACCGCCTTGTTGCCGATCTCGCCGGTGTAATCGGTCACCGCCAGCAAACCGCCGCCCTCAATCGCAAACATCGCGTGTTGCAGAAACCGGATGCGCACCGCGTCAGCCGCCAACGGTGCCCCGAACACCACCGGCACCACCTGCGAAGCCTCTGACAGCGCCACGCAGTCCGACGGAATCCGCCCCTCCGCGAAAGCCAATCCCGGCACCAGCGCCACGATCACCCCGCACAGCCAGCGCATCTGTCACCCCACCGGCAGCGCCGCCGCCAGCGCCAGGATCGATTCAGCCGAGCGTTGATTGCGCGCGGTCTGGCCGACCTTGATATGGCGCGGCAGCTTTTCGGCCAAAGCCGATTTGCCGAACCCCGCCGGGGTGTGCAGATACAGCGCGCGGTCGGTCAGCGTGACCTGCTCGCCTTCAACCGCATGGGCCCGCAGCCCGGCAAGATCGGCCGCCACCGCCGGTTCTGCCAGAAACACGATATGGACCTTGGCGCCATCCGCCGCGCCCTGCACCTTGTAGGGATTGGCGGCCAGAACGCGGCGATACTCGGCCAGGGTCAGGAAAAACAGTGCGGGCTTGAAGCCGAACCGCACCATCATGCCCGCAGTGATCTTGTCCGCCAGATCCGGCACCCCCGGATCGCGGAACACCGCATTGCCGCTTTGCAGATGGGTGTCCACATCGGTCAGGCCAAAGCCGGTCAGCATCTCGCGGAATTCCACCATTGGCAGGCGATTGGCCCCCGAAACATTTACCCCGCGCAGCAGCAGTATCTTGACGTCACCCACAAAAGTCCCCTTCCCGCCGAAAAGCGCGGGAGCTCAGCCAGCGTCGGTTCGCCCGCGCCGGTCATGCCGCAGGTTGGCGTAAAGCACGTGGTTGCGCCAGCGCCCATTGATCTGCAGATAGCTTTGCGCGACACCTTCGTACTTAAATCCGCATTTTTCAAGCACGCCGCGCGACGCCGCGTTTTCCGGCAGACAGGCCGCCTCCAGCCGCGACAGGTCCATCGTGGCAAAGGCATGGTGGACCAGGCCGAGGATCGCCTCTTTCATATAGCCCTGCCGGGCATGGGGGGCGCCGATCCAATAGCCCAGGGTGCCCGCCTGCACCGGGCCGCGCCGGATGTTGTCCAGCGTGATCGCCCCCAGAAGCAGGTTATCCACCCGCCGGAACAGCATCAATGGCAGGGCGGTGCCTTGCGCTTCGGCCCGTGCCGCCCAATAGACCCGGTTGGTAAAAGCCCGCCGGGTCAGATGATCGCCGGCCCGCACCGGCTCCCACGGGATCAGATAGGCGGCCGAGCCGTCGCGCAAATCGGCCCATTGGCGAAAGTCGCCATGGCCAGGCAGGCGGAGCGTCATCCGCGCGGTTTCAATCTTCGGCTTTTTCTTGAGGCCGAACATCAGCCCCGCAGCCTGTGCCGCATCGCCTCCAAGCCC
>JAYUGA010000192.1:0-29941 GCA_043738565.1 Rhodobacterales bacterium
TTGAGATTGTCCGACAGGTTGATTGCGCAGAAATCATGGCCCAAAGGCGCGCCGATCGCGGCAGCGGCGGCCAGCATGGCGGTAATGCCGGGCAGAACCCGGATGTCGAGCGCATGAAGGTCGGACCGGCCTTCCATCGCCTCGAACACCGCAGATGCCATGGCGAAGACGCCGGGATCACCCGAAGAAACCACCACAACCCTTTGACCGGCCTTCGCCATTTCCAAGGCATGGATGGCACGGTCAAGCTCTGCCCGGTTGTCGGATGGATGCAGACGCAGCCCGGCGCGGGGTGCGATGCGGGCGACATAGGGGATGTAACCGACAATATCGGTGGCCTCGGCCAAAGCGGCGCCAACCTCGGGCGTCACCATGGCATCGGCCCCCGGGCCAAGACCGGCAATGACCAGCGATCCGGTCATGCCACCGCCTCCGGACGGCGGCCCTGACCATGAACCAGCACGATGGCGAAATAGGCGCAAGCGGTCTCGGGGGTTTCACTCAGTCGCGCAACCCGTTGATTCGGCATGGTTCCCGCCTCGACCAGCCAGGCCGCGTCCAGCCGCCCGGCACTGGCCAGGGCGCGGCGGATCTTGGGCAGGTTGCGGCCGGTTTTCATCACGACCAGCGCATCGGCGGCGCGCATGTGGCGGGTCAGTTCAGCCTCGGGCAAAGTGCCGGTCAATACGGTCATGACATCATCGCCCCAGGTGATCGGCTGGCCTGTGGCGGTCCAGCAGCCCGACATCCCGGTGATCCCCGGTACGATATCCACTTCAACAACGCCGTGCAACCGATGGTAAAGATGCATGAATGATCCATAAAAGAATGGGTCGCCCTCGCACAGAACCACCACATCGGCCGTCCTTGCAACCTCGGCCAGCCGCCCGGCCCAGTGGTCGTAAAACCCGGCCAGCGCCGCATTATAGGCCGGGCTTTCCCACGGCAGCTCGGTCGTCACCGGGTATTCCATCGGATATTCCGTCACACCCGGTGCCAGCATCCCCTCGACAATCCGCCGCGCCTGCCCCGGACGGCCGGCCTTGCGGAAATGGGCGACATGGGTGGCCCCGGTGACCAACCGATGCGCCTTGACGCTCATCAGGTCCGGATCGCCGGGGCCAAGGCCGGTGCAGATGATCCTGCCCATGCTATTCCTTCCGCGCGGCCAGCGCGTTGATCGCCGCCACCGTGATGGCCGAGCCGCCAAGCCTGCCCTCGACCACCAGTGCGGGCACCGGTTGCACTGCCAGCAGGGCCGCCTTCGACTCGGCTGCACCCACAAAACCGACCGGACAGCCGATGATCGCCGCCGGTCGCGGGCAACTGGGGTCGTCCAGCATATTCAACAGGTGAAACAAAGCGGTAGGGGCATTTCCGATTGCAACCACCGCCCCGGCCAGATGCGGTCGCCACAGTTCCAGCGCCGCCGCTGACCGGGTATTCTGCATCGCTTTGGCAAGGTCAGGCACCCGCGCATCCTGCAAGGTGCAGATGATCTGGTTGCCCGCCGGCAGCCGGGTCCGGGTGATGCCCTCGCTGACCATCCGGGCGTCGCACAGGATCGGCGCCCCCGCTTCCAGGGCGGCCCGCGCGACGATGGCCATGCCGGGGGTGAAGCGGATCTGCGCCGCCAGCCCGACCATCCCGGCGGCATGGATCATCCGCACCGCGACGATTTCTTCCTCTGGCGTGAACCCGGAAAGCGCCGCCTCGGCGCGGATCATCGCAAAGCTCTGCAGGTAGATGGCCGCGCCGTCTTTTTCGTAAATATGTTGCATTACATGGCCTTGAAGAGGGATAGTGCAGCATCATAGCCAGCCTCTGACGCATCGGAAGCCCGGCCATTGCGGATCACGGCGAAGCCCTGCGCGGTTGCGGTCAGGGTGACATCCGCAGGCCCCGGATGGGCGCAACCCTTGGCACAGCCTGCGACATGCAGGTGCTGCCCGGCAGGCACCGCCCCCGCCAGACGCGCGGCCAGCACCCGGGTCGGCTGCAAGCCTTGCGGACAGGACGGCGCACCGGTGCAGGCGCTTACCCGCAGGCGGGGGTCATCCGGGGTGGTGATCAGGCCGGGAATATCGCAGGCTTCGGCCGCCCCTGCGACCAGAATCATCCGCCACGGCGTGATGCGCAGCGGATGGATGGCAAGGGCGGCAAACGTCGCCGCCTGGATCTGGCCGAACTCAAATCCGACCATGAACCCAAGCGGATGCTTCCCCGGAACCGGCACGGCGGCAGGTGCGGCAGCGGGCACCTCAAAGCCGCCCGGCAGAACGGCGCGGCCCAGATGCGGCACCATCCGGCCCCGGCCCCGCGCCATGCCGCCGGTCGCCACGAACCAGTTTAGCAGGTCGAGCACGGCTTGGGCGGCGGTTTCGGGCGTGATCCTTTGCCCGAAAGCCGCGCCATCGGGCCGCAGGATCAGGCCCTCCTTGCGTTCAATCCGGATATCGCCAGAACTGTGCGCCAGAACCGGCACCGGGCCGGTATCAACCACAATCCCGAATTTGGCGGGAAGATCAGCGGCTTGCAGCATGGTCTTCTCAATCGCGTCCACAAGCTCCGCCGTGCCATCGGCCTTGGTCCAGAACGGGGTGACAAGGATATTCCGGCGCGCCTCGGTCGCTTGATCCGGGTCGATCAGGCCAAGCGCCGAAAGATCGGCCAACAGCGCCGGATGACTGCCTTCCCCAATGCCGCGCAACTGGAGATTGCCACGCGACGACAGGTCGATCAGACCGTTGCCATGCGTCAGGGCCGCCAAAGCGATGCCCTGGCCCTGCGCGGGCGTCAGGCGGGCCAGCCGGGGCCGGATGCGCACGATCAGGCCGTCTCCTGCCAGCATCGGGCGCAGCGCCGTCGGGCACCAGCCTTGGATCCGCACCTCAGCCATGCCGCACCGCCATCCCGGCCCGGATCGAGTTGCGCCGCGTCGTCCACAAACCGGCGTCATGCAGGCGGCGAAAGGTATCCTCCATCGCGGCCAAAGCGGCGGGATTGGCCGTGGCCAGAAAGGCGCACAGATCTTCGCGGCCCAAAGTGGCGTCGTGATAGAGGTCGAACAGATGCGGCGGCACGGCGGCGGCCAGATGGGCGAAGGCGGCCATGTGGTCGAGCGTGGCGGCAATTTCGGCACCGCCGCGAAAGCCGTGCGCCATCATGGCCGTGGCCCAGACCGGATTGGCGGCACGGGCGCGGACGACGCGGGCGATTTCCTCGGTCAGGCTGCGGGCCTGCGGGTTGCCTGCGCGCGTCGCGTCAAGGTGGTAGAGCGCGGGCGTCTGGCCGCCCAGACGCGCCACCGCGGCGGCAAACCCGGCCTCATGCGCGGCGTAGTCGCTGGACAGCAGCAGGTCGGTTTCCGGCAAATCCTGGCTGTGGACAAAGGCATCGGCGTTCCGCATCCGGGCTTCCAGCGCGGCGCGGTCGGGCTGGTTTTGCCCGTCGCGGCCAATCGCCCAGGACGAGGCTTTCAGCCACGCCTCGCCCGCAGCCTGCCGGGCCTGCTCGGTAAATGTGTCAAGCCCGTCCATCCCCAGCCCGTAGTGGCCCGGCTCGGGTGCAAAGACCCTGGCACCACCGCGATAGGGGTTGTCGTCGGCGGCTTCATCGCGGGCCGCAAGCGCCTCGGCCCCCGCCTCAAACAACTGCGCCAGCCCCGGAAATATATCACGGAACAGGCCCGACACCCGCAGGGTCACATCAATTCGAGGCCGGTCCAGCACGGCGAGCGGGATCACTTCAAACCCCGAAACCCGCTCTGCCGCCGCATCCCACACCGGCGCCAGCCCGGCCAGATGCAGCGCCATCGCAAAGTCTTCACCCGCCGTCCGCATCGTGGCCGACCCCCACAGATCCACCACCAGCCCGCGCGGGTAGTCGCCGTGGTCCTGCAAATGGCGGCGGATCAGTTCCCCGGCCAGCTTCACCCCCTGGGCATGGGCGGCCCGGGTCGGCACCGCGCGCGGATCGACCGAGAACAGGTTGCGCCCGGTCGGCAAAACGTCCTGCCGCCCCCGGTTGGGCGAACCCGACGGCCCGGGGGCCACGCGACGCCCGTTCAAAGCCGTCAAAAGCCCCTCGCGTTCGCCCGCCCCCTGCCCGTAAACATGCAGTCCGGCGCCAAACTGGCTTGCCTTGACGTCGCAGACAAAGCGGTCGATCCGCGTCATCGCCTCGGCAGGCGAGGCCGCCTCGGCAATCCCCAGATCCGCCTCGACCCCCAAGGCCCTTGCCTCATCCCGCACTGATCGGATCAAACGATCCCGCCGCGCCGGGTCGATGCCGTCCGCCGTGGAATACTCATCCAGCAGCCGCTCCAGCCGCACAAACTGATCGGGCAGCACTGACGCCACCAGCGGCGGCGGCAGATGCCCCAGCGTGACCGCCGCAACCCGCCGCTTGGCCTGCGCCGCCTCGCCGGGATCGTTGACGATGAACGGGTAGATCACCGGCAGCGCCCCGGTCAGCGCTTCGGGCCAGCATGCCGCCGACAAGGCCACCGATTTGCCCGGCAGCCATTCCAGCGTGCCATGCGCCCCCATGTGGACCAGCGCATCGGTGCCACGCGCCCGCAACCACAGGTAAAACGCCACATAGGCATGGCGCGGCGTGGCGGTCAGGTCGTGGTATTCACCGTCGCGGTCAGCAAGCCGTCCGCGTTCCGGTTGCAGCGCGACAAGAGCCGCACCGCGCAGGGTGGCGGCAAACCGGAAACTGCCATTGCGGCAATCCGGATCGCTTTCCGGCGCACCCCAGGCTGCCCGCAGGTTCGATTGCAGCACATCAGGCAGCGATTTCAGTGCCACCTGATATTCGCCAAGCGGCCAACTCAGGGTTTCAGACTGCAAGGCCCCGGCAAGGTCGCCCGCCGGCTGCACGGCATATCCCGCAGCCGCCAGATCGCGCAACACCGCCGCGGTCGAGGCCAGCGCATCCAGCCCGACCGCATGCGCCATCTGATGCGCCCGGCCGGGATAGGTCGACAGCACCACCGCCAGTTGCCGCTCTGCCGCCGGGGTCACGCCAAGACGGTGCCAGGCCCGAACCCGCGCCACCACCGCCGCAATCCGCCCGGCATCGGCGCGGTGGGCGAAGCGCGAAAATTGCAGGTCGGGGTGACGCTTGCCCGGCGATTTGAAACTGACCACCCCGGCAAACAACCGGCCATCGACCTCGGGCAGCACCACATGCATGGCGAGATCGGCAGGCGACAGCCCGCGCAGCGAAGTCGCCCAGTCGCGCCGACGCGCGGTGGACAGCGCCACCTGAAACACCGGACAGCCAGGCGCATCCAAGGGCGAGGTGCCATCCGCCCCCTGTGCCGAAAAGGCGGTGGCGTTGAGGATCGCCACCGGGGGATTCGCCGCAAAGTGCTGGCGCAGCCAATCCGCCGCCACCTGCAATTTCAGGCTCGGCGCAAAGACCCCACAGGCGGAAAATCCAACCTGATCCAAAGCGTCGATCAGCGCATCGACCGGCCCGGTATCGGCGGCCGTCAGGTAAGACCGATAGAACACCACCGCCACACGCGGCCCCTGCCCCGCTGGCTCCGCAATCACACCGTGCAACGGATGATAAAACCCGCACTCCGGCACCGACTTGTCGCCCGACACCGGACCAGCATACAGCCCCGCCGCCAGCGCCAGTTGCGCCAACGCTGCCTGCGCCGCCACCGCGCCCCCGGCGTCACACAGCGCGGTAAGACGGCGCAGGGTGGACACCGGCAGTGTGGACAGCGCATCAAGGCCCGGATCAACCCGGCCATCGGCAGGCAAAACCGCCAGCGCCAGCCCGCGCCGCTGCGCCAGATCGCGCAACGACGCCAGCCCGTAAGCCCAATACGCCGCGCCGCCAATCACCCGCACCAGCACCGCCTTGGCCCCGCCGAGCGTCTTTTCCACATAGGTATCGACCGACAACGGATGCCGCAGCGCCACCAGATTGCACAGCCGCAGGCTCGGCAAAGACGCCCGCCCGCGCTGCCACCCCGCCGCAAATGCCCCCAGATCACTGTCCGAGAAACTCAGCACCACCAGTTCCGCCGGCTCTTGCGCCGGATCGAACGGCACCGCCGTCTCCTCCAGCCCATGACTTTCGCGGAACACGACATGCATGGCTTAAGCTTCCAGAATGGCGCGGATCGCCGCCGCGTCGATGTCGGCCTGCTCGGCAATCACCACCAGCTGCGAACCGCGCGGACTGGCCCCCCAGGGCCGGTCATACTGCACCCGCACCCGCTCGCCCACCGCCTGCACCAAGAGCCGCATCGGCTTGCCCCTGACCGCGACATAGCCCTTGATCCGCAGAATGTTCATCTCGCGCGCCAGCCGCCGGATGGCGGCAGTCAGGGCATCGGCATCAACAACCTCCGGCAAGCCTATGACAATGCTGTTGAAATCATCATGCTCATGGCCATCCTCGCCATCATGGTGGCTGGGCCGCGCCGCCAGATCATCCTCTGCCGCTGCATTCAGCCCCAGGATCACGCGTGGGTCAATGACGCCTTCGGTCATCGCCAGTATGGGCAAGCGGCCCCGCCCCTTCTCGGTCACCTCAAACTCGATCACCGCCCGCGCCGCCGCAATGCCAGCCTCCCCCGCCAGATCGGCCTTCGACAGCAGCACGATGTCGGCACAGGCAATCTGATCCTCGAACACTTCGCCCAAGGGCGTGTCATGTTCGCCCGCTGCAATCTGCGCCGCGCTCAGTTCCCCGGCGAAATGCCCGCTGGCCACCGCCTCGGCATCCGCCAGCGTGATCACGCCATCCACCGTGATCCGTGACCGGATGGCAGGCCAGTCGAACGCCTTCAACAGCGGCTTGGGCAGCGCCAGCCCTGAGGTTTCGATCAGGATATGGTCCGGTCGCACCGGCAGGGCCAACAATGCTTCGATCGTCGGAATGAACTCGTCGGCAACCGTGCAGCAGATGCAGCCATTGGCCAGTTCGACGATATTCTCGACCGGACAATTCGCATCGGCGCAGGATTTCAGGATCTCGCCATCGACCCCCATCGTACCAAACTCGTTGACCAGCACCGCCAGCCGTTTGCCCTGCGGGTTCTGCATCAGATGGCGGATCAGCGTGGTTTTCCCCGAGCCCAGAAAGCCGGTGATCACGGTCACGGGGATTTTCGCCAGCGCATTCAAGGATTGGTCAGACATGGGCGGCCTCCAAAGGCGGTATGCGGGCAAGGCTTTGCTTGCGGAAGATGACGGGCCGTTCGCGCCACGGCACCAGACCATCGCTGCTTCGGGCATAGGCGGCAGCCCCTGCCAGAATATCGGCGGCATTGTCCGGCGTCATCCGGCCATAGACATACGACCAGCGACCCGGTGCCGACAAGGCCACCGAAGCCCCCGAATTGCAGGCCGACAGGCATTCGACCGGAACCACCGCCACCCCGTCCGGCACCGCCAAGGCGGCAATCGCGGCATAAAGCTGCGCCCCCAACGGCAATTCGCCGTCGCACACCGGCAATCCGGCTTTGCAACTCATGCAGATGTGCAGCCTGACCATTCACCACTCCCCCGGATGAATGCGCGGGGACGGGCCAAAGACCCGCCTAACCCGTCGCAGAACACCCCGTCCGCCGTTCAGTCCTCTGTGCTGGCAGGTCTCCCGGCTTGCGGATTCCGGGGTTGCCCCCTGCGGTCGCCCGCCTTCCCGGCCATAGGCCAGTGGCATCGGGCGACCTTTCCGGTCACGGTCGCGGGGGCGGCTGCGCCTTGGTCCGGTTTCCACCTCGCCTGTCGCATTCCCTTTTCGCCTGTCGTAAAACAGGCACCAGCACGGCCCCACCTGAGGCAGGATGGGCCAGATTGTCAAGGATGCGAACGCCATGTCAGAGGTCATTGCCGACACAGATGCCCGCCACGCCGTCAAGATGGCCAAAAAGAAAGCCGCCCGCGACAAGATCATGGCCGGCAAATCCGGCGAGCGCGGCCTGATCATCGTCCACACTGGCGCGGGCAAGGGCAAATCCTCTTCCGGTTTCGGCATGATCCTGCGCTGCGTCGCCCACCGCATGCCCTGCGCTGTCGTCCAGTTCATCAAGGGCGCCTGGGACACCGGCGAACGTCGCCTGCTGACCGAGAATTTCAGCGACCTCTGCCAGTTCTTCGCAATGGGCGAGGGCTTCACCTGGGAGACGCAGGATCGCGCCCGTGATGTGGCGGCGGCCCAGGCCGGTTGGGAAAAGGCCAAGGAACTGATTCGCGACCCCAATATCCGCCTTGTTCTCTTGGACGAGATCAACATCGCCCTGCGCTACGACTACCTCAACCTCGCCGAAGTCCTCGCCTTCCTGCAAACCGAAAAACCGCCGCTGACCCATGTCGTCCTCACCGGCCGCAACGCCGCCGAAGCCCTGATCGAAGCCGCCGATCTCGTCACCGAGATGACCCTGATCAAGCACCCGTTCCGATCCGGCATCAAGGCCCAGGCCGGGGTCGAGTTTTGAAACTGATCGCCTGGGATTTCGATGGTGTCCTCAACCGCGGCTACGACGGCGGCTTCCACCTCTGGCAGCAGAGTTTCGAGGCTGACTTGGGCGTGTCCGCCGCAGCCTTCACCCGATACATGTTCGGCTCCGACCGCTTCGCAATTGTCCTGATCGGCAAACGCGATCTCATCGACCTGATCGCAGACTGGATCGCGGCGGATACGGTCCCCCACACGCCGCAAGCCATCCTGACCTACTGGCTGCAAAAGGACGCCCTGCTCGACGAACAGGTCTTGGATTGGCAATCCCGCTGCCCGCTGCCCGGCGTGATCGCCACCAACAACGAAGCCCACCGCGCCGGTTTCATCTGGAACCAACTCGGCTTTGCCACCCGGATGCAAAAAATCTTCGCCTCCGGCTCCCTTGGTATCCGCAAACCCGACGCCGGCTTCTTCGAAGCCATCGAACGCTGGTCCGGCCTGCCACCGCAGGAAATCCTGCTGATCGACGATTCCGATCAGAACATCGCCGCCGCCCGGGCGCGGGGCTGGCAGGTCTTTCACTTCACCGACGAAACGCGCACCAACCTCCCAGCCATCCTCGGCATCACCCCGTGAAGGCCGTGATGATCCAGGGTGCAGGCTCCAACGTCGGCAAATCGCTGATCGTCGCGGGCCTGTGCCGCGCCGCCCGGCTGCGCGGCCTGTCGGTCGCCCCGTTCAAGCCGCAGAACATGTCCAACAACGCCGCCGTCACCGTGGATGGCGGCGAAATCGGCCGCGCCCAGGCCCTGCAAGCCCTCGCCTGCGGGCTGGAGCCGCATACCGACATGAACCCCGTCCTCCTCAAACCCGAAACCGACACCGGATCGCAAGTCATCGTCCAGGGCAAGCGCCTGACCACGGTAAAGGCCCGCGACTATGCTGCCCTCAAACCCGCGCTGATGGTCCCGGTGCTGGACAGCTTCCGCCGCCTGAAATCCCGATACAATCTGGTCATCGTCGAAGGCGCAGGCTCGCCCGCCGAGGTCAACCTGCGCACCGGAGATATCGCCAACATGGGCTTCGCCCGCGCCGCCAACGTGCCCGTCATCCTTGTCGGCGACATCGACCGTGGCGGCGTCATCGCCCAGATCGTCGGCACCAAAGCCGTCCTCGACCCCGCCGATGCCGCCATGATCGCGGGCTTTCTCATCAACAAATTCCGCGGCGATCCCGCTCTGTTCACCGACGGCTACCGCCTGATCGAAACCCTCACCCAGTGGCGCGGCTTCGGCACCCTGCCCCACTTCACGCAAGCCGCCAGACTCCCCGCCGAAGACGCGCTCGACATCGCCTCCTCCACCGGCTCGGGGCTAAAGATCGCCTGCCTGACCTTGTCGCGCATCGCCAATTTCGACGACCTCGACCCGCTCAAGGCCGAACCTGGCGTGCAGGTCCAGATGGTCCGCGCCGGCGAGGCCATCCCCGGCGACGCCGCCCTCGTCATCCTCCCCGGCAGCAAATCGACGCGCGGCGACCTTGCGTTCCTTCGCCAACAAGGCTGGGACATCGACCTTTACGCCCACCACCGGCGCGGTGGCCGCATCCTGGGCATCTGCGGCGGCTACCAGATGCTCGGCCAATCGGTAGATGACCCAGAGGGCATCGAAGGCCCGGCAGGCCAAACCCCCGGCCTTGGCCTTCTCGACATCACGACCACCATGACCCAAGACAAACGCCTGACCCGCACCCATGCCAGCCATGCCGCCAGCGGCCTGCCGATCACGGCCTACGAAATCCACATCGGCCAAAGCAGCGGCCCCGACCGCAGCCGCCCCTTCGCCCATGTGCAGGGTCAGCCCGAGGGTGCCACCTCGCCCGATGGCCGCGTCACCGGCAGCTACCTGCACGGCATGTTTGCGGACGACCGCTTCCGCGCCGCCTTCCTGCACGGGCTGGGCATCGCCGCCTCGGGTCGGTCCTACAGCGCCGATGTGGACGCCACGCTCGACGCACTGGCCGCCCATATCGAGGCGCATCTCGACGTGCCGGGAGTTCTGGCCCTCGCCCGCTGAGTGCGCCGGTTTAACCGCCCAAATCCCGAAAATCCCGTAGCGGCGATGTAGGCCGGTTGCAGGCTGGTTGTAGGTTTGCAAAAATCCAACGATTTCCACCCATTAACCACGCATCCCGCCCCCGGTTCGGTACCCTGGCGAACCTCCCACTCGGTCGCTACATTCTCCTGCCAGCCCACACGGTGCAACAGTGGCGTATCGTCCAGCGTCTCGGGCCAGCCGATGCACAGATAGGCCGAAAACTCCCATCCTTCCGGAACCTTGAACAAATTCTCCATCATCCGAGGATCCAGAATCGACACCATCCCCAGCCCCAAATTCTCCGCCCGCGCCGCCAGCCACATGCCGTGAATCGCCATCGCCGTCGACTGCCGCAGCGTTTCGGGCAAGGTCTGCCTGCCCAGCCCATGCCCTTCTTCCGGATTTTGTGCCATAAAAACAGCAAGTTGCACAGGCGCCGCATCCAGTCCAGCCAGTTTCAGCCGAAAATAGTCCGCGCGCTGCTGCTCGGCATAAATCGCGGCGGCACTGGCATTGCAGGCCAGGAATTCCGCGCGAACACTGGCCCGCAAGGCACGATCTTCGACCCGGATCACCCGCCAGGGCCTTGAATTCCCTACAGAAGGTGCCGCCTCCATCGCCAGCCGCAGCCGCACCAGCAACGGCTCTGGCACCGCATCGGGGCGAAAATGCCGCACACATCCCGCCGCCAGCGCAGGATTTCCGCCAAAGACGCACGGTCCGCCTCACCGAATTGCATCAGCCCCCCAAAGCCTCGCCCAAGCGCCGCCACTCGGTCTCATTTCCCGGAAGGCCAAGGCGTAACCAATGGGTTGAATAGGGAAAAATCCTGCTCCAGATCCGGTGCCGCGCCAGATGATCCTGCGCCGCCTGCGCGGTTTCGACCTGAAAAAGCCGGAACAAGGCGGTGCCACCGACCGGTTTCCACCCCATTTTCCCCGCCATCCCATCCATCCGCCGCACCTCTCCGCCGAGCCGCAGGCTGGTTTTCTGCGACCATGCGTCATCCAGCAGGGCGCTGGTCCCGATTTCGATTGCGGCCCCGGAAACCGGCCAAGGCCCGGCCATCGCAGCCAAAGCATTGATATCCTTGCCATTCCCAAGCGCAAATCCAAGCCGCAGACCCGCCAGCCCATAGAACTTGCCAAAGGATCGCAGCAGGATCAGCCCCGGCACATCGGCAACCGGGGCGCAGGAAAGTTCGGGTGTGGCATCCACGAAGCTCTCATCCACCACCAATCGCCCGACCAACGGCAGCAACTCTTTGATGGACTTGGGCTGCGCAAGACGGCCATCCGGGTTGTTGGGGTTTACAATCACCGCCAGATCGGCGCCGGAAAGTGCTTGCAAATCCGCGACTTCCTCCACCCGCCACCCCGCCGCCCGCAATGCCCCGGCGTGTTCGTTATAGGTCGGCCCCAGCACCCGCGCCAAACCCTTGCCGCCCAGATGCGGGATCCATTGAATGGCGGCCTGCGCCCCGGGCAAGGCGACCATTGGCGCGGTGGTGGCATAGTTGGTCCGTGCCGCCAGTAGCAGCCGCTCCGTCGCGCTTCGCGTCGGCAACTGGGTCCAAGCCTCGGGCGACAGCGGCGGCACCGGATAGGGCAAGCGATTGATTCCAGTCGAAAGATCAATCCAGTCCGCCGCCTCGCCGCCATAGGTCCGCATCGCCCGATCCAGATTGCCGCCATGATCGCGCATCAAATCACCGCCGTTACAAGCAACGCCAAAGCCAAGACCAGCATCGCCTTCAAATACAATGCAAGTCCTCGCCCGACATCCGCTGCCCCCGGATCAGGTGCCCCTTCGTTGACCCAGACATCGGCCGACATCCGGTCGTCATAGACCCGCGGCCCCGAAAGCCGAATGCCCAAAGCCCCCGCCAGAGCCGCCTCCGGCCAACCGGCATTCGGCGAGCGGTGCTTGCCCGCATCGCGCCACATGCACCTCAGAGACGCCCGCCAATCCACTGAAACCGCAGCAAAAAGCAGCCCGGTCAGCCGTGACGGAATCAGGTTCGCCCCATCATCAATCCGGGCTGCCGCCCAGCCAAATGCGGCATGGCGCGGTGTCAGGTGGCCAATCATCGAATCCATTGTGTTGACCGCCTTGTAGACCGCTATCCCCGGCAGGCCAAAGATCACCCCCCAGAACAGCGGCGCCACCACGCCATCCGAGGCGCTTTCCGCCAAACTTTCCAGCGCCGCCCGCCCGACCCCCGCCGCGTGCAGCCGCGCCGGATCGCGCCCGACGATCATCGCCACCGCCGCCCGTGCGCCGTCCAGATTCCCCCGTGCCAATGGCCGCCCCACTGCCTTGACATGATCATATAGCGACCGCGCCGCCACCAGTGGCCAGGCCAGAGCCCCTGCCAAAACGCTGCCAATCCAGCCACTTGGCAATAGCCGAACCGCCACGATCGCGGCAGCCCCGACCACCAGCATGACCGCCAATGCGACTGCCACACCTGCCATGCGGCGCAGCGCACCCGAGTCTTCGAAACGGTTAAACCGGGCGTCACTGCCCGCGATCAGCGCCCCGATCCACGTCACCGGATGGCCGATGCGCCGGTAAAGCGCATCGGGCCAGCCGATCGCCGCCTCCACCATCAGCGCCACCAGCATCGCGCCCGCGAACATCAGCCGCCTCCCCCGCATCTGAACCGGGTGATCCTTGAAAACCCGGCGCTGCGCAAGTCCGCCACCGCCGCTTCGGGCACCGTTCCCGGCGCAAAGATCAACCCACGCGCCGATCCGGTATGGGCCACGACAAAGCCAAGCGCACCCCATTTTCGGGCAAGTGTCTCGGTCGGATCGCCTTTCGGACCCCGCAAATCCAGCGTGCGCCGCGCCGATTGGCTGGCAAGAGCGGCGACTTTCCGCACCTCGGTGCAGGCGGCGGGCCAAGCGGTCACGAGGTCGGAAATGTCTGGGAAATCATGGTCTTGCGGGTCTGTCCTCAGACCATCACCCCAGAACCCTCCCAAGACTTCTATCCGGGGCATTGCCGGCAAAGCAGCAAGCACCTGCCCCTTGCGCGACGCCCACAGCACCCGCTCGGGTGCCGCAAACTGCAAGGGGTCGCTTGCCCCTTCGACGGCAAGGCAGGCCCGCGCCACCGTCCCCGCATCGCGCCCACAGGCCATCCCAAGCGCCAGCAGGGCGGCCGTCGATGCTCCCGCCCCACCACCCGGCGGCATTTCGGTCCGCAACCGGAACCGCCCCTGCCGCGGCAGGTCCAGCAGGTCGAGCATGCGGGTCAGCCGGTCCAAGGTTACAACCGGCGTCGCCTGCTGCAAGCTCAACCGGCGCGACGGCAGAACAACCGCCTGCGCCGCCCGCACCGGACAGGGCAGCGTCACCAGCACCACCGGCCCGCCCCCCCCCAGCCGGCCTTGCAGCAGTTCGCCAAAATGCCCTGCAACCCGCGCCGTGCCTGCAACTGGACTGGGAAGCATCGGCACATCGGCCCCTTCGGTGCACAAAACGCCGAACACATGCCAAGTTGGTCCAGTGCGGGCAAGCCCCAACCGGGTGCAAAACTCACAGAAACAATGGAAATTGGTGCACCCAGCACGATTCGAACGTGCGACCTTTGCCTTCGGAGGGCAACACTCTATCCAGCTGAGCTATGGGTGCCTGACGCGCTCTATAGCGACTGGCCGAACGGGTTTCAACCGCTCAATCAAGCGCCTCTGCAATCTTGGCGATGGCAGAGGCGTAGCGCTTTGTCCCACGCTACATCAGCCGAACATATCGTGGCACAGTTCCAGCGCCGAGATCAGGGCGTCAACCTCTGCCACCGTGTTGTATAGCCCAAACGAGGCGCGGCAGGTTGCGGTCAGGCCAAGATGCTGCATCAGCGGCATCGCGCAATGGGTTCCGGCCCGCACTGCAATGCCGCGCTTGTCCAGCACGGTGGAGATGTCATGGGCATGGGCCGGACCGTCCAGCGTGAAGGAGAATATCGCACCCTTGGTTTCCGAATTGCCCTGCACACGCAGCCAGTTAAGGTCATCAAGGCGTGCCCTCGCATAATCGCGCAACGACCGCTCATGCGCTGCCACATTGGCCATGCCAAGCCCGGTCAGATAGTCCAGCGCCACGCCCAGGCCGATCTGCTGCACGATGCCCGGCGTGCCGGCTTCGAATTTCATCGGCGGGTCATTCCAGGTGATCGCGTCGCGCGTCACTTCGCGGATCATGTCGCCGCCGCCCAGGAAGGGGCGCATCTCGGCCATCCTGTCAGTCCGAATGAAGATCGCTCCGGAACCGCTTGGACCATATAGCTTATGTCCGGTTATGGCATAAAAATCGCAGCCGATCGCCTGCACATCGACCGGCAGGTGGACCGCAGCCTGACTGCCATCGACCAGCACCGGCACACCCAGCTCCTGCGCCCCCCGGCAGATTGCCGCGACATCAACGACGGTGCCCAAAACGTTGGACATATGCGTCACGGCGACCAGCTTGGTGCGCGGAGTGATCGCCGCCAGCACCGCCTCCGGGTCCAGATCGCCCTTGGCGTCCACCTCGACCCATTTCAGCACCACACCCTGCCGTTGCCGCAGGAAATGCCAGGGCACGATGTTGGCGTGATGCTCCATGACACTCAGCACAATCTCGTCGCCCGGCTGCAGGCGCGGCGCGGCCCAGGCATAGGATATCAGATTGATCGCCTCGGTGGTGCCGGTGGTAAAGACAATCTCGCCCGGCCTGCCGTTCAGAAAGCGGGCAATCTTGCCGCGCGCCGCTTCGTAGTTTTCCGTCGCGAGGTTGGAAAGATAGTGCAAGCCCCGGTGAACATTGGCGTATTCGTGACTATAGGTGCGCGTCACCGTGTCAATCACCACCTGCGGCTTTTGCGCCGATGCGCCATTGTCAAGGTAGGCCAGAGGTTTGCCATTGACCAGCCGCGACAGGATCGGGAAATCGGCGCGGATCTTTGCCACATCAAACATGCTCACATCCTCACCCCGAAGCCGAAGACCAGCACAATCGCCAGCAGCAGCGAAACGCCCAACAGCGCCGCAAGGATGCAGAGGAAAACTTTGGCAAGCGACTGAAAGCCATGCAGTTCCGCAATAAAGTTGGTCAGCAGCCAGCCAAACAGCGCAAGGCCGAACAGCCCTATCGGGCCGACAAGCGCCGGTGCCAGCACAATCATCACCAGTTGGACAAATTGCAGCAGCAACAGGATGGCTTGCAACCAGCCGACCAGCACCAAGGCCCCGGCAAAATCGCCCTTGCCCCCCGCCCACCGGCCCAGGACCCGGATCATCACGGCGGCACTACTCATCACGACGAGTTGCAGCAATGCCAGACCGAACGGGGTGGCGAAGTCGGCCATAACCATCGGTTCGGCGGGAACCGCCGCGATCTTGTTGCCAAACTCGGCCATCAGCGTCGAGATGACCGCCATCAGGGCCAGACCAATACCGGCCTCAGCCACCGTCAGATGCAGGTTCAGAATCTGTCTTGCACCGTCCTTGGGACGTTCGACAGAAAGGCGGACGGCTTGCAGCAATACCGGCAGGCGCAAATCCATCAGCGTTCCACCTCGCGCAACATCATGGTCCAGAACATCAGGAAAGCCGCCGCCACAAGCAGTCCGGCGACAATCGACGCGGTTGTGGCGCCCAAAAGCCCCTGAACAAGCCCCTGCACCAACATCGCCGGTGACACCACGACCAGTGCCCAGAACAGCGCAAGCCTGCCGCCAAAATAACTGCCTTTGCCACCAAAGGCCCGCGCCACCTGATGGCCAAGCGCCGCCAGCAGATACCAAAGCGGGATGGTGGCCAGCAAGCCAAGGGCTGCGGCAAACAGCCGCTGGCTCAGCGGCGTTTCCGGAAAAAGATAGGCTTCCCGCGCCAAGTTGGGCGCCGTGGCGGTGAAGGCGAGCATCACAAACGTGACCAGCAGCGAAAACGCAAACGGTTCCGAAGCGCCGCGGTCCAGCAGGCGTCGCACCACGGCCCGTGGCCGGCCCCAGCTTTCAACGATATCTCGTGTCATGGCCATCAGCGATCATGCCTCGCCAGCCAGCCTTCCAGCCGCGACCTGATGTCTTCGGCGATCGCTGCCTCCTCGATCTCGGCGATGGCTTCGGTCAGAAACGCCAGAACCAGCAGCGCCTGCGCCTGATTGACCGGCACCCCGCGCGACCGCAGATAGAACAGCGCGGTCTCGTCGATGGCACCCGAGGTCGAGCCGTGGCTGCATTTCACGTCGTCGGCATAGATCTCCAATTCCGGCTTGGCCAGAAACTGACTGTCGCCATCCAGCAGCAACGCCTGGCTGATCTGATAGCCGTCGGTCTTTTGGGCCCCGTTCTTGACCAGGATTTTGCCCTGAAACACCCCGACCGCGCCGTTTTTCAACACTTTCTTGAAGACCTGTCGGCTTTCGCAGCGCAAGGCGTCGTGCGTTATGAATACCGTGTCGTCGTGGTGAAACCGGCCATCGCCGACCGCAGCCGCCGCGACATGGGCCACCGCATCGTCACCCTTGATGTCGATCACCGCCTCGTTCCGGGTCAAAGCGCCATTCGCGGTCAGGGTAAAGCTCTTGAAGATGGCATGGGCGGCAAGCCGGGCAAACAGATGGGTGATCTCATGCCGGTCATGGTCGCGCCCTTGTGCCCGGATGTGGTGGAACCGCGCTCCTTCGCACAGATCAACCTCCAGCACCGCATTGAAGCGCGCGGCGGCAGGACCGCTTTCCAAAAGCGTCAGTTCCGCGCCGGATTCAATGCGGATGCAATGGTGCAGCATCACATCGGAACCCTCTGATTTATGCACATAAATCAAGGCGATCGGCTTGGCGGCTCTGGCGGTAACCCGAATCAAAACGCCATCGCTGGCAAAGGCCGAATTCAGCACGGCGAACGGGCGGCTGACCGGAGTTTGCCCTGCCGTTTCCAACGCGCCATACAGCGCCTCCGCCCAGTGTCCCGGTCCGTTCACCGCTGCCAGACGCTCAATCTGCACCCCGGCGAGGTCAAGCGGGTCGGACGCGGCGGCATCGAAAACGCCATCGACGAACACCAGTTTCAGCCGGTCAATCTCGCCAAAAACCGGCGTCTCGTCGCTGGCGTCAAAGACTGCGGCCGTCCGTGCGGCGGCGTGGTTCAAGGCGGACGGGTCGGTATAGCGCCAGTATTCATCGCGTTTTGTCGGCAGCCCCATCACCGACAGCCGCGCCAAGGCATCTGCGCGGGCACTGGCCAAACCACGCGGCAGCACCTGCCCCGCGATCCGCGCCGCCAATTGGTCCAGCCGTGACTGCATCAAGCCCATCACCGCGCCTCCGACAACAGGTCGGCGTAACCGTTATGCTCGACCTCCAGCGCCAGTTCCGGTCCGCCTGTCTTGATGATGCGGCCAGCGGCCATGATATGCACGACATCGGGTGCGATATGGTCCAAGAGCCGCTGGTAATGGGTGATCACCAGAAACGCGCGGCCCGCGTCGCGCAGCGCGTTCACGCCGTCTGCAACCAGTTTCATCGCATCGACATCCAGCCCGGAATCGGTTTCGTCCAGGATGCACATCTTGGGTTCCAGCACCGCCATTTGCAGGATTTCGTTGCGCTTTTTCTCGCCACCCGAAAACCCGACATTGACCGGACGCTTCAGCATCTCGGCGTCGATCTGCAAGCGTTTGGCCTTGTCGCGCACCAGTTTCAGAAAGTCGCCCGCCGAAACCTCGGCCTCGCCGCGCGCCTTGCGTTGCGCGTTCAGGGCGGTGCGCAGGAAGGTCATGTTGCCGACACCGGGAATTTCGACCGGATATTGAAACGCCAGAAACAGCCCCGCCGCCGCCCGCACTTCCGGCGCCATCGCCAGCAAATCGGCACCCTCCAGCGTCGCGCTGCCATCGGTCACGGCATAGCCTTCGCGGCCCGCCAGAACATAGCTGAGTGTCGACTTTCCCGACCCGTTCGGCCCCATGATCGCATGCACTTCGCCGGCACCGATCTTCAAATTGACCCCGTTCAGGATTTGCTTGTCCTCTGCTTCAAGTTTCACATGCAGGTTATTGATACGCAACATCTTTAGGCCCTTTCGGCAGCACATAGGAATCGGGGGGCATAGGCCGCCCTGCGCCTGCGCAGAGGCTGGTGCGGCAGGATTTGGCGGGGAACGGGAAATCGGCCATCCGGCATTCCAGCATGACCTCTGCGGCTGCATGGCCAACGGTAAAGTCAGCCATGCCGACCTCCTGCGGTCAGAGCGGCAAGCTGATGCCCCGCCACAGGATCGAATACGCCTGGGTGCGGGCGACGATCTGATTGACCCAGACCTTCGAGGTCAGGCTGGCGAAAAACTCCGGGTAGGCGCGGACTGCGTTGTGAAAGAACAACAACCCGATGACCACGCCCGCGGCTTTCAGCGCGGCAAGCTGATTTGACCGCAGGCCCATCAGATAGCCAAGCACTGCGGCGATGGCAAAGCCGAGGACGACCTGCACCGCCATTTCGAGGTCCGGGTTGGCCTTGAGGTCGGGCAGACCCTGAATTTGATACCGTATGATCTGGCCGATCCCGTGCGATGCGGTTCCCAACGTCAGCGCCAGAACCAGCGAAACCGGATACAGCGCGTTGCCGAACAATGCCCTGATAGCGGAGTTCTTGACCTTCCGCGCCCGCAGCGGCACGTGATAGACCTCGTCCATACCGACAAACAGCAGTTGTTTCGACGCCGCCACCCCGGATTCGATCCGCGCGATCCGCGCAGCGAATTCCCGATGGTTCTGCGAAATCGCCTGCATAGGGCCGGGTCCATGTATCCGTCTGTCCCCGGTAAGAGACAGCCGAACAATGGCTGAAATAGGGTTGAACTGGTGCCATATCGTGCAAGATCAGGCTCCCGTCAGCCCACAGAGCCTTCAAGCGAGATCGCAACCAGCGCCTGCGCCTCGATCGCGAACTCCATCGGCAGCGCCTGCAACACCTCTTTGCAAAAGCCGTTGACGACCAAAGCCACCGCTTCCTCCTCGTCCATCCCGCGTGAACGGCAGTAGAACAACTGATCCTCGTCAACCTTGGACGTCGTGGCTTCGTGTTCGACGCGCGAAGAATTGTTCTTGACCTCGATGTAGGGCACCGTATGGGCCCCGCATTTGTCGCCGATCAGCAGACTGTCGCATTGGGTATAATTGCGCGAACCCGTCGCCTTGGGGTGCATCGACACCAGCCCACGATAGGTATTGTTGGCATGGCCCGCGCTGATCCCCTTGGAAACGATGCGGGATTTGGTGTTGCGGCCCAGATGGATCATCTTGGTGCCGGTGTCGGCCTGCTGATGATTGTTGGCGATGGCGATCGAATAGAACTCGCCTTGGGCATCGTTGCCGCGCAGGATGCAGGACGGATATTTCCAGGTGATCGCCGATCCGGTTTCAACCTGGGTCCACATCACGCGGGCCCGGTCGCCCCGGCAATCGGCGCGCTTGGTCACGAAGTTGTAGATGCCGCCCACGCCGTTCTCATCGCCGGGATACCAGTTCTGCACGGTCGAATATTTGACCTCGGCATCCTCCAGGATCACGATTTCCACCACGGCGGCGTGCAGTTGGTGGGTGTCGCGCTTGGGCGCGGTGCAGCCCTCCAGATAGCTGACGTAAGCCCCCTTGTCGGCGATGATCAGGGTGCGTTCGAACTGTCCGGTATTTTCGGCATTGATCCGGAAATAGGTCGACAGTTCCATCGGGCAGCGGGTGCCCGGCGGGATGTAGACAAAGGAGCCGTCCGAGTAGACCGCGCTGTTCAGCGTGGCGAAGAAATTGTCGGACTGCGGCACCACCGAGCCCAGATACTGCCGCACCAGTTCGGGATGCTCGCGCACCGCTTCCGAGATCGAGCAGAAGATCACCCCGGCCTTGGCCAGTTCCGCCTTGAAGGTCGTGCCGACCGAGACGCTGTCAAACACCGCGTCCACCGCCACCCGGCGCTCACCCTCCGGTGCTTCAACGCCGGCCAGCAAAGCCTGCTCTTTCAACGGAATTCCCAGTTTGGCATAGGTCGCCAGCAGCTTGGGGTCGACCTCGTCCAGGCTTTTCGGCTTGCCTGCCATGCTGCGCGGCTTGGCGTAGTAATACTGGTCCTGATAGTCGATTGTCGGATAGTGGACCATCGCCCAGGTCGGCTCTTCCATCTTGAGCCAGCGGCGATAGGCGGTCAGCCGCCAGTCCAGCAGCCAGTCCGGCTCGCCGTTCTTTTCCGAAATCAGCCGGACGATGTCTTCGGACAGGCCTTTCGGCGCATAATCCGTCTCGATCTCGGTCGACCAGCCGTATTTGTAGGTGCCGGACATCGCTTTGACGGTGTCGATGGTTTCCCGATCGACCCCGTCGCGCAGTTCCACCTCTAACATGGCCATCGCCGTAATCCTTCCGTTTCAGGGCCTTGCAGCCCGGTCTTCAAGCAACCCGCGCCCGAATGCGTTTGTATTCCCGGCCCCAGACTTCGGCAAAGCGCAGCACGTCGCCTTCGGTCGTCAGCGGCCCCAGTGAGACGCGGATGGCCTGCCCCGCCAGCGCCTCGTCATAACCCATCGCCCGCAGCACCCGGCTGGCCCGGACCTTGCCGCTGGAACAGGCCGACCCGGCCGAGATGGCAAACCCCGCCAGATCCAGCGCCATCACCTGCGTCTCGCCCTTCCAGCCCGGAGCGATCAGGCACAAAGTGTTCGGCAGACGCCGCACCCTATTCCCGACTGAAATAGTCTCGAATCCAATGGCCGACAATGCCTGATTTAGAGTATTTCTAAGTTCGGCAACCCGGTCCCAGATCCCGTCGGCCAGATCCCGCGCCGCCGCCTCTGCCGCAGCGCCGAAACCGGCAATGCCAATCAGGTTCTCCGTGCCCGGCCGCCGCCCCATTTCCTGGCCGCCGCCGCGCAACCGGGGCACAAAGTCCAGCCCGCGTTTCAGCACCAGCGCGCCGATCCCCTTTGGCCCGCCCAGCTTGTGCGCCGACACCAGCGCCATATCGACACCCAACCAGTTGAACGCGATCGGCAGCTTGCCAAACGCCTGCGTCAGGTCCGATACCGCCAAGCCGGCGGGCAATTCCTGCACCACCCCGGTTTCCGAATTGGCAAACTGCAACGCGGTCCGGGCGGGATCAGCGACCGTCACGATCCCGTCGCCCGACACCGGCAGAACCGGATCGCACCAGGCTGACACCGCATCATGCTCCACCGCCGCACAGACCAGATTGCGCCCCGCACAAGCCAAAGCCGCTGCTTCCGTCGCGCCAGAGGTGAAGACGACATCCGCGCCATCTGCCCCCAACGCCGCCGCGACCTGCGCCCTTGCCCGTTCGATCAAGCCCTTGGCCAGCCGCCCTTCGGCATGGACCGAGGATGGATTGCCCTGCACCTCCATCGCCGCAAGCATCGCGGCCCGCGCCTCGGGGCGCAGCGGCGTGGTGGCGTTGTGGTCCAGATAGGTTCTCATTCCTCGTCCACCACCCGAAACAGCATCGGCACCGCCGGACAGGGCTGCATTTCGTTGCGGACCACGTCAGACAACCGGGTCTGGTGCAGGAACACATAGACATGCGCCGACAAGCCCTCCCACAGCCGGTTGGTCAGGCTTTGCGCCCGCGACCCCGACACGCCGCCCGACGCCCCTGCCCCGGTGTGCAGCGCATCGACGGTCTCCTCGACCGCCTCCATCACTTCGCTGATCCGTATCGCATCCGGGCTTTTGGCCAGACGATAGCCGCCGCCCGGCCCGCGCACCGCCTCGACCAGTCCCGCACGGCGCAGTTTGACGAACAACTGCTCCAGATAGGGCAGCGAGATATCCTGCCGTTTGGCCACCGCCGCCAGCGACATCAACTCATCGCCATGCCCCGGCACAGCCTCGGCCAGCGCCAGATCGGCCAGCGCCACCATCGCATATCGCCCTTTGGTCGAGAGTTTCATTGCCTGCCAGCCATTCCCATTGACGTGAAGCGCCCCGGCCATTACCTGCAAGCCGAACCGATGGGGGAGGCAGTCGCCGCCCTTGGAACGATTCTAAGTTATCCGAGCGAATTCGTCAACAATCGCTCTTGGGAGCAGGCAGGAAACATGCCCGAAGTTATTTTCGCAGGCCCCGAAGGCCGTCTGGAAGGCCGCTATCATCCGCAAAAGGACCGTGACGCCCCGATTGCCATCGTGCTGCATCCGCATCCGAACTACGGCGGCACCATGAACAACAAGGTTGTCTACAACCTGCATTACGCCTTCTACAACCTCGGCTTCACCGTCATGCGCTTCAACTTCCGGGGCGTCGGTCGCAGTCAGGGCGAATATGACATGGGCATTGGCGAACTCAGCGATGCCGCCAGCGCACTGGACTACCTGCAAAGCATGAACCAGAACGCCAAGCATTGCTGGGTGGCCGGGTTCTCTTTCGGCGCCTGGATCGGCATGCAGCTTCTGATGCGGCGGCCAGAGATCACCGGTTTCATCTCGGTCTCGCCCCCGGCAAACCTCTATGATTTCAGCTTCCTCGCCCCCTGCCCCGCCTCTGGCCTGATCATCAACGGCACCGCTGACAAGGTCGCCCCGCCCAAGGACACCACCAATCTGGTGAACAAGCTGCACGAGCAGAAGGGCATCACCATCACCCACACCCAGATCGAAGGTGCCGACCACTTCTTCAAAGACGAAGAAGCGCATATGAAGCCGATGATCGACACGGTTTCGACCTATGTGAAACGCCGTCTGGGCGAGGTGACGCGCTAAATGGGTATCTTGCAGGATCTGACCGAAAAGCTGGCCACCGACACGGTGAAGGCGATGGACGAGTTTCAGGATGACCATCTGCATGACCGGATTGCCAAGGTGCTGCTGGACATGTCGCCCACCACGCAAGAGGCCTATATGACCGCGATGCGCGCACTTTTGGCCGAACGCAAGGGCCGGGCCTATCTGGAAAGCACCATCAAGGCCAAGCGTGCCGGCAAAGCCGCCCCTGCCGCGCCCCGAGGTGGGGATACCGGGCATTGAGCGACGAAGCCAAGAATTGGCGGCTTGAACAGCAATTCGCCTTCCTGAACGAGGCGGATCGCCTGAAATCCGTGCTGCGTGCCACCACGCTGGTCGATGGCTCCCGCCGCGAAAACTCGGGCGAGCATTCGTGGCATCTGGCGCTGTATGCTCTGGTTCTGGCCGACCAATCCGCGCCGGGCGTCAACATCGACCGGGTGATCCGCATGCTGATCCTGCACGATCTGGTCGAAATCGACGTGGGCGACGTGCCGATTCATTCAGCCGGGGGCTTGGCGCATGCCAGCGCTGAAACCCAAGCCGCCGAAGCCCGCGCCGCCGAACGGATCTTCGGGCTATTGCCGGACGACCTGCGCCTGGGGTTGCGGGCACTGTGGGACGAGTTCGAAGCCGCCGAAACCCCCGACGCCATCTTCGCCAAATCGCTGGACCGGGTGCAGCCGCTGATGGCGAACCTGAAAAGCGGTGGCGGGACGTGGACGGAATACCACGTCAGCGCAGAACAACTCGACGCCCGGGTCGGCGTGAAGATCGCCAGAGGCGCGCCGAAGTTATGGGACTGGGCGCGGCTGCAAACCCGGTCGTTTTTCGCTTGATTTCAGTCAGCTGAGCCTCTCGGTATCCCATCGCATACACTTTCCATGCCCGCCGTTTTCGCCTATGCAGCCTTGACCGAATCCCCATCCGAAAGGGCCGCAGATGACCAAGATCAAGGTAGCCAACCCCGTTGTCGAACTCGATGGCGACGAGATGACGCGGATCATCTGGGATTTCATCAAGCAAAAGCTGATCCTGCCCTATCTCGACCTTGATCTGAAATACTACGATCTCAGCATCGAAAGCCGCGATGCGACCAATGACCAGATCACGGTGGACAGCGCCGAGGCGATCAAGAAATACGGTGTCGGCGTCAAATGCGCGACGATCACGCCGGATGAGCAACGGGTCGAGGAATTTGGCCTGAAACAGATGTGGAAGTCGCCCAACGGCACGATCCGCAACATTCTGGGCGGGGTGATCTTCCGCCAGCCGATCATCTGCAAGAACGTGCCGCGTCTGGTGCCGGGCTGGACCAAGCCGATCGTCGTCGGCCGCCACGCCTTTGGCGACCAGTACCGCGCCACCGATTTCCGCTTCCCGGGCTCGGGCAAGTTGTCCATGAAATTCGTCGGCGACGATGGCACCACGATCGAGCGCGATGTCTATACCGCGCCATCCTCGGGCGTTTTCATGGGCATGTATAACCTGGACGACAGCATCGCGGATTTCGCCCGCGCCTCGCTCAACTATGGTTTGAACCTCGGCTGGCCGGTCTACCTCAGCACCAAGAACACCATCCTGAAAGCCTATGACGGCCGTTTCAAAGACCTGTTCCAGCAGATTTTCGACGCTGAATTCGCCGATGCGTTCCAGAAAAAGGGCATCACCTACGAACACCGCCTGATCGACGACATGGTGGCCTCGGCGATGAAATGGTCGGGCGGTTATGTCTGGGCTTGCAAGAATTACGACGGCGATGTGCAATCCGACACCGTGGCGCAGGGTTTTGGCTCGCTGGGCCTGATGACGAGCGTGCTGATGACGCCCGATGGCAAGACGGTCGAGGCAGAGGCTGCGCACGGCACGGTGACGCGGCACTTCCGCGAGCATCAGAAGGGCAAGGCGACCTCGACCAATTCCATCGCCTCGATCTACGCCTGGACCGGCGGTCTGAAGCACCGCGCCAAGCTGGATGGCAATGACCCACTGATGCGGTTTGCCACCACGCTGGAAAAGGTCACGGTGGACGCGGTTGAAGACGGCTGGATGACCAAGGATCTGGCGCTCTTGGTCGGGCCGGATCAGAAATGGCTGACCACCATCGGCTATCTGGAAAAGGTCGATGAATATCTGAACAAGGCGCTGGCGGGCTGATGCCGTCGGCGCCCGGTCAAGGGGCGAAACCCGTCCTCCCCTGATTTTGGCTGGCACCCCGGCGTTCTGTGATTGACCACGCCTCCCGCCGCATGCAGGTTCGGCTGCGGGCAAACCGGGGTATGGGCGGCTTATGGTTCTGGATGCGACTCCCGCTGTCATCGTCACGCGCTTTTCATTTCTTGGCCATTCAGGCTGGAAAATTCCGGCAGAAAACCGCGAGGCCATCCTGTTCGATCCGGCCCGCCTTAACTCTCGCCTCAGATTGTTCGAGCGGATCACCCTCGCCTCACTGCGTGCCCAGACCGATCAGCGTTTTCATCACTATGTCCTGACCAGCGACAGGTTGCCGGATTGGGCGATGCAGCGGTTGCACGAAATCACCGCTGCGGCCTATCCGGCGGACCGCTTTGCCATCAGCGCCAGTCCGCCGGGCAACGCGCGGAAATACCTTCGCAATTTCATGGCAGGCGGCAGTTTCGGTGAAAATGTAGTGCAGATCGTGCTGGATGACGACGACGGATTGGCCAGTGATTTCATGGCCACGGTTGGCGATTTGCTGGCCGGCGCAGCCGCTGAAAATCGACTTGCCGCAGACAAGTTGCCATTCTTTCTGTCCTTCAGCCGCGGCATTGGCCTGGTATTTTCCGATGTTGGCGCCAAACCGCAGGCCTATATGCACCGCTACCCTTATATAAACCTTGGACTGACGATGGTTGGCCCCGCGCAGGGCATGAACATCCTGGCCATCGACCATTTGCATACCCCGAAACGGGCGGGCTGTGTGCCGGAGGGCGGCAGGCAGATGTTCGTCCGGTCGGTCCATGGCTTCAATGACTCCCGCGTCGCCCTGACCGAGCGCTGGAAGCCGCTGCCGGACTGACAAACTGTTCCCGATCTTGCCGCACGCTTCGCGTTCCTGCAGCAGGTTTGACCTTCCCGACCGGCGGTGCGGCACAAACGCGCCGAATGCTCTGGCCAATCGCGCGGGGCTACTGTATCGGCGGTGCAACTTCTGACAAACCGAAAGAGTGCCCCGATGGAGCTTCGCAACATCGCTATCATCGCCCATGTCGACCATGGCAAAACCACCCTCGTAGACGAATTGCTCAAGCAGTCCGGCTCGTTCCGCGACAATCAGGCCGTGTCCGAACGGGCGATGGACAGCAATGACATCGAACGCGAGCGCGGCATCACCATTCTGGCCAAATGCACCTCGGTCGAACACAACGGCATGCGCATCAACATCGTCGACACCCCCGGCCACGCCGATTTTGGCGGCGAGGTCGAACGTATCCTCAGCATGGTCGATGGCGTCTGCCTGTTGGTCGATGCCGCCGAAGGTCCGATGCCGCAGACCAAATTCGTGACCGCCAAGGCGCTGGCCCTGGGCCTGCGTCCGATCGTCGTCTTGAACAAGGTCGACAAGCCCGACGCCGAACCCGACCGCGCCCTGAACGAGGTGTTCGATCTGTTCGCCAACCTCGGCGCATCGGACGAACAACTCGACTTCCCGCATATCTACGCCTCTGGCCGCAACGGCTGGGCCGACAACAGCCTCGACGGCCCGCGCAAGAACCTTGACGCGCTGTTCGACATGATCATCGCCCATGTGCCGGCGCCGCGTCAGGTCAAGGATGCCGGCAAACCGTTCCGCATGCTGGCCACCACGCTGTCCGCCGACCCGTTCATCGGCCGCATCCTCACGGGGCGTGTCGAATCCGGTACCCTGCGCGTGGGCGAAACCCTGAAAGCCCTGACCCGCACCGGCGAAAAACTGGAACAGTTCCGCGTCACGAAAGTCCTGGCCTTCCGTGGCCTGAACCAGACCGCGATTGACGAGGCGATTGCCGGTGACATCGTGACGCTGGCCGGCATGTCCAAGGCAACCGTGGCCGATACTTTGTGCGCATTGGAACTCGACGTGCCGCTGCCCGCCCAACCCATCGACCCGCCGACCATCACCGTGACCTTCGGCATCAACGACAGCCCACTCGCAGGCAAGGACGGCACCAAGGTGCAGTCCCGCGTCATCCGCGAACGCCTGATGCGCGAACAGGAAGTCAACGTCGCGATCAAGGTCGCCGACACCTCCGGCGGCGATGCCTTCGAAGTTTCGGGCCGTGGCGAATTGCAGATGGGCGTTCTGATCGAAAACATGCGGCGCGAAGGCTTTGAATTGTCGATCAGCCGCCCGCGCGTGATCTTCCGTGACATTGATGGCGTCAAGAATGAACCCATCGAAGAAGTTACCATCGACGTCGACGATGAATACACTGGCGCGGTCATCGAAAAACTGACCGGCCCGCGCAAAGGTGACATGATCGAGATGAAACCGGCTGGCGTCGGCAAAACCCGCATCATCGCGCATGTCCCGTCGCGCGGGCTGATCGGCTATCAGGGCCAATTCATGACCGACACCCGCGGCACCGGCGTCCTGAACCGGGTGTTCCACGATTGGGCCCCGTTCAAGGGTGCGATCGAGGGCCGTCGTCAGGGTGTCCTGGTCTCGATGGAAAGTGGCATTTCGGTCGCCTATGCGATGTGGAAACTGGAAGATCGCGGACACTTCTTCATCGGCGTGCAGGAACAGGTCTACACCGGCATGATCATCGGCGAGCATAACCGCGACAATGATCTGGAAGTGAACCCCTTGAAGGGCAAGCAGCTGACCAACGTCCGCGCCTCCGGCACCGACGAGGCCGTGCGGCTGACCACGCCGGTCAAACTGTCGCTGGAACAGTCGATCGCCTATATCGACGATGACGAACTGGTCGAAGTGACGCCGAAAAACATTCGCATGCGCAAGCGCTATCTCGACCCGAACGACCGCAAGCGGCAAAGCCGGGCGGGCTGACAATCGGCAGGATGGGCAATGCGCCCCTCCTACTCCGCCTCTTCCACCACCATCAGATCGCGTTCGCAGGCGCCTTTGGCATGGGCAAGTGCGGCCTGATATGCGGCGGAATGATAGCATTCCACCGCACGCTCCAGGCTGGGGAACCGCGCCACCACATTGCGCGGCCGGTCTTTGCCCTCCAGCTGCACATAGCGCCCGCCGCGCGCGAGAAACACTCCGCCATGCGCCACAATCGCCACCGTCGCGCGCTTGGCATATTCGCTGTAAGCGACCGGATCGCTGACGGTGACATGGGCGATCCACAAAGCTGAGGGCATCTAAACCTCCAACGTTGAGTTGATTTTTGCCCTAGCCGCCTCAACAGCTTCTGCAAATTTGTCTAGATTTGGTATGCCGGCCTGCGCGAGGTCTGGACGACCACCGCCGCCTTTTCCCCCCATGGCAAGCGAGATTTCTTTTACAAGCTCGCTAGCACTAAGTCTGCCTGCCAAGTTCTTGGTAACAGCGACCGTGACGGTGGAACTGCTTCCAACGGTGTTACCAAAAATAGCAAAACCTGTGCCAAGTTTGCTTCGAACTTCGTCCGCCAGCTGTTTAACGCCTTCGTTTGAAATCCCTGTGTCGGATAGGTCAGCGAATGCATATTTCAGACCGCTAGTTTCACTAGGATAGCTTACAGAACGTCGCGCCTGCTCTTGGCGCAGCGTTGCCACCTCGTTCTGCAAGGCGCGACGTTCCGCCATCAGCCCCTTGATCCGCAGAGCCAATTCCGCCGGAACCGCGCCCAAAGCCGAAGTGGCCGCATCCAGATAGCCATAATTCTCCCGCACATGGCGCAGAACGCCCTCCCCGGTGATCGCCTCGATCCGCCGGATGCCCGCCGCCGACGCGCTTTCCGACAGGATCAGGAACGAGCCGATCTGCCCCAACCGGCCGACATGGGTGCCGCCGCACAGTTCCAGCGAATAGGTCCGCCCATCGGTGCCCTTGCCCGAACCATCCAGCGCGCCCATCGAGACGACCCGGACCTCATCGCCATATTTCTCGCCAAACAGCGCCTGCGCCCCAAGGCCGCGGGCATCATCCGGGGTCATGATCCGGGTTTCGACGGCGGTGTTCCGCCGGATATGGCCGTTCACCTCGGCCTCGACCGCCGCCAGTTCGGCGGGCGTCATGGCGTGAGAATGGGCGAAATCAAAGCGCAGCCGGTCCGGCGCGTTCAGACTGCCGCGCTGTGCTACATGATCGCCCAAGGTCCGGCGCAAAGCCTCGTTCAAAAGATGGGTCGCCGAATGATTGGCCTCGACCGCGCCGCGCCGGTGGTGATCCACCGCCAGCTTGGCGGGCTGACCCTTCAGAATTTTTCCCTCGGTGACACGCGCCACATGAAAAAACACTCCGGCCGACATTCTGGTGTCGGTCACCTCCGCAACGCCGGTCGCGGTGCGGACCCAGCCGCTGTCACCGACCTGTCCGCCACTTTCCGCATAGAACGGCGTCTGGTTGACCACGATCTGCACCGTGGTTCCCGCATCAGCCGATCCGATCGCCGCGCCATCGCGCACCAAAGCATTGATCTGCCCTTCGGCGGTTTCGGTGTCGTAGCCCAGAAACTCGGTCACACCAT
>JAYUGA010000193.1:0-1540 GCA_043738565.1 Rhodobacterales bacterium
GCGGGCGGGGCTGTATCTGTGGCACCGGTTGCGCCGCCTGCCCGACCCGCCGCACCGGATTGCGCGCGGGGTGTTTGCCGGAACCTTCGTCAATTTCCCGCCGATCTTCGGTTTCCAGATGCTGGCGGCGGCGGGGCTGGCCTGGGCCTTGCGCGGCAATATTCTGGCGGCGGTGCTGGCGACATTGCTGTCGAACCCGATCACCACGCCGCTGATCGCGCTGGTGTCCTTGCAGCTGGGCCAATGGATGCTGGGCACGGTCGAGCCGTTCAGCGTGACGATGGTGTTCGGCGCGTTTTTGCTGGCCGGGCAGGATCTGTGGCACAATTTTCTGGCGATATTCGGCCCGGGTGAGGCGCGTTGGGCGGGGCTGATCGGCTTCTGGCACCGGTTGTATCTGCCCTATCTGGTAGGCTCGATCCTGCCGGGGCTGGTGGTTTCGGGCCTGTTGGGCTGGATCACGGTGCCGGTGATGAACACCTATCAGGCGCTGCGGCTGCGGCGCAGGCTGGCCCGCTGGCACAAGTTGCAGCAGAAGGCGGCGGGCGCGAACGGGGATGACGCGCCGCCGCCAAGCCCGTAAGAAGGGCTGCGAGCGAAAGGTCGGGAAGATGGCGGGAACACTGGGCAAGCTGCGGCTGGGCGTGAATATCGACCATGTGGCGACGGTGCGCAATGCGCGGGGGGCGTCGTGGCCCGACCCGTTGCGGGCGGCGCTGTTGGCCGAGGCTTCGGGGGCGGATGGCATTACCGCCCATCTGCGCGAGGATCGCCGCCATATCCGCGACGAGGATATCGAGGCATTGATGGCGGGGATCGGGATTCCGCTGAACTTTGAATGTGCCGCGACGGAGGAGATGCAGGCTTTGGCGCTGCGGCTCAGGCCGCATGCGGTGTGTCTGGTGCCCGAAAAGCGCGAGGAGCGCACGACCGAGGGCGGGCTCGACGTGGCAAGCGACCAGAACCGGCTGGCGGATTTTGTCGCACCGCTGCGCAAGGCGGGGTGCCGGGTCAGCATGTTCATCGCCCATGATCCGCGCCAGATCGAGGCCAGCGCCCGGATCGGCGCGGCGGTGGTGGAATTGCACACCGGGCTCTATTCGGAACTGCATGCCGAGGGGCGCTTTGCCGCGGCAGGGGCGGAATTGGCGGCGTTGCGCCGGGGGGCGGCCCTGGCGCACCGCTTGGGGCTGGAGGTGCATGCCGGGCATGGATTGACCTATGACAACGTCGCCCCGGTGGCCGCGATCCCGGAAGTGATGGAGCTGAACATCGGCCATTTCCTGGTCGGCGAGGCGGTTTTCATCGGCTTGGACGCGGCGATTGCCGAAATGCGGCGGCGGATGGATCTGGCGCGGGCCGTTGTCGCCTGACGGGTGACAACGGTGCCGCGGTCACGGCGTGACGGTCAGCAGCGTCCACATCCCGCCGACGAAATGGCCCGGAATGTTGCAGTACAGGATATAGGTTCCCGGCGTCAGATCGACGATCAGCGCCCCGCCCTTGCCCGGATCAAGCTCTGCCACTTCGCCCAGATGGC
>JAYUGA010000194.1:0-1536 GCA_043738565.1 Rhodobacterales bacterium
GGAGGTGTGAAACCTCCTCGGCGGCCAGCCAAAAGCGCAACCTTCGAAAGCCAAAAAACCACCCCTTGTGGCACGACAATCGTAGAGACGCAAAGAAGACCGCACCAAGACGCCAAAAAGACCGCCCGAACCCGGCTTTTCTTTAGCCCCAACACCGCCTAAACCGCCCGACATGGAAGTGTTACACATCATCGGCGGCGGCATGGCAGGGTCTGAGGCCGCCTGGCAAGCCGCTGAAGCCGGCACCCCCGTGATCCTCCACGAAATGCGCCCGCAGATAAAGACCTTCGCCCACCGCACCGGCGATTTCGCCGAAATGGTCTGCTCGAACTCGTTCCGTTCGGATGACAGCGAGCAAAACGCCGTGGGCCTGCTTCACTGGGAAATGCGCGCCGCGGGCGGTCTGATCCTGCAAGCCGCCGAAGCGCACCGGCTTCCCGCAGGTGGTGCCCTTGCCGTCGACCGCGACCCTTTCGCCCAATACGTCACCGAAAAGCTGAAAAGCCATCCGCTGATTTTCGTGTCTTATGAGGAGGTTACCAGCCTTCCTTCGCACGGGACTTGGATTGTCGCCACCGGCCCGCTGACCTCCGCTGCCCTTGCTCAATCGATCCGGGCTGCGACAGATGCCGACGCGCTCGCCTTCTTTGACGCCATCGCACCCATCGTTTATGCCGATAGTGTCGATATGTCGGTGGTCTGGATGCAAAGCCGCTACGACAAGGGCGAAACGCTCGAAGAACAGACCGCCTATATGAACTGCCCGATGACCAGGGATCAGTATAACACCTTCATCCAAGCCCTTCTAAACGCTGATAAAACCGAGTTTCATCCGGGCGAGACCGCAGGCTATTTCGACGGCTGCCTGCCAATCGAGGTGATGGCCGAACGTGGCCCTGAAACCCTGCGTTTCGGCCCGATGAAGCCGGTCGGGCTGACCAACCCGCATAACCCTGCGGTCAAAGCCTATGCGGTGGTTCAGTTGCGGCGCGACAACAAACTCGGCACGCTTTACAACATGGTCGGCTTCCAGACCAAGATGAAGTACGCAGCGCAAACCGCTGTTTTCAAACTGATTCCCGGGTTGGAGAATGCCAGTTTCGCAAGGCTGGGCGGCATCCATCGCAACACGTTCATCAACTCCCCCAGCCTGTTGGATGACCGGATGCGTCTGAAATCGCGGCCCAACATCCGCTTTGCCGGCCAGATCACCGGGGTCGAGGGCTATGTCGAATCTGCCGCGATGGGTCTGGTGGCAGGTCGGATGGCTGCCGCCGAACTGCAAGGCCGCAGCCTGCCGCCGCCGCCGCCCGACACCGCGATGGGCGCGCTGATCAGCCACATCACCGGCGGGGCCGAGGCGAAAACCTTCCAGCCGATGAACGTCAACTTCGGGCTTTTCCCGCCAATTGACGCTAAAGCTGGTAGAAAGGGCCGCCAAACCCGCTATAAGGCGTATACTGACCGCGCCAAGGCGTCGTTCCAGTCATGGCTCGCCTAACCCGCTTCGCCCCCAGCCCGACCGGCCCGCTGCAT
>JAYUGA010000195.1:0-1532 GCA_043738565.1 Rhodobacterales bacterium
GCCCCGGGCGAGGTTGCGACCACCAAGGGCCGCGTGACAGCCCCGGTGATCCTGCGCGGCACCGAGGGCTTTACCGCCACGATCAAGGGCCACAAGCGCGACTGGCTGCCGCTCAATTCCGCCCAGATCGCCACCGCCATTCTGCCGCCAGAAGTTTGGGCGAAGATCGGCTGGGATGGCCATGAATTGATTGGCGATTTTAACAACTCTTACTGCTACTGCCAGCGCACCCGCGAGGGGCGGATTACCGTCGGCGCGCGCGGGGTGCCCTACAAGTTCGGCTCGAAGCTGGACCACAACGGCGCACCGGATGCCAAGACGATCCGGCGGTTGACCGAGGTGCTGCACCGCTATTTCCCGGCGGCTGCGGCCTTTCCGATCGACCACGCCTGGTGTGGGGTGATCGGCGTGCCGCGCGACTGGTGTGCTACGGTCGGGTTCGATGCCGCCACCGGCTTGGGTTGGGCCGGGGGCTATGTCGGGGTCGGCGTGTCGACCGCCAACCTGGCCGGGCGGACGCTGGCCGACCTCGCCTTGGGCCGCGACACCGCGATCACCCGCCTGCCTTGGGTCAACCGCCGGGTGCGCGCCTGGGAGCCGGAGCCGTTCCGCTGGCTCGGCGTCCACACCATGTATAGTCTCTTGAGGATTGCCGATCAGCGCGAGCAAAGGCTTGGAATTGCGCCGTCAAACTTCGCCAAGTTCGGCAACTGGCTGACCGGGCGGCACTGAGCCCACGATTTTTCTGCGAAAAATCAAAAGATAGCCGCGCTATTCAGTGCATTGCATTCTGATTTTTCGCAGAAAAATTGTGGACTTCAGGGCCGCAAAGCCATGAACGCCCGATCGTCCGCAGCGCACCGGCCAGATCGGTCACGCCCCCAGAACCGCCACCTGCACATCGGCGGAGCGTTGAATGTCGGCCAGCGTCAGGCTTTCGATCAAGAGCAGGTACGACCAGAACACCTCGGCGAAGACTTTGCGGATCCGGCAGGTTTCTTCGTCCTTGCAATCTTCGCAGCGCTGATAAGCCCGGCGTGACAGGCAGGGCAACGGCGCTATCGGGCCGTCAATCATCCGCAGCAGTTCGGATACCGACACCTGATCCGGCGATTTGATCAACTGATAGCCACCTGACCGGCCCCGGGTCGAGGCGATGATCCCGGCGTTTCTGATCTCCAGCAGGATATGCTCCAGAAACCGTTTCGGCGCACCGGAGCGTTTGGCGATCTCTTCAATCGTCAAGGCATTAGGCGCGGGCTGGGCTGCCTCGTCCGACAGGGTCAGCAGCGCCTTCAGCGCATATTTCATCTTCTGCGTGATCATCTGTCAGACCTAGACGGAAGCTTGCACAGAATCAACGCACGGCGTGGCAAATCCAGGCCAATTTCCGACAGAATGCAGTTTTTGCACCAATCCGACCGTTTTACCGGCACTGCCGCCAAAACCAGCGGCTTGCCACAATAGCGTCGCACAAACTCCACTTTGGACCTGCACCGCGTCCAACTTCCGCCAAACGCCGCCCGTATCGC
>JAYUGA010000196.1:0-12323 GCA_043738565.1 Rhodobacterales bacterium
AACCAGCCGCACCGCACGTTCGCGGAACTCGGGGGAATACGGCTTCGAGGTCTTCTTCTGTGTCTGTTCCATAACCGGCAATTCTCCGAGAGTTTTGCCTTCCGGTAACGTCGGGGCGGTTCACGCACGAGGATTCGCGGAACCGGGCGATGCCGCATTCCTACGCCACGCCGCTGGCGCTGACCTGTGCCTCGGACTGTCCCACGGTCGAGATTTCGGGCACCGCATAGATGCCATAGGGAAAGGTTTCGGGCGGTGGCGGCAGGGTGATGCCGAAGGCGTGGCAGGCGGCGACGCGGCCCTGTCCCATCGAAGTCGAGGCCAGGCTGGGAAAGACGATCACGTTGCCCGCCGCATAGATATTGGCGGCGGTGGTCTGGAAGGTTTTGGGATCGACCTTGAGGCGGCTGCGGCTGTCCACAGCGATTGCCACTGCCTCCAAGTTCAGCGAGCCGACATTGCCGGTGCGGCCTGCGGCATAGAGCAGGCATTCGGAACGGACCTTGCGGCCATCCGACAGGGTGACGGTGACGCCCTGTTCGCCCGAGGTAATTTCCTTGATTGCCGCCCCCAGCCGGATCGTCATGCCACGGTTGCGCATCTGGTAGATGAAATTGTCGACCAGTTCGCGGTCGACGAAATCAAGGATGGTGTCGCGGCTCTCGATCAGGGTGACGGGCCCGTCGAGCGCCGAAAAGATCGTGGCTTATTCGACGCCGATCATGCCGCCGCCGATCACGGTCAGGGTGCGGGGCAGGCGTTCCAGTTCCAGAAACTCATCGCTGTCGAACACCCGTTTGCGGTCGAAGGGCACCTCGGGCGGACGGTGGGGCCGGGTGCCGACGGCGATCAGCGCGTTCTTGAAGCTGATCTGGCTGATCTCGCCGCTGTCCGGGGTCAGTTCCACAGTATTGGCATCGAGAAACCGGGCCGAGGCGAAGATGCTTTTGACCATGTTGCGCAGGAACTGGTGCTGCAACACCTCGACTTCATGGTCGAGCGTTTTGTGCAGGCGCTGCACCAGATCGGCAGCGGAGATGTCCAGTTTGACCCGGTAGCCACGGCCGTAAAAGCCGCGCTCGCGCCAGCCCGACAGGTTCAGCACCGTCTCGCGCAGGGTTTTGGAGGGGATGGTGCCGGTGTGCGCGGACACGCCGCCCAGCTTGCGCCCGCGATCCACCACCAGCACCGATTTGCCAAGTTTGGCCGACTGCACCGCCGCCCGCCTGCCCGCCGGGCCAGAGCCGATTACCAACATATCCACCTGATCCAGCGGGCACCTCCTGCATGGCACGACACAACCGGGTTTTGGCTGGCAGCGCAACGGTCAGATTGAGCGTCGGCCTGCGGGGCTGCCCGGCGAGCGGGAAATCGGTGCGCCAGGTGGCCTTGGTTCAGGTCTTTTCCGGCAGGCGCGGCAACAGGATGGTCAGCAGTCCCAGAAGCGGCAGGAACGAACACAGCCAGTAGACATATTCGATGCCACGCGCATCGGCCAGCGTGCCCAACAGCGCCGCTCCCAGCCCGCCGGTGCCAAAGGCAAAGCCGAAGAACAGCCCGCCGATCAGCCCGACGCGGCCCGGCACCAGTTGCTGGGCAAAGACCAGGATGGCCGAGAAGGCGGAGGCGAAGATCAGGCCGATCAGCACGCTCAGCACGCCGGTCCAGAACAGGTCGGCATAGGGCAGCATCAGCGCAAACGGGATGACGCCGACGATCGACAGCCAGATGACAAATCTTGCGCCATAGCGGTCGCCGATCGGGCCGCCCAGGAAAGTGCCAACGGCGGCGGCACCGAGGAACAGGAACAGCATCAACTGCGCCTGTTGGGTGGTCATCGCAAAACGCTCGATCACGTAGAAGGTGAAATAGCTGGAGATGCTGGCCATGTAGATGTTCTTGGTGGCAGTCAGCAGCACCAGAACGACCAGGGTTTGCGCCACTTTGTTGCGGGCAAAGGGCAGGGCGCGGGACGGGGCGGATTTGCCTTTGCTCTGGCGGTTTTGGCTGGCGTACCAGCCGCCGACGCGGGTCAACAGGACGATGCCGATCATCGCCAGAACCGACAGCCAGGCCACACTGCCCTGACCAAAGGGCAGCACGACAAAGGCGGCCAGCAAGGGGCCGAGGGCCGAGCCGAAATTGCCGCCGACCTGAAACAGCGATTGCGCCAGCCCGTGCCGCCCGCCCGAGGCCAGACGGGCGACGCGCGATGCCTCGGGGTGGAACACCGACGAGCCGACGCCGATCAGCGACGCGCCCAGCAGCAGCATCGGATAGCTGACCGCATTGCCCAAAAAGATCAGTCCGGTGAAGGTCGATGCCATGCCGACGGGCAGCGAATAGGGCATGGGCCAGCGGTCGGTTGCCATGCCGACCACGGGTTGCAACAGCGAGGCGGTGACCTGGAATGTCAGGGTCAAAAGGCCAATCTGCACAAAGCTCAGACCATAGTTCTGCTTGAACAGCGGATAGAGCGACGACAACAGCGACTGCATGATGTCGTTCAGCATATGGCCAGAGCTGACCAGAATCAGGATCGACAGGGTGGTTTTGCCAAAGCGGCTGACGGCAGCGGCGGAAGAAGCGGTCATCGGCGGCTCCGGGGGGTTGGTCTGGGGTCTGGTCTGACCAACGAGGCTTGAAGCCTAGCGCGGCGGAGGTCAACAGGCTAAACCTTGGAAATTCGCATTCCGCTGCCAAAACCCTGTCAGGAGCCATCCGGTGACCCGCCGTTCCGTCCTGTTTGCCGGTGAAAGCTGGACCACGCATTCCATTCATCAAAAGGGTTTCGACAGTTTCACGACCACCGAATATGCCGAGGGTGGCTTCTGGCTGAAGCAGGCTTTGACGCGGGGTGGCTGGGATATCACCTATCAGCCAAGCCATATCGCGGCACGGGAGTTTCCGCAGACGGTCGTGGCGCTTGCGGCTTATGACTGCGTCATCCTGTCGGACATCGGGGCCAACACGCTGCTGCTGCATCCCGATACGTTCGTGCGGGGGCGGGTGCTGCCGAACCGGCTGGCGGCGTTGCGCGACTATGTGGCGCAGGGTGGCGGCCTGATCATGTGCGGCGGCTATCTGACGTTTCAGGGCATTGAGGCGAAGGGTCAATATGCTGGCAGCCCGGTGGAAGAAGCATTGCCGGTCACGCTGTCGCGCCATGACGACCGCATCGAATGCCCGCAAGGCGTGACGCCAGTCGTCGAAGCGGCCCATCCGGTTGTGGCGGGTCTGGCGGCGGACTGGCCCTGTCTTTTGGGCTACAACCGGGTCACGCCGAAGCCGGGGGCGACGGTGGTGGCGCGTGCCGGGGATGATCCGCTGATCGTGGCAGGGGCGTATGGCCGTGGCCGCAGCATCGCCTTCACCTCGGATTGCGGGCCGCATTGGGCACCGCCGCCGTTTGTGGGTTGGGCAGGCTATGACCGGCTGTGGGCGCAGATGGCCGATTGGGCGGGCGGTATTGCCTGATCAATAAAAGCGGGCAGGGCGATGATCTGCCCTGCCCGCGCAAAAAGTCACTCACAAGAAGCCGTAACAATGCCACTCGTTAAATTCAATGCAATGCGGGTCTAGCTGGCAAGTCGGTCCACGATCGCCTTGGCAAAGGCCTGGATCATCGCCTGGTAATATTCGTCGCTGCTGGCGGTGAGCGTGGCCATGTCCATCGTGGCCGGGAAGAAGGTTTTGGCCTGATTGACATCGACCGTCAGCGTGTAGGATTTGAAGTTCGAGTTGTCCTTGACATCGGTAATCGACACGATGCCTTCCAGCCGGGTGTCGGCGGAGCCAACGGTTTCGGTGAAGGAATTGCTCAGCTCCACCTCGGAAATATCGACGCCAACCTTCATGCCATCATCGGCCAGACGGTCAACAAGCAGCGCCATGATGGCATTTTTCAGATCGCCGGAAATATTGCTGTACCGCGCAGCGGCGGCCTTGTTGGTGACGGCGGGCAGGTCGATCGTGACATCTACGGCCGACACCATATCGGTGGCGGCAAAGGACGCGGTGGCGATGAACAGGCTGGCAAGGGCGGTGCTGAGGAACAAACGGGTCATGGCAAATCTCCTGAATGTGCGCAGAAACCGGCTGGGTTTTGGCGCGATGGTTCTGCATAGACCCTGTCGCAAGGGTCTGTGCTGATCTGGATCAGGAATGACGACGATTGGGGGTTGGGTCCGCAGCCCCGGTCAGGTCAGGGGCCGCAGGCCGGGCAGTGGTCGGTTAGTGCCTGCGGGGGCCGTCATGGTCCAGATAATCGCCCTCGAAACCGGCAAAAGTGATCAGCGCCGCGAAATCGTCAAAGGTCACATGGCCGTCCTGGAACGTCACCAGCCCATCCTCGCGCAGTTGGCGCAGGACGCGGTTGACGTGCACGGCGCTGAGGCCAAGCGCATCGGCCAGATGGTATTGCGTCAAAGGGCAGGCGTAGCCCGCGTTGCTGGCCAGACCGACCAGCCGCAACCGCGCCCCCAGTTCCAGCAGGAAATGCCCGATCCGCTCGGCGGCATTGCGGCGACCGAGGCCGACCAGATGGTCAACCAGCATCGATTCGTCGCGCGAGGCGGCCCAAAGGACAGCCTTGGCCAGATCGGGCGTTCTGGAAAACGTCCCCATCAGGTCGCGGGCCAGCACTTCGGACGCCTCGACCGCAGTGATCGGTTCGACGTTCTGGTCGGATTTGCGGAACAGGATCGAGCGCAATCCGAGAAAATCGCCGGGAATCCGGAAATCGACGATCTGCCGGGCACCGTTGGCCAGCAGGATATAGGAAAACGCCCAGCCATTGGCGAGGACATAGACGGTGCGGTTGGGCTGTCCCTGCCGCACCATATCGCGCCCGGAGGCAAACCGGCGACGGCGGCGGTGAAGGTCGGATAAAACATCCAGGTCGGTTTTGGACAGGGTCGCATAGCTGTTCAGTTTGCGGGCGAATGGGCTATCGAGCATGTTCATCGCGTGCTCTCCTTGCTATTGGCTTTCTGAAAAACAGGTGCCGAAACGTGGTCCGCACCCTGGAAGCTACGTGTGAGCTTCTTAACCTCGATCATGCCGCGTGAGCCTTTTTCCGCCGGATGGATCGGGATTTGGGCGGTTTGTCGCGCTGAAAACCAAGCGGTTTTTCGCCCGTCAGGGCCGCTATCGCCAGATTTTACGCAACGTCACTTCGCCGAGAAGAATCCGACAAGGTGCTGGTTTCAGGATGGATTTTGTAGAAACTGGCCCCCGGTGTCTTAGCGCAGCAGCGGGCCGTCATGGTCCAGATAGGCGCGGTCGAAATCGGCGAAAGCCACCAGCCTGTCAAAGTCGTCGAACACCACCTGACCGTTCTGGAAGGTCACCATCTCGCCGTTGCGCAGTTCGCGCAGGACGCGGTTGACGTGAACCGCACTCAGGCCAAGCGTGTCGGCCAGAAGGTATTGCGACAGCGGGCAACCGTAGCCGGTCTTGTCGCCCAACCCGACCAGCCGCAGCCGTGCTGCCAGTTCGAGCAGGAAATGCGCGGTGCGTTCGGCGGCATTGCGGCGGCCCAGGTCCACCAGATGTTCGACCAACATCGCCTCGTCGCGCGAGGCGGCCCACAGCACGGCGGTGGCCAGGCGGGGGGTGCGCGAAAAGGCGTCGATCAGGTCGCTGGCCAGCACCTCTGACGCCTCGACCGGGGTGATCGGTTCGACATTGTGGTCCGAGGTGCGAAACAGGACCGAGCGCAGGCCCAGAAAATCGCCCGGTATCTGGATGTCGACGATCTGGCGGGTGCCGCTGGGCAGCAGGACATAGGAACAGACCCAGCCATCGGCCAGAATATAGGCGGCCTGGTTGGGTTCGCCCTGGCGGATCAGGTTACGCCCGACCGCGAATTTGCGACGGCGGCGGAACAGGTCGGACAGAACATTCAGATCGTCTTCGCCCAGCGTGACAAACGTCGTCAGCTTGCGGGCAAAAGGGCTGTCCAAGACCTGCATTCATTTCACCTTCTTGCCCCACCGACTTAGCGTTGGCCGGCACCAATACGGTTGACTAGTCTCGCCTGAGGTGATCTCGACACTGATACAGGTCAGTGTTGCGGCACCGTTTTCTGCGACACTGGTCTTAGCCTCGGCGGGATCGCCCGTTGTCTGGCAATATAACAACGATTGCCTGAAAGTTAAACCGAAATGGCTAACCCGCCAAATGCACCCGATTCCGCCGGCCAGGCTGCCCTTGCCATCTGCGAATCTCTGCTGTTGGCCCTTAACGATCACCGGGTATTGCCCGGGATTGAGATTCTCGGCGTTCTTGTCGATGCCGCCGCCGCCCATACCAATGCGCCCGTCGGCGACGGTCAGGAAGACATGCACCGCGACGTCGCAACCCTGATCCAGAAGATCATTGACGGCGGCAATTCGGTGCGCCGCCACTAAGGGCTGCGGGCGTTGATTTTGGGCGGCGCCAAGGGCGATTGCCGGCGCAAGCCGGGGTGAACTTGCGGCAGCGGCGCTCGCCTGATGCAGGTTAGTGCGCGGCGGCGGCGGGTCGGGCAAACTCGGGCAACGGTGACGGCAGGGCGGATGCTCCATTCCCCCGACCCGGCACACCGTCCGCCCCATGATCCTGATAGAACTGGAGCCTGACATGGCACATGAACCGACCCCCCAAAAGCCCAGCGATGCGATCCCCGACTATGACGCGCTGCTGACGCAACTGACCAGCCTGCGCGGCGAAATCGCCAAGCTGGCCACTTCGGTCACAGCGGCGGCCAGCAAAAGCGGCAATGCCATCGCCCAGGACATGACCACCGGTTTGACCGACGCCCGCCGCTATGTGACGCGCAAAGGCCATGATGTCGATCTGCGGGTCGAAGGCGCGGTCGCGGCCAACCCCTATATGGCACTTGGTCTGGCAGCGGGTCTGGGCCTGCTGCTGGGCGTGTTGTCGCGTCGGTAACGCGGTGATCCTGTCACGCCAGACTACGGCGCAGGCGCGCGCCCTGGGTCGTACAGTCGCCACGCAAGCGAGCATCGCCGTTGTGGTCGCGGCCCTGCTGCTGACCGGCGGCGGCTTTCTGGTGGCCGCAGCCTATGGCGGGTTGTCGCGCCAGATCGGGCCTGATGCTGCGGCGGCCGTGATTGGTCTGGTGCTGGTGGTCACAGCCCTCGTGGTGGCGATGCTTGGCAAGGCGCTGCGCAAGGCGGATCACGCGCGGGCACTTTTGGTCGCCGAATTGCTGGCCGCACGCGAGCCGCCGCCCGATCCGCTGCAAAACGCCCTGTTCGCGGCCTGCTTTGAACTCGGCCGCCTGCTGATGGCCGGACGCCGCCGGTAGCACCTTAATAGGTGACAGAAAGAATCGGGTTTACAAAGCCTAGTCTTTCCATCATCTATTTTTCGAACCCAAGCCACCCCTCGCTGCGGGAAGCCCGGAATGTTTTGCCAAGGAGAGCGAAATGCCCGTGAAACCCGCTGACGCCTTGGTACGGGCGCGCGCCCGCGACGATGTGATCGTCGAATTTGCCGTGATTTTGCGCCAGCCCGCCGAAATCCGCGAGGGTCTGACCTTGCGGTTGGATACGCTGATGCGGCGCAGGGAGTGCCGGGCATGAACATCCGCACCACTGTCGTGATTCAGGAAGACTATCCGACCCATGATGCCAGGGTGCTGACCGCAGGCCAGACGATGGCCCGCATCGCGCTGGACGGCCAGGTTTACACGCTCCGCATCACCAGGGCGGGCAAATTGATCCTGACCAAATGACCAGGCGACGCGCCCATGTTGGCGGTGTTTTACGACTGACACGGTTGCAGCGGTTGCCTGACCAAGACCCCACAAGATGCTGACCGAGATACCGAAAGGAATACCGATGCACCCCCTTCTCCTCGCGGCTTTGGCCACCACGGCCCTGACTGCCCTGCCCAGCCTTGCCGCCACACCGGCTGAGGTGGTCAAGACCTATGCCGACATTGCCGAGGCCACCTATGGCGACAGTCTGACCACGGCCAAGGCGCTGCAAGTGGCGGTGGATGCGCTGATTGCGGCACCCTCGGCGGACAGTCTGAAGGCGGCGCGTGGGGCATGGATCGCGGCGCGGGTGCCCTATCAGCAATCGGAAGCCTATCGGTTCGGCAATGCGGTGGTCGATGACTGGGAAGGCCGGGTCAATGCCTGGCCGCTGGACGAGGGCCTGATCGACTATGTCGCGGGCGATTATGGCAACGAGGAAAACGATCTGGCCAGGCTGAATGTCATCGCCACGCCGAAATTTACCCTGTCCGGCACCGAAATTGACGCCAGCAAGATCACGCCGGACCTGCTGTCCGGCACTTTGCAGGAAGCCGACGGCATCGAGGCCAATGTGGCGACCGGCTATCACGCCATCGAGTTTCTGCTGTGGGGTCAGGATCTGAACGGCACCGGGCCGGGCGCGGGCAACCGGCCCTTTACCGATTATGTGCAAGCTGCGGGCTGCACCAACGGCAACTGCGACCGCCGCGCCGATTACCTGAAGGCCGCGACCGGGCTTCTGGTCAGCGATCTGGGCGAGATGGTCGGCGACTGGGGGCAAACCGGGGCGGCGCGTGCTGCGGTGACCACGGATCCGCAAGCCGGTCTGCTGGCGATCCTGACCGGCATGGGCAGCCTGTCTTATGGCGAACTGGCCGGGCAGCGGATGAAGCTGGGCCTGATGCTGAACGACCCGGAAGAGGAGCATGACTGCTTTTCCGACAATACCTACAACAGCTATTACTATGACGGTGTGGGCGTCCGGAACGTCTATCTGGGCAGCTATACAAGGGTTGATGGCTCTGTCGTGTCTGGCCCCTCTGTCGCGGAACTGGTCGCGTCGGCAGACCCCGCGGTGGACCGCCAGTTGAAATCCGAACTCGACGCGACTGTGACCGCTTTGGGCGCGATCAAGACCAGGGCCGAAGCTGGCATGGCCTATGACCAGATGCTCGCCGCCGGTAACAAGGAAGGCGAGGCGCTGATCATGGGCGGCGTCAATGCTTTGATCACCCAGACCCAGTCGGTGCAACGCGCCGTGGCCCTGCTTGGCCTGCAAGCGGTGGCGTTTGAAGGGTCAGACAGCCTGGACAACCCCAACGCCGTGTTCCAGTAGCGATTTTCTGATTGAAACAGTCAGGAAAAGCTGGCACTCAATGCGGCAAACGGAGAGTCTGATGCTGCGTGCCGCTTTGGTTCTGCCTTTCCTTGCCGGAACTGCCCTGTCGCAAACCTCGCCGCAGATGCTGGATGACCGCCATCTGACGGTCATTCCGCGCACTGCGGCAGAGGTTGCCCGGATCGCCAAGGTGCTGGCACCGCCGGTGGATTTCAGCAAACCCGAACCGTTCGAGGCCAAGCCCGCCGGGGCTGCCACCGTGCGGGCGCGGACCAATGCCGATGCGTTTTCGGATTCCTCCGGCAATATGTCGTTCGCGCGGCAGTCGGATTTCAAACTGGGCAATGGGCTTTTCACTAAGACCTGGGTGCCGGCACCGTCTTCGACCCGCGCCTCGGATGGTCTAGGGCCTTTGTACAACGCCAGCGGCTGCCAGAATTGCCACCTGAAAGACGGTCGCGGCCACCCGCCGGATGGTCCGGATGCAAGCCGGTTGTCGATGTTCCTGCGCCTGTCAATCCCCGGTGGAGCTGCCCCGGCGGAGATCGAAGGCTATCTGGCGACCATGCCAGAGCCGGTCTATGGCGGGCAATTGCAGGATCTGGCCTCAGAGGGTCATCCCGCCGAGGGCAAGATGCAGATTGCCTATGCCGAACTGCCGGTGACTTTGGCCGATGGCACCGTGGTAAGCCTGCGCCAGCCGACCTATTCGGTGTCGGACCTCGGCTACGGCCCGATGGACCCCGCCGTCATGCTTTCGCCGCGTGTGGCACCGCAGATGATCGGGCTGGGGCTGCTGGAAGCGATCCCGGCAGCGGATATTCTGGCGCGGCAAGACCCCGGCGATGCCGATGGCGACGGCATTTCAGGCCGGGCGCAGATTGTGCTGAGCGTGGAATATGGCGTGCCGATGCTGGGGCGGTTTGGCCTCAAGGGTGGCGCGCCGACCGTGAAAGAGCAGTCGGCGGGGGCGTTTTCGGGGGATATGGGACTGTCAACGCCCTTGCATCCTGATCCCTGGGGGGATTGTTCGGCGGCTGAATCCGCCTGCCGCTCGGCCCCCGACGGGCAGGAACCGGATGTCAGGGACGGGTTGGAGGTGGACCGCCAAAGCCTTGATCTGGTGACGTTTTACGCCAGAAGCCTTGGCGTGCCGGAACGCCGCGATCTGGCCGACCCGACCGTGCTGCGCGGCAAGGAAGTATTCTACGACACCGGCTGTGCCGCCTGCCACAGTCCGAAATTCGTGACCAACCGGCTGAAGGATCAGCCCGAGCAGAGCTTCCAGTTGATCTGGCCCTATACCGACCTGCTCTTGCATGACATGGGGCCGGGCCTGGCCGACAACCGCCCGGAAGGCCGCGCCAGTGGCAGTGAGTGGAAGACCCCGCCGCTGTGGGGGATCGGGTTGACCGCACAGGTTTCGGGCCGCAGCGAATTTCTGCACGATGGCCGTGCGAGAAACCTGCTGGAAGCCATCTTGTGGCATGGTGGCGAGGCGCAGGCGGCGCGTGACCGGGTTGTGACCCTGCCCACCGTCGACCGCGATGCGATCATCGCCTTTCTGGGAAGCCTGTGACATGTGGCACTGCCTGTTCCTGACCTTTGCCCTTGCCACCCCCGCGCTGGCAGATTTCCCGGAAACCGTGAAAGATCATATCCTGCCGGGCTATGCCGCCTTTGCCGGTGCGACCCGGGCGCTGGCCCATGCCGCCACGCAAAGCTGCGATCCGCTGACCCTCCGCCCGCCGTTCAACGCGGCGTTTGACGCCTGGGTCGGCATTCAGCACATCAATTCCGGCCCGATCGAGGCCAATGGCAACGGGCTGGCCATCGACTTCTGGCCCGACCCCAAAGGGCTGGGGGCCAAGGCGCAGCGCGGGTTGCTGACCGGCGACCCTGCCGCGCTGGAGCCTGCCCGTTTCGCCGAACAATCGGTGGCGGCGCGCGGGCTGACCGGGTTGGAGCGGTTGCTGTATCCGGCCGAAACCCTGCCCGCCGACCCTTGCCCGCTGATCCGCGCCACCGCCACCGACCTTGCGCGGATGGCGGGCGAGGTGCAAGCGGCCTGGGTTGGTGGTTATGCCGACACGATGCTGACGGCGGGTGAGGCGGGCAACACCACCTTCCTGACCCGGCCAGAGGTGCGGCAGGCGCTGTTCACCCAACTGATCGCCGGGCTTGAATTCCTGCGCGATCAGCGGCTCGGCCGCCCGTTGGGCACGTTCGACAAACCGCGCCCCGAACGGGCCGAGGCCAGAGCTTCGGGCCGCAGCCTGACCAACATCCGCCTGTCGCTGCTGGCGATGAAGGCGATGGCCGCCAGCCTGACCCCGGATGCGCCGCTGACCATGACCGCCTTTGACCGGGCGATCACGCTGGCCGACAGGCTGGAGGATCCGGTGCTGGCCGGGGTTGCCACGCCCTCGAGCCGGCTGAAAGTCGAGATTTTGCAGCAATCCGTATCGGCGCTGCGCGACACGGCGGTCAGGGAACTTGGCCCGGAGCTGGACGTCGGCATTGGTTTCAACGCGGCGGATGGCGATTAGCCGCGCACGCGCCATCGCCGCACCTGTGCAGGGAGCAGGGTTCAGAAATCCTCCAAACCGCTTTAAGTGGCGCTTGTCGCCCCCATTCGGCATGGCGTAGATAGCGCAGGGGGCGGTTTCGGACCCCGGACTTGTGACGAGGCTGCAATGGGATATCTGGATCAGAATCTGAAACAACTGTTTGTGGACCTGCGTTGCTTGGGCCTGTGGCACGACGAAAAGGTGATTTCGGATTCGATCCTGCTGGCCCCGGCGGAAGCTATTCTGGCGGCTTAAGAGGCGGAAAAGCAGCGCGGGGCGGTTGATCTGCGCCGCTTTTATGACCGCTATTTCGTGCCCGTCGTCACCTCTGACTGCGGCTATCGCACCAACCCGGCGCATGGCCCCAAGGACCACATCGCCGCGCTCTGGCCGCAACTGACCAAGCCTGCGGACGATCCGTCGGAACGCTCCACCCGGTTTCCCTTGCCGCAGCGCTATGTCGTGGTGGGCGGGCGGTTTCAGGAAGCCTGTTACTGGGACAGCTATTTTACCCAACTGGGCCTGCTGAAATCCGGGCAGTTCGGCCTAGGGTCAGGACCTGTAAATTTGCTTTACAGCCTGTGCGCGGCATGATTCACTTTTCCAAAAAGGGGGAGTGCCATGAGCGCAGATTTTTGGTTGA
>JAYUGA010000197.1:0-1516 GCA_043738565.1 Rhodobacterales bacterium
GGTGGTTGATCCTACTCTAAAACGATCCGTTCACGACCAAGCCAGTGACGATCCAACCACCGCCGCTGCCCGCTTCTTTGTCAGGACGGGCAGCGGCTCTATCCTCGCAGATGAGCCAGCGAATTCATAAGACAAGCTTATGGCTTCGGGAGTGGTGCGACGTTCCAGAACAACACCTGCCCAGGCCCGCGCATCGCGACGCACAAATCCCACGCTTTCGCGTCGTAGTGCGGATCAGCCGGGAAGGGTGCGCCCATAATTGCCACCTGTCCGAAAGCCCTGGGATAGACATGGATGCGGGCGCCAGCGACATCCTTCGACGCCAGTTCCCGTCCGATCTGCACCACATGCCGCCGGGCTTTCGGCCATGCCAGCGCCAGACCCCGCGCCAAGACACCCGATCCGGCCGCGCACCAAACCTCGTCCGGTTCGAGGCCAGTCGACCGGGCTGCCGCGGCGATTGCTTCGATGCCGCCCAGGATCTCTGCCCCAAATGGGATCAGCAACGCACCGCTGTTCCGACAATATTCGCGGGCTCTGCTTTGCACGACGGTCAGATATCCAGGCGATACCGGCACGACTTTGGCGCCGAGGCGGGCGGCCTCCAACGTGCGGGCGTGTGGTTTCGCCCGTTGTGCCACGAAAATCGTTGCCTTCTTGCCCAGCGCCTTGGCGACATGTGCCAGAGCGGTTTGCGCACCGCCTTCGGGCGGGCTGGCATAGACGGCTTCTTGCGCGCCTTCGAACACCTTGCCGATGAAGCGAGCTTTGGTGCCGCCGGGGTACGGGTCATCGCGGACCACCCAGATCCCGGAATAGGTTTGAACGATCGGGGCGGTCATTCTTGGGGTGCCTCGTCGGTGGGCCCGTCGGCCTCGTCAATCTCGCCGAACTCCACCTGCCCAATCGCCTCGGTGGCCCGCTTGGGGTCGCCCTTGCAGAACACGAGCACATTCTGATGGGTGCGGCCCAGTTTGCGCGACGCCTCGAACTGGCGCCCAGCGCGGATTGGCAGAGACCCGACGGCGGTGACGAGGATGGCATCGTTGTAGAACCGGGCCCCAGCAGCCTCGAACGCCTCCACCGTTTTGCCCGGCAGGTTGACAAAGAACCCGCCTGCGTCCCGCACGTCGCCGATCACCCAGACGGCAAAGCGGTCATCGCGCAGACGGGACACCGCACCGGCGATGATCCGGGCGTAGGCGTCGAAAAACGCATCTTTGCCCAGGGTGGAGAGATCGGCCGGATCGTCGGAATAGACCTCAAGGTTCCAATAGGGCGGGCAACTGAAGATCAGGTCGGCATCCACAGATTTTGCCAGCGCTGCGATGTCCCGGCTGTCGCCAGTGATCCACTGCGGGGCGGGACCCGCGCCCAGCGCGGCTTGTGCCCGGTTGGCGGCGACTTGTTCGGCGCGGAGTTCGATGCCGACGTAGGCCCGGCCAAGCTGGGAGGCGACAATGCCGCGGACCGATCCGCCCGCGAAAGGATCGAGGACCGTGCCGCCCTGGGGGCA
>JAYUGA010000198.1:0-12274 GCA_043738565.1 Rhodobacterales bacterium
CACCCCTTACGAGTTCATCCGCAGACAATGGACAACCGAACCCGAAAGGTTCACCCTAAACCCGGTCCATCAAATGCCGGGACCAAACAGCTTAGTAGCCTACCCCTGATTTTTCGCAGAAAAATCGCCCGCTGCAAACCTCAAATCCAGTCGAGGTTGATCTTCCCCGACGGCTGATGCTCCGCAATAGCCGCCTTCAGCGCCTTGTACCGATCCCGCAAATCCTTGAACTTGCGCTCATGCGTCTCGGCCACCAGCCCCCGGATATTCTCGAACAGCCCGTCGCGGTCCATCACCTCCAGAATATCCAGTTCCGACCCCTCGATATCCATCTTCACAAACGCAATGCTGCCCCGCGCCGCCACCTGCTGCCGCACCCAGGCCGGAAAATCGATCAGTGCCACCTCCACCGAATCCGCCGCATTGATGCCGCGCCCGCCGTCCAGAATCGTGCTTTTGACCGAGGCACCCTCCGGGTTCGCGGCAAAGCCCTCGCCCCGCATCAACCGCACCGTGCCCGCCGCCACCCCAACCGCCGCATTGATCAGCGTCACATTCGCCACCCCGGCAAACCGCGCCTCCAGCTTCGCAAACGTCACCGGGTCCGGCTCGAACGCCACCACGTCGGCCCCGGTCGCCGCCAGTTCCGCCGTGACCACCCCCATGTTCGCCCCCAGATCCACCGCCAGATCGCCGGGCCGCAGCAGCGTCGTGATGCCGCGCAGATAGCCCTCCGCCCAGGCCTTGCGCTGATCGCGCCTGGCCCGCCGCAGCGTCACGGCGGCCCGGTCCGCCTTGTTCTTGCGGTGGCCGGGCGCAGCCACAATCTCGAGCTCCTCTCTGGCGCTTTCGGTCATCCTGCCCTCCGGCCCATTGGCTCGCGCTCCCGGGCAGCCGGGGCCTTCCGATCAGCGGTTTGCGGTAGGCAAACAGGATCCTGCGCCGCCTGGTCCGCGCCAACCTGCCTGCGCGCCGCACGCCGGTCAGGTCGGCTTTCAGCCTTGGAACTTCGCCGGAGTTCTTCCCCAAACAGCTCATAGTGCAGTTTGCCGGTGCTTGAGCTCACTCTCTGCCGCAGCCCGTCAACGACGGCACGGTCCGCCTCTTCGCGCAGGTCCTGCCGCTCCAGCCAGCGACAGACCTCCCGCGCGGCCTGCGTCATGGCGGCACATTCAGCTTGGTGACTTTCGCACCACGCCAGACGCTCCTCCAGATCGGACAAGTCCTCACGGAATGGCACATAATGCTGCCAAGGGTGGAAATGCACCGACGCAAAGCTTTCCCACGGGCTGTCCATCACGAGCGCCAACGAGCCACTGTTCATCGTCCAGAAAAAGGACGAGGCCAAATCGGCGCCGCGCAGCACCGCAATGTATTTGTGTCTAGCCTGTTCCCGCTGTCGCATCGGGTCTTTTTGCAGTGGTCGCATCAGGGATTCTGACCTCGGATGCAGTTCCGGCTGATGAACAAACGCCACATCAGCGAGTGGAGTCCCTGACAGCCGCCTGACAAACCGGTAGCGCGGAAATTCGCCCAGACGTGCCGCAGCCCACGCCATGTCGCATTTTCCCCTCTCGACTTCGCTGAAAATGCGGTGAAACCGAAATCTTTCGAGAATTGGCGCCGCGCCGCTGCCCGCCCGTCCAGTAATATTGCCGCGCCAGACCAACTTTGGGCTTCTCTGCGCGAAGGGAAGGGCATCGGGGTCGGGAAAAGGGCCAAGGAATTCCTGTGCCCCGATCTTGTGCAGCGCGCCGGGCATATGCCACAGGACACGGCCCAGCGCGGACGCGGTCCGGTTGAAACAGACAGTTGGGCAAATCTCGTGCCCCGGCCCATGCAAGGCCCGGACGCGGCGGTCCTCCATGTCAATCACTGTGTCGAAATCCAGACCCGCTGCCAGCAGCGACAGCAGCGTATCCCGGAACTTGAATTCCTTTACCCCGGGCGCCCGCGTACCCAGTTTGTGCGGCGCGCCGGCGCGCCCGGTCCAGCCATTCACCGGGTAAGGCAACTTTTCGGCCTCGCTCCACGCCAAGGTGCCCTTAGAACCCACCAAAGTCGCGTAACAGCGTGCCGCTTCCGCAAGACTTGGGCGAAAGCTGCCAAAACCACCTAAGCGGTGCGCTGCCTGAATTGCGACAAATCCCGAAGCATCCATCTCATTCCTCCAGCGCCCTGGCCGGATCAACGCCGACCAATTCGCACATCCGCGCCGCATAAGAACCCGACAGCGGCGGGTTCTTGCGCCACCAGGGTTTGGTGCCATTGGTGTACAGATGCACCGAAAGCGTGTTGTCGGTGAAATGCCCCTCCACCCGCCCGTAGGGGTCATAGAACACATCGTTCAACTGGAACGGCACCGGGTACAGATAGTCGGGCGAAAGCGCCTTGTCATAGTCGCCGGTCTGCTGGGCAAACCAGGTAAACGCCTGCGGCCCGAACGCGGTCCGCTCGGCATTGTAAATCCGCACCGCCTGCGGCAGATCGGTCGGCTGCTTGTCCAGCTTCTTGCGGGTGTTCTTGTTGAACCACGGTGGAGCATCCGGCAGATTTTCATAGTAATCCAGCAGTTGCCGGATCAACTCACCCTTCGGCGGAATATAGACCACACCGCAATTCAACGCCCCGCGCATGCCGTGGCCCGCAAAAATCGCCTGCATCTCATCGGGAAACGGCTGGTGGCAAAACGCATCGCAGTCGATCCACACCGCACCCGTCGCCTGAATCATCTTGTAGCGAAACACGTTGGACAGGAAACTTTCCGAGGTTTGCGCCACGATCTCCATGTCGATTTTCATGATCTCCGCCGCCGGTTTGACGATCACCCCTTCGGGCACGTTCGACACTTTGTCGGTGCAATACAGCGTCGTCGGATGGCCCTGCCGCACATGGCTCAGCAGGCACAACTGGTTCAGGTATTGCAACTTGTCACCAATCCAAAGCGAGGCGACGGGACGGCGGACGGGCGAGGACATGCGGTTGAACCTGTTTTTGTTTCGTTTTCAGCGACAATGCCGCAGCGTGGCGGGCGTGTCGAGCGATCAGCCAGCGGGCAAGGCAAATCCCCTTGCGATAGTGGCGTCAAAGACCAGCGAGGCTTCATAGCCGAGGTCGGTCAGCAGTTCCTCTACCGGGCCAAGGCCGGTGTTCCAGCCTTCCAGCAACCGGCCATACAGCACGATCTGTTCCGGCAGCGGCGTCAATCGCGGCAACAGATCGACCAGCACCTCCGGCGACAGGCGCGGGTCGCACAACAGCAGCGCCCGGGGCTTGAGGCTGGCACAAAGACGCAGAACCGCTGCGCCGGCTGCATCCCCAAGCGGTGTCGGCCACAGTAACAGGCTGTTACCGAACACCCGTTCGTTTTTCACCATGATCCGCTGCATGATCGTTCGCAATGCCGGATTGTCCTCTTGCAACGTGATCCGCAGGTCGGGCCGAACTTTGGCCAGATGCAGCCCCAGAAATCCCGCCGCTGACCCGAACTCCAGCACCGCAGCCCCCTTGGGCAGCACCGCCGACAACCGCCGCGCCAGCCCGCGTTCAAACTTGCCCGCCCGCAGCAGAACCTGTGCGGGGGCCGGGAATATCCGCAGGTCCAGCGGCAACAGCAGCCCATGATTTTCGACCCACTCGCCGGCGAAATCCGCGCTCACATCGGGCACACCCGGCACATAAGACCCCATCGGCACCGGCAGGGCCGGGGCCTTGCCACCCTCCGCCTTGCGTTCCGCCTTGGCCTTGGAATTGCGGGCCTTTTCTACCTCGCTCATCAGCGCCGCGATCTTCGCCTTGTCCCGCGCCTGCGGCGGCTTGGCGGTGATCTGGTCAATCGGCACCGCCGACGCCCGCGCCAGATCGGCGACCAGTTCGCCGTAAGCCGCGGTTTGCCGCAATTCCGCCAACTGCGCCTCGGCCCGCTCCACCGCCGCCAGATGCAGCCGCGCCAGCAGAGGATCGCTCAGCAGCAAGCCTATGATGTTATTGCGCTTAGCCGTGTAGCGCAGCATGGTGTCATCCCGCACTTCATTGCGATCCTGAAGGCTCCAATAGTCGGAGTTATACTTGTCCTTCTTCAAATTCACATTGCCTCGCAGCTTGCGGATTGCATAGCTATCCACCGATTTCACGGCGTAATGGTTCAGTTGTACCCAGCCATATCCCACCGTCCGGGTGATCGAACGCCAGCCGCGAAACTTGAAATATTCCTCCATCACCGCCCCCGACCCGGTCAGCCATTTCACCTGATCCGGGAAATCCGTCTTGTGGTGGCGGGTCTTCATCTTGGGCCGGTGGATGCCCAGTTTCCAGTACTCGGCGTCAAAGCTGAACAGGGTCTTGACCCCCCAACCCTTGTTCCACTCCATCGGCGCGGCCAGCAGATACTGCTCTGTCACCGGCTTGCGCGACCAACCTACCACCCCGCCCGAGCCAAAGATCCGCCAGGTCACGACGATGCCATTCGCCCCCTGTTCCTTGGTCGCCGCAAGTAGGCTATCCAGCGTCCCGTCGCCACAGCGGATTGACAGAAACTCATCCGCGTCAAACACCATCACCCAGTCCGACTGCATCACCACCGGTTCGTCCTGCGCATGGTTCAAAGCCGAGGGCTGCGGCCGCAGCCCTCCGGGAATCGCATTGCGGCGGTGGTGGCACAGGCCCAGTTCCTCCAACCGGATCAGCATGTCGTCGGTGCCATCCGAACAATCGTTCGTATATACCACAAGGTCGGAAAACCCGACCGCCAGATGATGGGCGACCCATTCGATCACGAACGGACCCTCGTCCTTCATCATCGACACCGCCGTCACCTGACCATGCGGGCTGAGGTGGCGCTGCAACGCGAACGGCACCGTCCCCCACCGCACCGCGGCACCCTTTGGCCGATCCATCACCACCGCTTTGCCCCGCGCTCTGTGTCCCGCATCCTATTGCGCCCGGCCAAACCGCCGCAAGACCGCGCGCACGCCTGCCGAAAAACTGTTGCAGACCGGTTGATTGTTGCGAAAGTCCCAACAAATTTGCCGCTCCCCGGCCAAAGCGGGTGACAGGGCAGCGCCGACCCGGCATAGTCAGGCCAGAGCATACGGACCCGCGCCAAACGACGGGGACCATCGACAGAGGCAGATCATGCACAGGCCCGCCAGCGGCACCGCAGTGGCGTCCACCATCCCGCACAAAAGCGGGGGGCAATGGTCATGGCCGGGATTGCCGCGCCGACCCTCTGCCCGAGGCCGCGGGTGACGGCCCGGGCCAACCCGCCGTCCTGCGGCGCGGCGTTCCGGGCGCTCCTCCCCGCCGAACGCCATTCCGAACTGGCTGAGGATTAGGATGGCGCCAGGACTGACCGTCTTCTTTATCGTCGAACCGCCGGAATATCAGGTGATGGCCTGCTATCTGGCGGCCTCGTTGCGCGAACAATTCGGGCAGACCGTGGCGCTGGTCGGCTATTGCCCTGCGCCCAAGATCGACCTCGTGTCGTCCGATGTCAAAGCCGCGCTGGTCAAACTGGGCTGCGACCTGCGCCCCTTCCAGGTCGAGGGCCGCTTCGATCCGGTCTACCCCCACGGCAACAAACTGCTGGCCACGCTGGAGCCGCGCGACACTGAGTTTTCCTGCTTCATGGACTCAGATATCCTGTGTCTGAAACCCAACGCGGTCGAAAATATCATCCTGCCGGGTCACGTCTCCCTCACCCCCGCCGCCTCGATGGGCTGGGGCAAACAGGCGGTCTGGCAACTGATCTATGACGCGGCAGGCATGGCTTTGCCTGCTGAACGCATCAAGCTGATGAAGCAGAAAAAGGGCAATGGCCGCATCCCGTATTTCTCCTCCGGCCTGTTCAGCTTTCCCGAACAATATCGCACGGCGGAGGGGAAATCCTTCCCGCAAATCTGGATGGAGGTGGCGCAAACCCTGGACGCCAACCCCGAAATCCCCGCCAAACGCCCGTATCTTGATCAGATGAGCCTGCCGCTCGCCATCCAGAAATCCGGCCTCGCCTGGAACCTTTTGCCCGACGCGCAGCATTTCATCCTCGGCGGCAAGACCCGCGGCGACCCGCTGCCCGTCGACCGCGACATCTACACCATCCACTACCGCCAATGGCCGCTGATCAAGGAGCTTGGCCTGTCCACCATAGCCAAACAGATGCTGATCAAGCACGCCGATGTCAAAAAAGTGAGTTCTGCGGTCCAAGACACCTCGCCCGAAGCCAGGCAATCCGCCAAAGCGGCGCGCAGGGCCAAAAAGTCGCTGAAGGGGCTGTCGCCGGATGAGAAGAAAACCGCCCGCGCCGCCAGCCGCGCCACCGCTGCCAGTTGATTTCGCCGCAACCCGGCCCATCTTGACCGGAACAACCAGAGGGACCGCGCCGTGGAGCCTGCAAGCCTGCTGGAAGAGATCCGTTTCGGCTATGGCCCCCGCGCCGGGGCAACCCCCGCGCCGGGTGGCATCGACCCCGACCGCGTTCTGGCCCAACTGACCGCCACCGACCCCGATGCCGCGCCGTGGATCCGCCCCGGCATTGCCGCCCGCTATGCCTTGTTCGACATCTACAAACAGGAAAAACTGGCGGGCAAGACCGGCAAGGACACCGCCGCCTTCCAACTCAAGGCGCTGGAAAAGGGCGATGTCGAAACCTTCGTCGGCCGCCCCGCCACCGCCGCGGCCGGTTTTGTCGAATGCCTTGTGAACCTGTGGGCCAACCGCATCACCCTTTCCGACGCCAGCGGCGGCATCGCCCGCTACGTGCAAAGCTTCCGCGACGAGGCGGTGCGCCCCCACATCGCCGGCCGCTATGCCGACCTGCTCAAGGCCACGCTCTGGCACCCCGGCATGCTGACCTACCTGACCCAGACCAGCTCCACCGGCCCCCATTCCATTCTCGGCCTGCGCAAGGGCATCGGGCTGAACGAAAACCTCGCCCGCGAATTCCTCGAACTGCACTCGATGGGCAGCGGCTACAGCCAGGACGACGTGACCCAGCTTGCCACCCTCTTTGCCGGCATGAACAACGACGCCACAGGCCCCCGCGTCGATGAACGTCGGCTGGAGCCGGGTATGAAACACATCCTCGGTGCCGCTTACGGCGACCGCGATCCGCTGGCGGAAATCAACCGCCTCGTCGAAACCGTCGCCCACCGCCCCGAAACCGCACTTGCGACCGCCCGCTACCTCGCCCGCCACTTCATCGCCGACGATCCGCCCGCCGATCTGGTCGCAGCACTTGCCGCCGCCTATACCGCCAATGACACCCAACTGGTCCCGCTCTACCGCACCCTGTTGCAACATCCTGCCGCCCATAGCCTGGAGCGCCGGAAACTCCGCTCGCCCCAGGAATACGCTGCCGCCTCGCTGCGCCTGATGGGCCTGACCGGGCAGGAGGAAAAGATGCTTGGCTTCAACAAACGCTCGATGCAGGTGCCACTTGCCCTCGCCCGGATGGGCCAGCCGGTGTTCAAGCCCCTGCGCCCGGATGGCTGGCCCGAGGTTTCCCCCGGCTGGATGACCCCGCCGATGATCGCCGCCCGCGTCGATTGGGCGATCGACCTTGCCCGCGCCACCGGCGACCGCGCCGACCCGGTGGCGCTGACCGACTTCGCCCTCGGCCCCTATGGCACGCCTTTGCTGCGCCGCGCCGCAGGCGGTGCCGAACAACGCTGGGAGGGTCTTGCCGTCGTGCTCGCCTCCCCCGATTTCAGCCGGAGATAGCGATGCCGCAAGACTTCACCCCGCGGCGGATGCCGCAAGACTTTACCATTTCGCGCCGCGCCTTCCTGGTCGGCTGCTCCCTGGCCGCCAGCCCGCTGTTGACCCCCGTGACCTTCGCCGCCGCAAAGGGCGACAACCGCCTTGTCGTCATTGTGCTGCGCGGTGCGATGGACGGTCTCGATGTTATCCGCCCGTTCGGTGACAAGGCCTACCGCGCCTTACGTCCCGGCCTTGCCGCCGATGCCGCCAGCTCGCCCGACCTTGACGGCTTTTTCGCCCTGCACCCCGCCGCCGCCGCCCTGCTGCCGCTGTGGCAGGCCGGAGAGCTTGGCTTCGCCCAGGCCGTCGCCACCCCCTACCGCCAGGGCCGCAGCCATTTCATCGGCCAGGATGCGCTGGAAAACGGCACCGGCGGTCCGAATGGCCAGATGACCCCCGGCCGCGACGGCTGGCTCAACCGCGCCATCGCAAAGATCCCCGGCGCCACTGCGGAAACCGGCGTCACGGTCGGTCAGCAGCGCCTGCTGATCCTTGACGGCGCCCAGGACACCCAGCACTGGTTTCCCGTCACCGAAAGCCCGCTGTCCGCGCAAGGTCAAAGCCTGCTGGATGCGGTGAACGCCGCCGATCCGCTGTTCGCCGAACCCTATGCCGAGGCGCAAGCCCTTGCCCAGACCATGACCGGCGGCCAGGTGCCGCCCAAGGGCGTGGCCTACCGCCAGTTGGGCACCTATGTCGCCGAACGGCTGAGCGGCCCGTCGCGGATCGCCAGCTTTTCGCTGGGTGGCTGGGATACCCACAAGAATCAGACCAAGATCATGACCGCACAACTTGCCGCCCTGTCCGACGTGCTGCTGGCGATGCAGCAGGGCCTTGCCGCCAACTGGTCCACCACCCTTGTGCTGGCGATGACCGAATTTGGCCGCACTGCCCGCGAAAACGGCACCGGCGGCACCGATCACGGCACCGGCGGCATGATGGTCGCTGCCGGTGGTGCATTGCGCGGGGGCCGGGTGTTTGGCCGGTGGCCCGGTCTTGGCGACAGTGCCCTCCTGGCCGAACGTGACCTGATGCCGACCGGCGATGTCCGCGCCTACGCCGCCTGGGCGCTGCGCGGCATGTTCGGGGTCGCGGCGGCTGCGCTGGAAAACGCGGTATTCCCCGGCCTTGACCTCGGCACCGACCCCGGCCTGTTGCGGTAATCCGCCGCTGACGAGCGATTGTTCGGGAACTCGATCAAATGCCCTTTTCAAACCTGAATAATCGTTTACAATCCCGCCATGTCGCGCCCCCGCCTGATCCCCGATGCCGAAATCTTCGCCGCCATCCTGCGCCAGATCGCAGCCGGGGGCGAAAAATCGGTAGCGTTTTCGGCCATAGCCCGCGCCACCGGCCTGGCCGCCCCGTCGCTTGTGCAACGCTACGGCGCGCTGTCCGACATGGTGCAGGCCGCCTGGCTTGCCGAATGGGACCGGCTCGACGCGCTGGCCGACACCGCTTTGGCCGAGGTCGATGCCGCCGACAAAGGCCCGCAGGCCCTGCTGAAATCGCTCGGACCCGAAACCTCCGCCGCCCTCCTTGCCGCCAGCCAGCGCGACGCCGCCTTGCGCGACCGCGCCGCCCACTGGCGCAACAAGGTCGAGGCGGCGCTGGCGGCCAGGCTGCGCGATGCCGAAGCCGCCGCGATGCTGTTCGCCGCCTGGCAGGGTCAGTTGCTGTGGCAGGGCGCTGGCGACAAGGGTTTCAAGCTGAAAGACGCGATCAAGCGGCTGGGATAGTCAGCGCCGCCTGACATAGGTCTGCCACAGCCAGATCAGCACCAGCGCCCCCAGCACCGCACCCATGAACCCGGCCAGCCAGCCCGTGACCTCCAGCAAGACCCGGATCACCACGCCGCCAATCAGCGCCCCGCCGACCCCGATTGCAATCGTGGTCGGAATGTCGCTGTCCAGCCGCATCATCCGCGTCGCCAGAAACCCGGCAGCCGCCCCCACAACCAGCAACAGAACAAAGCCCAAGGATCACCTCCCACCGGGTCTTGCCGTGATATGGGGATATTCCACCACAAAAGGAATAGGGCTGGGGCCGCGCCGCGATTTTCAGACAGATGCCCAGCCGCAATTCTTCGCAGAAAAATCGCGACTCATGCAAGAAGTCTTGGCCCAGCTTACCGCCTGATGAATTTCTTAAATCCAACCCCTTGATTTCAGACACTTCCGTTTCCCGCCCGGAACCGGACACCCTCAAGCACCCTTGCCATGCCCCATCCCATGCGGCATCCCATGCCCAACCGAAAGCCCGCCCATGCCCCAGACCCAGACCCCGATTGACAGCTTCCTCGCCCCGCTCGCCCAACTCGCCGCCCGCTTCCCCGACCTCGAAGCCGCGGTGATCTGGGCCGCTGCGGACGGCTGGCAGGCGCAGGACGACCGCAGCGAACTGCTCGACGCCGAAGAAATCACCTTCTACGCCGAGGGTCTGCTACAAGAAGGCTTCGGCATGATCTGGCAAGCCGTGGCCGCTGCGGCCAGCCCCACGGACCCCGACCACATCCTCCTGATGTTCTGGCAAGGCACCGCCCCCGCCGTCCCCGCCCCACCCGAAGGCTGGCGCATCCTTGCCCAGGCCGCCTGGTCCGCGCCGCAAACCTGAAAGGCCCGCCATGCGCTCCGTCTACGACATCCTCCACGCCGAATGTTCCGCCCTCGGCACCCGCCTGTTCACCATCACCACCCAGGACATCCCCGCCGGCCTCGCCCGCCGCGCCTATTCCTCCATGCCCAAGGAATACCCGGTGTCAGGCACCAAACCGCTGACCCGCGATGGCTGGTACGCCCATTGCATCACCGGCCAAAACACCTTCGTCGCCAATACCACGCCCGAGTTCGCCAAATATTTCTTCGACAACGCGCTGATCACCGCCCTCGGCCTCGGCTCCTGCATCAACGTCCCGCTCGTCGCAAATGGCGTGGTCCCCGGCACCATCAACCTGCTCGCCGAGGAGCACCATTTCACCGCCGCCAAACTCGCCGCCTACCAGGCCCTGATCGCCAGTCACCACGCCGCCCTGGTGGCAGAGATGGCCAAAGGCTGACCCCGATCCCGCCTGCCCAACCCGCCGCGCCCGCCGCTGGCCCAGCTCCGGCGAAGTCATCGTGCCCCCCTTCGCCACCGGCCAGCCCGCCACCCTGCCGATCCGGATGCTGGAAGAACTGGTAAGACCCCGCCAACGCCCGGTCACAAACGTCGTCGCAATGGTCGTGTTCGCGACGACCTTCCTGCCGATTTTGGGTGCCTATTACCCGACGCGTGAGGGAGGGGAGACAGCAGGCAGCGGCAAATAGCCCGTAGTCGGGGTTTGCCCTGACTCTGCGTCGTGCCGATTGGCGATCAATATCCCGCAACATCGCCCCTCGCTGAGGTCAGGCTTGGTTAAGGAACTCGATAGCGCCCTCGCGACTGGCAAACTCCATGACGGCCGTACCAACGAGTGTCCTGACTTTGCCGCCCGCAAATACGAACAAATCATGGTCAGCGCCATTTCTGGCGCAAACCGAGGAAACCGAAATAGGCCCTTCCTTCAAAAAGGCCCAATCAATCTTCTCAGAAGTCGCGCTGCCCCCTTGGCGGGGCAGGTCTTTCAGCGGGGGGGCGGCCGACGATTGAACATAAGAGGGCGGCGGGGTACCCAACCCAGCACGGGCCTCTACCTTCCGAGCCATTTCAAGCATCTCCCACGTCATTTCCGCAGTGTGGATATGTGCCCGCGCCGTTTGAACCGACGCAACCAGTAGAAGCCCGGTAAAGACCGAGCCGATAGCAGCAAGTTTTAAGGCTATCAAAATAACCGCAAATGGGCCCATCATATCGCCACCACCGCCGCTGCCGAATATTCCAAACAGTCCAATCACAACCATTATCCAAGCTGCAATCATCTGAATCGTCAAAACAATATTCGCCACGCCGTAATCACGATATTTCACCATTCCATCCCCGCAGGTTCATTTATCTAAGTGGACCCCGATTATGGGGGGGGGCGATAGGTCAAGCGTTAATTAAATGGTTATTCAAAAATCCGGTCCTCACCCCGCCGCCTTCCCCAGCACTTCCTCCGGCCACTGGTTCAAACTCTTCCCCGAAAGTTCCGCCGCAATCACCGCCCGCCGATGCACCTCCGGGTTGACCCGGAACATCATCTGGCCTGAGAACGCCCGCTGCGGTTCCTTCCCGATCCTGGCGCAGGTCTCCAGATAATCCGCCACCGCCGCGTGGAACGCCGCCCGCCGCCCGTCCACGGTGTCGGCATGGAAACTCGCCCCATCCCTTATCCCCGCCAGACGGCCAAAGAAAATCCCATCCTCGTCATCATACTCGACCCGCGCCGAGTGTCCTTGCCACGTCATCACATTGCCCATCACCAACCCAAAAACCGCGCCATCCGCGCCAACCTTAACACCCAACCGGCAAGAAACCGTATAGACGCCGGCAAGACGCAAGGAAGACACCTGCAAGACGCCCCAAAACCCCAAATCCTAACCCGTTAACGCAGCGTTCCGCC
>JAYUGA010000199.1:0-4539 GCA_043738565.1 Rhodobacterales bacterium
GTGGCGAAGCGACCCATGTCACCGTGACGTCTTCGGGCGGCTTCATCCTCAGGCGGGTCTTCTGCACCGTCCAGCCGTACCAGCCAGCCGTACCAGAACCGGCCCGCCTGATCGGCCACCGTCGGCGCGTCAGGCGGCAGGAGGGCAGGCGCGACCTCACCCTCGACCTCACCCTCGACCTCACCCTCGACCTCACCCTCGGGGCCACCCATCTGCTGACCCTGCCGCGCGGCCGGGGCCAGGGTGACGCCAGGTGCTGCCACGTGGTGGATTACCGTCATGTGATCCATGCCCTGCGGCGCAAACCGATGGCGCACAATTGGGGGCACTGCCCGGTCTGGTCTGCCGCGATCAGCTGTTTTCGCGCCGATTTCAACGATCTCCGGGCCTACCGCCAGCTTTACAAAGCCGCCAGGGCAGCCCTGCCCGCGAAGGCGGCCTGCAAGCTCACCGTCGACATCCTTGCCTTGGCCCATGACAGGGGATGCGAGGCAGACCCCGCCACGCTGATCGCCGGACTTCTGGCGGCAGGCGCATTGCCGGATATGGCGGTGATGCGCGCCCGCTTCGCGCCCGATCCCGCCACCCTGCCCAACCTCACCGTGCTGATCAGCCCGCTCGAGCCGACGACACCGCCCTCCTGGCTGCAGTGCCTGCGGAAGAAGCCGCATGACCGCCGCTGACCCCATCGACGCGGCGCGTCTGAACCTTTTGCTCAATGAACTGCGCCTTGCAGCCTTCAACAGATCGGGCAGTCTTCAACAGATCGGGCCATCAAGCACCTGTGGTCCGCCTTCACCGAACGGGCCGACAAGGAAGGCTGGCCCGCCGCGCGCCTGCTTGCCGCCCGCGCCGAACACGCGATCGCTGAACGCGGGCGTTCGCCATCGGGCTTGAACCGGTGGCACCTTCGATGGCTCACCGGATCGAGCGCCACCTCGCCGAAGCCCGCCTGCCGCCGGGCAAGACCCTGTCCGGCTTCAACTTCCCAGCTTTGACTTCGGGGCCGTTCCGTTCGTCGGGCAAACAGTCTCCCGGACTGTTTGCTGATCCTCCGCACTTTCCAAAGCCCCGGTCATGGCGCTTGTCGCCGGAGACAGCTGGCTCGAGACCGGCGCCAACCTGATCCTGTTCGACCCGCCCGGCGGCGGCAAAACCCATCTGGCCGCCGCCATCGGCCCCGGCCAGACCGAGAATGGCCAGACCGAGAATGGCCCCATCGAGAATGGCCTCATCGCGAATGGCCCCACCCCGAAAACCGGGCGTGTCCTCGTCACCCGCACCACCGATCTGGTCCAGAAGCTGCAGGTCGCACGGCGCGCGCTCGCCCTCGAGGCCGCCATCACCCGCCTCGACAAATACCACCTGCTCATCCTGGATGACCTCGCCTGCGTCACCAGGGACCCGCCCGAAACCAGCGTCCTGTTTGAACTGATCAGCGCCCGCTACGAACGACGCTCCATCGCCATCACCGCAAATCAGCCCTTCGGCGATGGAACCCCGATCTTCCCCGACCCGGCGATGACCCTGGCCGCCACAGACAGGCTGGTGCACCATTCCACCATCCTCGAACTCAACGTCGAAAGCTGCCGCAGACGCGAAGCCCTCGGCCACCAACGAGGGCCAGGCCGGCCAGCCTCCCGCGCGACACTCAAAACCCAAGCTGACTGACGCGCCGCGCCAATCACACCCAAAACACCCCTTGCGCCCGACACCCAAAGCCGCAATCCTAAACCCGCAGCGACACACGATCACCATCCAGATTGTCGCGCTACACTTTTGGCCGATGATCCGGCCCTTGTTCCAAGCAGGACGACAAGCAAGGAAGATTGAAAGGGCCTCCGAGGGCATAGGTGTTTCCTCCATTCCACCCACCCCGCCTGTCTCCGGCGAGCCCGGCCCCAAAGGGCTATCATTTCGCCTTCTGTCCTCGTGAATTTCTTGCAAGGGCAGACTTCGAGCAAAAATCCCCGTGGGGCGTAGGGCGGGAAGCTGACGTTTTCTGGTCGGCCCATGCAAGAGGGTTGTCGAGGCAACGCTGTCGTTCGATCCGGGCTTGAGCACTTGAACGGCATCGAGAAGCGCACGCGGAAGTCCAGCCGCCAACGAGCATGACCGCACATAAGATCACACACACGTTTGATTTCGACGTTACCTCGTCACATTCGTAAGCGGCGTCTGCGGCCCGTTGATTTTTCGATTGCGGTCAGCGGTTGTGGCAGGGGAAGCTGGGCTTGTGAGCTCGTTGGGGAATCCCTGACGTGCTCATTGTGAGGTTTTGATCGGCGGGAGATGTGCCCACGGCATCACGGCATCGATGTCCTTTTCGAGGTGAGCGTTGGCCAGCCTTGTGCAGAGATCGCACAGGCAGGCACAGGGCTCGACGTTGTTGATTTTGCAGGTGCCTGTGAGGCTGGCAAAGCGGACCCGGTTGCGCCCACCTTCGTCGTGACCTGCGAAGAGAGCGTTGCGGCGGTTGATGGCCGGGCTGCGGATCGCGTTCTCGACCAGGTTCGAGTCCATGTCGACTTTTCCATCTTCGAGGATTGAAGGGGACCGTGGCGCCGCGCAAGCCCAGGAAACCGGAAGCCGTTCTGGCGTTTCAGCATAGAGGCCATGGCGCAGCCCAGATCGGATTTGCGCGAGATGCGGGCTGCCTGCGCGGCAAGCCATGCGCAGAACGTGTCGGCCAGCGGGCGGAACAGATTTTGGCGAACGGCGCAACGCTGATCGGGGTCGGAGCCGCGGATGGTATCCTCGACCTTGTAGAGTGCCGCGATGCGCAACAGCGCCTCGTCCACGATGGGCGACCACTTCCTCGGTTTGGCGGCGATCAGCTTTCGGCGTCCATGTGCTCAACAGAAGGCCCGCTTCAAGGGCTTGCCGCCCTTGCGGTCCGGCTTGGCCAGATGGAGGCAGCCGCCATCGGCGTTCGTCGGACAAACAGTCCCCCGGACTGTTTGCCGACCCACCTCACCCTGGGTGGTGCCATCGAAGCCCATCAGGATTTCGTCGGCATATTCGCCCTTTCGGCCGGGATGGCAGTGGAACACGACGGCCGGTGCAGCGGGGCCATTCCAGCCCCGGTCATCGCGTGAGCCACGGCCCGGAGATAGCCGGTTTTCGTCCGGCCCCGCCCCGGATCAAGCACCGGAGCCGTGGTCTCGTCGACATAGAGCCGCGAACTGCCGGTCTTCAGCAGCGTAAGCCATGCGATCCACAACCGGTGCGATCAAGGCACCCGTGCGGCCCATCCAGTCGGCCAGCACCGACCGCAGGGTCGGCACCCCGAGCCTTGCCATGGCCACAGCTTGCCGGTTCAGCGCCATGTGCCCGGAATGTTTGGCCATGGCGATCTGGGCTAGGAGCGCCCCGGTCGGCCAGCTGCCTTCCAGAAGATGCGCCGGGGCCTTGGCCTGCACCACCCCGATGCGCCCCTTGGGACAGGCATATTTCGGGCGGACCGTGACGATGACCTGGTAACTTGCCGGGATGAAGTCGCGGCGTTCCGTCCGGTCTTCGCCGATCCGGACCATGTCGCCGCAGCCGCAGGGACAGGCGATGCTGTCGGGCTCAATGATGCGCAGGGCGCGTGGCAGGTGCTCGGGCAGAGCCCGCGCCTTGCGCGGTGCACGCGGGGCGGCCATGTCAGGATCGATCGCACGGGCAGCGATCCTGTCCTCGACCGCGGCGATCTGCGCCTGCGTTTCGGCACTGGCCGTCTCAAGATCCTCCAGCGCCAGTTCCAGTTGCGCCGGGTCCAATTTCTCGGACTTCGGCCCGAACTTGGCGTGCCGATATTGGCCGACCTGACCTTCCAGCTTCTTGATCAGCTCCTTCAACTCGGTGATGAAGGCCTCTTTCTCGGCCACGACCGCCTGTTCATGCTGGCGTGCCCCACGCTCGACCGATACCTCGAACCGGGCAGCTTCCAGCGCCAATTGCTGCGCGGCAAAGGCATTCACCACCTCAGGGGGAAGGTCCGGAAACTGGCTGAGATCGAAGGGTTGCGGCATGCGGCTTCATAGCTGATCCGAAGCCGAAAGCCCAATAAAACAACGCAAAAATCAACCAGGTGAGTCATCCCGCCGCAGTTGGCGGCGGCACCCGTTGCGCCACCACACGCCGCCAGTCCAGCCCTTCAAACAGGGCCTCAAACTGCGCCCGCGACAGCCGCATCGTCCCATCCTGAACCTTCGGCCAGGCAAAGCCGCCCTGTTCCAACACCTTGTAGATCAGCACCATGCCGGTGCCGTCCCAAACGAGGATCTTCAATCTGTCGCCACGCTTGGACCGGAAGACCACCGTGATCCCAGAGTGCGGATCAAGCTTCAACTCGGTCTGCACCATCAGTGCCAAAGCCTGATGGCCGCAGCGAAAGTCGACGGGCCGCGTCGCGATCAGGATCGGCAGCCGATGACCCGCAACAATCATCGCTTGTCCTGCAAGGCATGCACCAGAGCCGCCGCGCGATCCACCGTCACATCGCCCGGAACCCGAACGACAACCCCAGAACCAAGCTCCACCGTCACGATCCCG
>JAYUGA010000200.1:0-4526 GCA_043738565.1 Rhodobacterales bacterium
CCTTGGCGCGGGTCATTTGGGCGGTGCTGTTGGCCCCGGCGCGGGCAGCGGTAGTAGCAGCCGAGAGGCCGCCCGGAAGGGCGGCGAGGGCGGGGGCCAAGGCGTCGATCATGGTGCGGTCGCCGGGGTTGGCGCCGCCGACCTGCATCACCCGCTCCAGCCCGGCCGAGAGCGCGCCGATCCAGCTTTTCCCCCCCGCCGAGGCGTCCCCGGCGGCGGCGAAGAAGATGGCGAGCAGAACGCCGGAGGAGCCGCCCATCGTCTGGCTGAGTTCGATGCCGATGGCGCGGTAGAGTTGAGTCGGATCGGCCAGGGGCAGGCGGTCCAGCGCGTTGATCAGGGCCCTTGCCGCAGTGGCGAGGGTGGTGCCGGTGTCGCCGTCGCCGGATTTGGCATCCAGCGCGTTGAGGTCGGTCTCGCAGACGACCAGCGCGTTCAGGCAGCGCAGCAGCAGGGCGCGTCTGGCCGGATGGGCGGAGGGTTCGGGCTGGATCGGGGACAGGCCGTCAGGCAGCGGGCGGATGGCGATGCCATTCAGCGCGGCGAGGCCGGGCCAGGCGTGGAGGGCAACGGGGGCGGCCAAGGCTTCGACCTGATCGGGGGTCACGGGCAGGAGGGAAACCGAAAAGCCGTGCATGTCGAGCGAGGTCATCATGGCAGCGGGGCCGATGATCCATTTGATGCGCGGGCCGACGGCGGATTGGGCGAGGGCTTCGGCGAGCACGCTCATTTCCAAGGGCGTGGTGCTGCCGAGATTGTTCAGCAGGGCTACGTGGTCGGATTTGGCCATATGGGGGCCGAGGCGTTCAGTGACCATGGTCATGGCCGTGCGCGCGTCGGTGAAATCGACCTGGCTGACCCCGGCTTCGCCATGGATGCCCAGGCCCAGTTCGGCCTTGCCCGCGCCAATGCGCAACTCTTTGGGCGAGCCGGGGACGGTGCAGGTGTCCAGCGACATGCCGATGGAGATTGCCCCCTTGATCACGGCTTGTGCTGCGGCGGTGACCCGGTCGAGGTCGGCTCCGGATTCGGCCAAGGCTCCGGCGATCTTGTGGACGAAAAGGGTTCCAGCGACGCCGCGGGCTTGCGGCAGGTCGGGCAAGGCGATGTCGTCGTCGACAATGACCATCGACACTTTGAGGCCAAAGGCGCGGGCCCGTTCGGCGGCGAGGCCGAAGTTCAGGCGATCGCCGGTGTAGTTTTTCACGATCAGCAGGCAGCCTTCTTTGCCGGTGACCGACAGGATGCCCGCCAGCACGGCGTCCACCGAGGGCGAGGCGAAGACGTCGCCGCAGACGGCGGCGGTCAGCATGCCTTGTCCGACAAAGCCCGCGTGGCTGGGCTCGTGGCCGGAGCCGCCGCCGGAGACGAGGGCGACCCTGGATTTGTCCCAGTCGGTGCGGACCACAACCTTGATATGGGGAAAGCCATCGAGCCGCGCCAGGCTGCCGCCCGAGCAGCGCACCAGCCCGTCCACCGCTTCGGTGATCAGGGTTTCCTTGCTGTTCATGAATTGCTTCATCAAAGCATCCTCAAATGCGGTTGCCGCTGGCGTCGAACCAGAGGGCGGATTGCGGGCGGATGGCGATGGTATCGCCGGGGGCCAGGCGGGTTTCGGGATCGGCTAGGGTGATGATCTTATTGGGGCCGAGGGTCAGGTGCAGGCGGGTCTGGTCGCCCAGGTGTTCGACGCGGCGGATGGTGGCAGGTTGGCCTTCACCCAAGCGGATGTGCTCGGGGCGCAGGCCGATCTGGGCGGCGTTTTCCGGCGCGAGTCCGAAGGCGTCGGCGGGCAGCAAGTTGATGCGGGGCTGGCCGAGGCGGCTGGCGACATAGGTCGAGATCGGGTTCTCATAGATCTCGCGCGGGGTGCCGAATTGGACCATGCGGCCGTGGTCAAGAACGCCGACATGGGTGGCCATCGTCATCGCCTCGATCTGGTCGTGCGTCACATAGAGGAAGGTCGCGCCAAGGTCGGCGTGGATGCGTTTCAGCTCGATCCGCAGGTCGGCGCGGAGTTTGGCATCGAGGGAGCCTAGGGGTTCATCCATCAGATAGATGCGCGGAGACCGGACCAAAGCGCGGCCGATCGAGACGCGCTGCATTTCGCCGCCGGACAGTTGGGTGGCCCTGTTGTCGAGTTTGTGGCTGATCCGCAGGACTTCAGCGACTTCGGCGACACGTTTGGCGATCTCGGGCGCGGGGCGGTTCAGGACCGGGGAACGCAGCGGGAAGGCGAGGTTGTCGCGGACGGTGAGGTGCGGGTAGAGTGAGTATTGCTGGAACACCATGGCGATGTCGCGCTGCGCCGGGGTGTCTTGCAGGACCGATGAACCGCCGATGCTCATATCGCCCTGGTCGGGGTGATCGAGGCCGGCGATCAGGCGCAGGGTGGTGGTCTTGCCGGCGCCGGTCGGGCCAAGGAGGACGACGAAAGCACCGTCGGGGATGGTCATGGAGACCTCGGTCAGGGCCTGGGTTTGGCCGAAGGATTTTGAGACGGCGGACAGGATGACTTCAGCCATGATGGACCCCCGCATTGGCGGCGGTGCGGAAGGCGCGACCGGAACCGGCGTCGAACAAGGATAGTCTGGGGGTGGTGAAGGTCAGGCCCACGGTCTCGCCCATGCGGGCGGGTTGGCCCGAGGGGATGCGGGCCTTGATCGTGCCATTGGCGCTGGTGATGGTGACGATCTGGGTGGTGCCGAGATATTCGGTGGTTTCGATCCTGCCGCGATAGGCGGCGGCGTCATCGAAGGTGACATGTTCGGGGCGGACTCCGAGGACGAGGGCGCGACCGGCAGCGTCTTCCTGGATTTGCGGGATGGCGATCTGGGTGCCGGACAGCGTGACGGCGCTGTCACCCGGGCGGAAGCCGCCTTCGAAACGCAGGAAATTCATCGAAGGGGAACCAATGAAATCGGCGACGAACAGGGTGGCGGGGTGGTCGTAAATCTCGCGCGGGGTGCCGAATTGTTCGACAACGCCGTGGTTCATCACGACGATCTTGTCGCCCATCTGCATGGCTTCGAGCTGGTCATGGGTGACATAGACGGTGGTGGCCTTCATCCGGTCATGCAGGGCGCGCAGTTCCTCGGCCATGTGTTCGCGGAATTCGGCGTCGAGCGCGCCCAAAGGTTCGTCCATCAGGAAGCATTTGGGGTTGCGGACGATGGCGCGGCCGAGGGCGACACGCTGACGGTCACCGCCCGACAGGCCGCCGACCGGCTTGTCGAGGATGCTCTCGATGCCAAGGATTCGGGCGACTTCGGCGATCTTGGCGGTGATCTGCGCCTTGGGCATGCCCTGACTGACCAAGGGGTAGGCGATGTTTTTCCGAACGTTCAGATGGGGATAGAGGGCGAACATCTGGAACACCATCGCGATGTCGCGTTGGCTGGCGGGTTTCTGGCTGACATCTTCGCCGTCGATCAGAACCTCGCCTGAGGTGGGCAGTTCCAGCCCGGCGATCATCCGCAAGGTGGTGGTCTTGCCGCAGCCGGAGGGGCCGAGCAGCATGAAAAACTCGCCGTCGCCGATGGTGAAGGAGGATTCCTTGACCGCGGTGAACGCCCCGAATTCCTTGCGCAGGTTGCGGATGACTACTTCGGCCAAGGGCTCACTCCGGGAAATGCGAGGTGATGATGAACATGACCGTGCCCAGCAGCGTGACGACGAAGGACCAGGTGAAGGCCCAAAGGGCGAAAGGCTGCATCAGCATGAACACGCCAAGGGCGATCAGCATGGTCGCCAGCATTTCCCACGGACCACGGCGCAGGCGGAGAAGGCCGTTGAGGAAGTTCATTTCGGTCCGCCTTTTGTAACGAGGTCCACCGCAAGTGCCGCGCGAAGTTCGGCGTCGAGCCGCGCCACCAGATCGGCGGCGGGTTCCACCGATCTGATGTCGCCCACACCCATGCCGGCATACAGGCAGGCCGACTGGAGTTCGCCCGCGGCACCCGGCATCGGGGAGGTGTCGCAGTAGCGCGGGAAAGCCTGATCGCCCTGGCGAAAGACGATGTCGCCTTCGCCGGGGCGGTTGGGGGATTGCGGGCAGCCCGCAGCCTCCCAATCCGTCAGGGTATCGTTGCGCAGAACCCGGTGCATGGCGTAGGGCCAGCCGAGGTCGAAGCAGTTGGTGAATACCGTATCGCCGCCCGATGCCGCGACCAGTGCGGATTTGTAGGCGTCATGCGCGCCGGCCTCGACAGTCGCGACAAAGCGCGTGCCCAGCATCGCCCCGGCCGCCCCGGCGGCGATGGCCTGCGCGATGGTGGCCCCGGTGGCGATACCGCCTGCGGCGATCACCGGCACATCGCCCGCCTCTGCCAGAACGCCCGGCAACAGAATGCTTCGCCGCGTCGTGCTTTGCACATGACCGCCCGCCTCGACACTTTGGGCGATCAGGAAATCCGCACCCGCCTCGCGCGCCCGGCGCGCCCCGGCCACGCTGCCCACCTGAATGCCGACTTTGGCCCCGGCACTGTGCGCCCGCGCCACCCGGCCTGCGTCGATCCCCCAGGAGA
>JAYUGA010000201.1:0-12159 GCA_043738565.1 Rhodobacterales bacterium
TTGCACCAGCGTGGTCACGAAAGAGGATACATCGGGGATGCCGACCCGTTCGGACATGTCGCGCAGCACCACCACCCGTTCCTTGCCGGCCTTGACCTCGTGGCTGACGATTTCGAATTCGTCGGCCAGCGCCGGATAGCCCGCGCGGCTTTCGCGGGCGACGCGGTTGATTGACTGGTCCAGCGACTGGCCCGCCTCGACGCAGACCAGCATCATGTCCAGCGCATCGGGGAAACCCGAGACGATTTGCTTTTTACGCTCTTCCACGCGGCGGGTGACCCAGTATTGTGGCAGGTAGTAGCCGGCAGCACCCGGAATGACGGTGGCGAGGAGCTTGAACTGGGTCGACAGTTCCTGATTGCGCGACACAAGGATCGTGTAGATCACGCCCACGACCAGAAAGCCGATGCCAAGTGTGAACTGGGCAAAGTGGAACATCCGCACCGCGTTTTTGGCGGTATAGCCGGCGCGCAGCATCTTGAGCCGCGAGGCGGTCATGGTTTCGGCGTCCTGCGGTTCGAGGAAGGCCGAGAATTTTTCCAGCTTGTCGACCTTGTCACCACGGCGCAGGGCCTGACCCGGCACTTTGGGCGCGGATGACGCGCCCCGCATCACCTTGAGCTTGTCGAACGGATTGACCTTGCGTTTCAGCATGGTGGGCAAGGTCGCCACGATCAGCGCCAGCCCAAGCAGCCCGACAGCCAGCAGGGGGCCAAGCGGGCCCAACTTGCCCACAAGGGTCGCGTTCAGATCTGTCAGGAATTGCATGTTGGTTCAGACCTTGATGTTGACCATGATCTTCATGAAGATCACGTTGACCACGAGAAAAGCTGCGACAACCAGACAGGCCGGGATGAAAATCGGAGTTTCCTTCACCTCGTCGTAGTAGTTGGGCCGGATGACGTTGATCATGATCAGCGCCCCGATCGGGAAGGCCGACAGGAACATGCCGGACCATTTCGCCTCGGCGGTGATGGCGCGCACCCGGCGGAACAGTTTGAAGCGCGCCCGGATCACCTTGGACAGACCTTCCAGAATCTCGGCCAGGTTGCCGCCCGATTGCTGCTGGATCGTCACGGCGACGGCGAGAAAACGCAGATCCTGGCTGTCCATCCGTTCGGCGAATTCCTTGAGGCTTTCGGCGACATCGCGGCCATAGGAAGACTCGTCGGCGATGATGCCGAATTCGGTGCCGAGAGGGTCGGCGATTTCCTTGGCGACGTTGGCGATGGCAGAGGAAAACGGATGGCCGACGCGCAACGAACGGACCATCAGTTCCACGGCGTCGGGAAGCTGTTCTTCCAAGAGCGACATGCGCTTTTTGGCCTTGTTGTTCACCCAGACATAGACACCGCCGATGCCCATGAAGACGGCGACGACAATGCGGACCGGGGGGGCGGCAGAGGTTCCAATGGTCAGGCCGAGGTAGGAAAACACCGCAAGACCCGCCATGATCCCCAGCAACTGCTTGGGCGTGAAGGCGATATTGGCCTTTTGCGCCTTGGTGGCGAGGATCGAATACAGCGGAATGCCGCGGGAGTTCATGTGCTGGCTCATCTCCTTGCGGAGTTGTTCCAGCACTTTTTCGCGGTCGTGGTTTTTCTCCAGCAGGGCCAGACGGCGGCTCATCCGGCTGTTCAGGCTGATCGACTTGCCGAAAACGGTCAGATACAGCCCCTCGACCAGCATCAGAACGGCGACGAAGATGACGATATAGATGATCGGGGCAGCACTCAATTGCATGATCGCACCTTACACAATGGGTTCGTAGATCGAGGCTGGCAGGTCGTAACCCCATTGCCGGAACCGTTCGGAATAGTGCGAGCGCACGCCGGTGGCGTTGAAACGGCCCATGATCTTGCCATCGGGGGCCAACCCGAGCCGTTCGTAGCGGAAGATTTCCTGCATCGAGATGACATCGCCCTCCATCCCGGTGATCTCGGTGATCGACACCATGCGGCGCGAGCCGTCTTGCAGGCGCGCGGCCTGCACGATGACGTTGACGGCGGCGGCGATCTGGGAGCGGACGGCTTTCAGCGGCATTTCGATCCCGGCCATCGCCACCATGTTTTCCAGACGCGAGATGCCGTCGCGGGCCGAGTTGGCGTGGATCGTGGTCATCGAGCCGTCGTGGCCGGTGTTCATGGCCTGCAACATGTCGATGACTTCCTCACCGCGGGTTTCGCCGACGATGATCCGGTCGGGCCGCATCCGCAGGGCGTTGCGCAGGCAGTCGCGCTGGGTCACGGCGCCCTTGCCTTCGACGTTGGCGGGGCGGCTTTCCATCCGGCCGACATGGACCTGTTGCAATTGCAGTTCGGCGGTGTCTTCGATGGTCAGCACCCGTTCGGAATTGTCGATGAAGGACGAAAGGGCATTCAGCGTGGTGGTCTTGCCCGAACCGGTGCCGCCCGAGACGATGATGTTCAGCCGGCACGATACGGCGGCTTGCAGATAGGCGGCCATTTCTTCGGTGAAGGCCCCGAACTTGACCAGATCGGGAATCGCCAGCTTGTCCTTCTTGAATTTGCGGATCGAGACCAGCGAGCCATCCACCGCAACCGGCGGCACCATGCAGTTGAAGCGCGAGCCATCGGCCAGGCGGGCGTCGCAATAGGGGTTGGATTCGTCGACCCGGCGGCCGACGGCGGACACGATCTTGTCGATGATCCGCAAGAGGTGGCGTTCGTCCTTGAAGGTGATGTCGGTCAGCGTCAGCTTGCCGTTGCGTTCGATGAAGATGCGCTTGGGGCCGTTGACGAGGATATCGTTGACGGTTTCATCCTTGAGCAAGGGTTCCAGCGGGCCAAGGCCCATCACCTCGTCAAACAGATCCTGGTTGAGGATGGTGCGGTCTTCCTTGTTCAGGACCACCGACATCTCTTCCAGCGCCTCGGCGGTGATGGCGGCAATTTCGGATTTGAGGTTGACTTCGGAGGCGGACTCCAACGCGGCAAGGTTCAGGTTTTCCAAAAGCCGCTTGTGCAGTTCGACCTTCAGTTCGCTCATCCGTTCCTTGCGCTTGCGCTCTTTGTCCAGGGCGGCGACTTCGGCGGGATTGCGTTGCGGGGCGACGGCGACGGCGGTTTTGGCGGCAGCAACCGGTTTGGCAGCCGCAGGCGCCGCCGCCCGGGCGGCAGGCGCACCTGACCCGACCGGCGCGGTGGCCGGTTTATGAGCAATCGGCTCTTTTTTGAAACGCGAAAACATCTTTTGCCCCTGTGGGTGGTTCAATTCTTGGCGGATTCTACGGCTTTATTCAATTCAAACAATGACTTGGCGAGTTTCTGGATTTCCTTGCGCAAGGGGTTCTTGGCGGCGGATTCCGCCAGCGGCAGGCCGTGGTCATTGGCTTGCGTCACTTGCGGGCCGCCATCGGGCAGTTGCACCTCGATCGCGATATCCAGGCTTTCGGCCATGCGCTTGACCCGGCTTTTGGCCGACAGATCGGTGAAACGCGGCGCACGGTTCAGCACATAGCGCAGTTTTTCATGCGGCAGGCTTTCGGCCTTGAGTGCCCGCACCAGCCGCAGAACGTTCTGCGCAGAGCGCAGGTCAAGTTCCATCAGCGCGAAGTAAACATGGGCGCGGGACAGGACGGTTTCGGTCCAGGACACGATGGTTTTCGGCATGTCGATCACGACAAAGTCGAAATTGGCGCGGGCCATGTCAACGATGCGGCCAATCGCCTCGGCATCGACAATGTCCAGGGGCAGCATGTCGGCAGGCGCGGTCAGCACGTGCAGCTTGTCGTTGAAGGTCAGCATCGACTGCAACAGGGTGTCGCTGTCGCTGGCCCCCGTGTCGGACAAAAGCTCGAACACCGCTTCCTTGCGGGGCAGGTCAAGATAGGTCGCGGCAGAGCCGAACTGGAAATCGAAGTCGATCAGGCAGACCCGCGGCGGTTCCTTGCTGACGGTTGCCAGTTCCCAGGCCAGGTTGGTGGCGAAGGTCGAAGCGCCCGAGCCACCGGCCAGCCCGTGCACCGGCAGCACGACGGCGTCGCGGTCGCCTTTGGCCTTGAAGCCGGGATGCGGCATGGTCGCCTCGGCCTCGGGATCATGCGCGGCGGCGGGCACGGCATGGATCTGGGCGGCGGCGGCGGGTTTGCGAATGCGTTCGATGGTTTCGTGCAGCGCCCCGTCAGGCAGCGGGTAGGGCACGAAATCATCGGCGCCAAGCCGCAAGAGCTGGTGCAGGGCGATCGGGCTGACCTGATCGGCGATCAGCACGACCTTGATGCCGTGGCTTTTGGCCTGTTTCAAAATCTCGGTGATGCGGGAAAGATCGGCCTCATCCTCGGCATTGACCGCGATGGCCACGAATTCCAGACTGCGCGCATCGGGTTGTTCCAGAAACACCGCAGCGTCGCCAAACGACAGGTCGCCCCAGCTTTCGCCCAGCTCCAGTTCCATGTCGTCGATCAGCAGTTCAAAATTCTGCACGTCCCGCGAAATCGTGCAGGCCAGAATCGGTGCCAGTTCCGGCTGAAGGTTTGCTACGCTCGTCATTGCCCATTCCTTCCAAAGTCGCCCCAAAGAGCGGCATCTGTACCAGTTCTCTGGCTTTCACAGACACCTGCCCCGGATCAGCGCATGGCCTGGTGGCCAGGAGACTGTTCCCATCGCAGAGAAGGTGCTGTCAGAAGTAGGCGAGATTGGGGCTAAAAAATCGTCAATCTTTGGTTTTTAGTGAATTGATGCCGAATCTTGGAAACGCCGAGGCCCGCTTTCGCGGGCCTCGGGATCGAAAACGGTGGTAATGGCGACAATCGAGCGCCGCATCAAGGCTTGGTCGGGTCGACCTGGGTTGTGATCTTGGTGTTCTTGGGGTGAACCCGGGTCGCGCTGTCGACATATTCGCGGAAGATCACCGCCGCGTATTTGCCGTTCAGCAAGCCCGCATAGCCCTGCGCGAAGCCCGACACTTCCGTCACGGTGCGGCGGTTTTGTTCTTCGGGCGACTGGGTGTGGATGATCGGGCGGGTCTCGCCGTAAGACACCAGCGCCTCGAGCCGGGACGGGTTGATGCCCTGGCTGGCCAGATAAGCCACCACGGTTTTGGCCCGGCGCAGGCCAAGCGCGTAGTTGTAGGCGTTCGACCCCACCAGATCGGTGTGGCCAAAGACTTTGAAGCGCACTTCGGGGAACTGCCGAATCCAGTCAGCCTGACGCTTCAGCACCGAAATGGTGGCGGGGCTGAGTTCGGAGCGGTTGAAGGCGAAGGTGATCGTGGTCGGCACTTCGCTGTCGAAGCGACGACCGACGGCCATCGTCGCATCGCCCTCGTTCATCATGGCCATGCTGTTCAGCCTGGTCGGGTTGCCGAAGCTACCCTCGTCAACCTCTGCCCCGGCCTCGTTCAGGAAGGCGGTCTGGGTGCATCCGGCCAGGGGCAGGATTGCGAGGGAGCCAAGGACAAGCGCGGTGCGCAGGGAGAATTTCATGCCCATCACTCCATCGTATAGCCGTAGGAGCCGCTGAAGTCCTGCCGGGCCACTTCGCCCGCAGCACCGCGTTGGCTTCCGGCGGTTTTGCCGAACAGGAACAGCTCTTTCTCGGTCGGGATGCGAATCCGGTCGGTCGGCAGCGCAAACGCCTCGCCCCGGGTCGGCGTGACCAGATGCGGCGTCACGATGATCACCAGTTCGGATTGCGAACGCTGGTAATCGGCACTGCGGAACAGGGCACCCAGGATCGGAATGTCACCCAGCCACGGCACCTGACCGTTCAGATCGCGGAAGTCGTCTTGCAGGAGGCCGGCGATGGCGAAACTTTCGCCGTCTTTCATTTCAACGGTGGTCGAGGTTTCCCGGCGCTTGAAGGCGTTGACCGAAAAGCCGCCGGTTTGCAGCGTGGTCGTGGTGTCGATGGATGACACGGCGGCGTTGATCACCAAGTTGATCGTGTCGTCGTCCACCACGGTCGGGGTGAAGTTGAGTTCAACGCCGAAGGGCTTGTATTCAACCGAAATCGTGCCGTTGCTGGACGCCACCGGGATCGGATATTCGCCACCGGCCAGAAACTTGGCCTCTTGTCCGGACAAGGCGGTCAGGTTCGGTTCGGCCAGAGTGCGGACAACGCCTTTGGATTCAAGCGCCTCCAGCATCACGCCGAATTCCAGTGAACCGGCGGTGAAGCCAAGGCCGATGCGCCCCGCCGCCTCGTTGGTGGAGGTGATCGGCGTGCCGCCCAGGAAGTTCGCAAGATTGTTGCCATTGGCCAGTTGGCCGGTGCCGCCATTGATGCCGATGCTGCTACCGCCCGACACGCCAAGCGAGGCGGCAAGGCTTTTGGACACCGATCGCTGCATTTCGGCGAAGCGGACCTTCAGCATGACCTGCTGGACGCCCGACACCATCATCAGGTTCGACACCCGGTCCGGTGCATAGCGCGCCGCCAGATCCAGGGCGCGGTCCAGCTTGCCGGTGGAAGACACGGTGCCCGACAGCACGATGCCATCATTGGCGGTGCGCACCTCGATCCGTTCGCCGGGCAGAATCTGTTGCAGGCGCTGCTTGAATTCCTCGATATCGGGGGTCACGTAAACTTCGACGTTGGAAATCAGCTTGCCGTCCTGGGTCAGCAAGGTCATCGTCGTGCGGCCCGGCGTCTTGCCCAGAACATAGATCGTCTTGTCCGACAGGGTCGAGATATCGGCGATGCCGGGGTTTGCCACGGACAATTCCGCGAAGGCCGTGTCGCTTTCAACCACCACGGCGCGGTTCATCGGCACTTCAAGGGGCGCGGTGGCGGTGCCCTTCATAATGGTCAGGGTTTGTGCCGCAACCGGCGTCAGGGACGTGGTCGCAAGGGCCAAACCAAGTGCCCCCGCCGTCCATAGGCTCCGCAGTTTCATCTTGCCTGCCCTCTCAATATGCCCAAATGGCGGGTCTTTGGCGCCCGTTTCACAGCCTAAAATGCCGTATCCGGCGATTTTAAGCAAGAATCAAAAGGTTAAAGGCGGTTCCTTATGTGGGTAACCTGCAACAGCCCGCTGCCCCTTGCGTTAGAAGAGGGCGGCCCCACCATATATTGGGGGGCCGCCCGCAGTTGTGTCACCAGCAGAACGTCGGCTCAGTTGGTGCAGGGGATCGGGGTGTCGACCACATCGGCACCCTTGCGGGTTTTGACGGAGCAAACCTTCGGGGCTTCCGGTGCGGCTGCGACCTGAGTTTCGGTGATGCCCAGCAAGGCATTGCCGTCGACCTCGATCTTGCCATTGGCGTCGGCCACCGAGGCATCGGTCGTGCCGACCAGCGACAGCGCCAGCTTGCCGGTCGCCGCCGCCTGTGCCAGCCGCGCCACCTGTTCGGGCGAGGCAGAGACAGTCACGGTGCGGGCCACCACGGCAGCGCCAGTGCCACCATCGGCGGTCTGGTCCACCGCGATGATCTTGACGCCGCTTTCGATCAGCCGGGTCATGTCGCCGCTGGTATTGTCAACCGAGCCGGTCCAGTAGACATCGACGCGGTCGCCGGGCTGCACAAAGCCCGATACGCCCGAGGCCACGTCAACCTTGATGGCAAACGCGCGCTGACCCTTGGCCAGTTGCCCGGTCAGGCCAGCCATCTGGCCCGGTTCGGTGACTTTGACAGCCAGCACGGGCTCGAATTTCTCCATCGGGCGGACGATGTAGCGCGGGGTTTTGCCGTCATCGGGGAACAGCAGCTTGGGATCCCGGAAGATATTCTCTGGCAAGGCATTTTCCGGCCAGTAGATCAGTTGCACGTCGGCCTTGGTCAGCGTGTCGCCGTAATTCTTGGCCTTGTTGACCACAAACACCTCGACCAATTTGCCGGCCTTGGCGTTGAAATCCAGCGCGTTGTTCAGCCTGGCTTGCGTCTGGCTGAAATAATTCTGGGTCATGTAGACGGCAAAGCCCGCAAGTGCGAGGCCCACCACCAGGACCAGTCCAAACATCGTTCTCATCGTATCACCCCTTCACCCAAGGCCGCACGCTGCGGCCGACGCCCGATCCGGCTAGTTGTTTCCGTAGCCAGGATTAATTCCGCTGATGTGTTCGCCCACGAGCTGCGACAGACTTGTGGTGCCAAAGGCAATCGGAATCAGTACCACCATCCCCAGGCCGATAATCGCGGCGGTCAGCACCACCCAGTCCACCGTGACGGCGCCACATTCATCCCGGCAGAAAGTTTTCAAAGCGGATTTCATCAGCTTGTCCTTTGTTGAACTGGTGCAGGCTGCGAATAGCCTGGATCGTCCCTGATCACCTTTGGAATCACCTTGCTGCGACTTCACGACCAAAATTAGGCAAGTGAATGGCCGGAATGGGATTTTCGCCGCAAGCCACAACCAGAAAAAGGGCCGCCCCCTTGCGGATGCGGCCCGATTTCTGACGTGGGCAAACGAGGTTTTCGCAGCGCTTACGGTGCGGTGAAACCCACGGTCGTGCCGCCGACGGACGAGGAGATGTTGCCGGCCAGCGTGGTGATGCCGCCGCCAACCGAGGTCATGACAACCATGCCGAGGCCCACGATGGCTGCGGTCAGAACGACCCAGTCAACGGTCACGGCACCAGCTTCGTCGGATTTGAAGGTTTTGAACAGGTTCAGGAGTTTCATGGTCGTTTCCCTTTCTGAGGAGTTTGCAGTTTAATTTTCCATCCGGGTCGGCTGCTCGTCGCGGGTTGCGTTCCCGCCGCGGTTCGTCTCGGCATGGGTGTAATTAGCCAGTGAATCGTGGCGAGAATGCGGAGCGGACAAGGAATTTCTGGGAAACGCAGTTTTCCACAAAAAATTTACTTAACACTTTGAAATACATGAAAAACAATTTTGGACGAACATGGTTTCGCTGGGTGCAGGCGGGGAATCGGTGCGATTCTGGCGTCATTTCAGCGTTTTGCCCGTGTTTTGGTGGAATTCTGCGGGGGTTTCTGCCATGCTGAGCGGCAATGATAACAATCGGGCAGGCACCCGGCTATGAAACTGACACTGTTGTCGCTGACCGCCGCTCTGGTGGTCACGCCGGTCCTGGCGTTTGCCGAGGGGCTTTCGGGCGCGAACGACTTTACCTTCCACATGGTCTCGGCGGCGAATGCCAAGGTCGGCAAGCGGATCAAGGTGCAGATCGACCCGGCAGAGCAGGCCCGTCTGCTGGCGGCGCTGCCCAAGGTGGACCCCAATCCGCCGCATGACCCGCAAGCACCGGCAAAGCCGCTGGACCCGGTCTTGCCTGCCGGGGCGAGTTACGACTGGTTCTGGAACACGGTGCCGGTGGCGCAGGCTGCCGCGGACGGCCGCTTCCCGCTGGCGATGGCGACGCTGAGCCAAGGGCCGGGCGGGGCGAGTGTGACGGCGCCGCGTTTGCAGGCGATGCAGGGGCTGGCACAGTCCTATGGCACCGAGATTCTGAAAGCGACGATCGGCACCGATGTCTCGCCCGCGCTGGTTCTGGCGGTGATGGGGATTGAGAGCGGCGGCAACGCGGCGGCGGTCAGCTCTGCGGGCGCGACCGGGTTGATGCAGCTGATCCCCGACACTGCCAAGCGGTTCGGCGTGACCGATGCGACCGACCCGGTGCAGAGCATCAAGGGTGGCGTGGCCTATCTCAACTTTCTGATGAACACGTTCAACCGGGATCCGATCATGGTGCTGGCGGCGTACAATGCGGGCGAGGGGGCGGTGACGGCGAATGGTGGCGTGCCGCCCTATGCCGAGACGCGCGACTATGTGCCCAAGGTGCTGGCGGCCTGGCAGGTGGCACAGGGGCTGTGCCTGAGCCCGCCGGAACTGGTCAGTGACCCTTGCGTGTTCCGGGTGGTGTCGGCGAGCAACTGAGACGAGACGGTTTTTCGGAGGAAGAATCTTCATGGCGCGAAAAATTTTCGGCGAAAATTTTTCTTGCGGCACGCCGCTTTTGTCGGTCAGACCGCAAACACGTCGGCCCATTCGGGGTGGCGCTTGCGCTGGGCGTTCACGAAGGGGCAGAGCGGCATGATCTTGAATCCCTCCGCCCGCGCATCGGCGACCAGTTGCGTGACCAGCGCCAGACCGGCGCCGGTGCCGCGAAAGCTGTCGGGCACTTCGGTATGGTCGGCGATCACCAATGTCGGCGTGGTGATGGAATAGGTCAGCTCGGCCTCGGCACCGCCTTGACGGATGACGTAGCGGCCTTTGTGGCCGGACACTTCACGGGTGACGATGTGATCAGCCAAGAATCGTCGCCTCGGTTGCGGCGCGCAGTTCGGCTTCGGTCACGCCCGCAGCGCATTCGACGATTTTGAGGCCGCCCGGCACCACGTCCAGCACGCCCAGGTTGGAGATGATCCGTTTGACCACGCCCGCCCCGGTCAAGGGCAGGGTGCAGGATTTCAGCACCTTGGATTCGCCGTGTTTGGAGGTGTGGTCCATGACAACAACCACGCGGCCCACCCCGGCCACAAGGTCCATCGCCCCGCCCATGCCTTTGACCAGCTTGCCCGGGATCATCCAGTTGGCCAGATCGCCATTCTCGGCCACCTCCATCGCGCCGAGGATCGCCATTGCAATCTTGCCGCCGCGGATCATGGCGAAGGACTGGGCAGAGTCGAAATAAGCGGTCTGTGGCAGTTCGGTGATAGTCTGCTTGCCGGCGTTGATCAGATCGGCGTCTTCGTCGCCTTCGAAAGGGAAAGGCCCCATGCCGAGCATGCCGTTTTCCGATTGCAGGGTCACATTGACGCCTTTTGGGATGTAATTGGCGACCAGGGTCGGGATGCCGATGCCGAGGTTGACATACCAGCCATCCTGCAACTCGCGCCCCGCCCGTTCGGCCATCTGATTGCGGTCCCACATGGCTCAGGCCTCCCGTTTGCGCGTTGTACGGTTTTCGATGCGCTTTTCATGGTCGCCTTGAATCAGGCGGTGGACATAGATGCCGGGCAGGTGAATCTTGTCGGGGTCAAGTGCGCCGAGCGGCACGATTTCTTCGACTTCGGCGACGCAGACTTTGCCAGAGGTTGCGGCGGGCGGGTTGAAGTTGCGGGCGGTCTTGCGGAACTCAAGGTTGCCGGAGGGATCGGCCCGCCATGCCTTGACGATGGCAAGGTCGGCGACGATGCCGCGCTCGAGAATATAGGTCTTGCCGTCGAAATCCTTGTGTTCCTTGCCCTCGGCGATCACCGTTCCGACGCCGGTGCGGGTGTAAAAACCGGGGATGCCGGCGCCACCGGCGCGCAGGCGTTCGGCGAGGGTGCCTTGCGGGTTGAACTCCAGCTCCAGCTCGCCCGACAGATATTGCCGCATGAATTCAGCGTTTTCGCCGACATAGGACGAGATCATCTTCCTGACCTGCCGGGTGGCCAGCAGGATGCCCAGACCCAAGCCGTCAACCCCGGCGTTGTTCGAGGCGATGGTGAGACCTCTGGTGCCCGCCGTGCGGATGGCCCCGATCAGCAGTTCGGGAATGCCGCAGAGGCCGAAGCCGCCGGCAGCGATGGTCATGCCGTCAAACAGCACACCATCCAGTGCCGCTTGCGCGGATGGGAAGACTTTTTTCATGGGGGTGCCCCTGCAAACTCTGCCGACATATGGGGCCGGGATTTTGGCGGTGTCAATCGCTGCGGCGGCACCGGCTGGCCGTGGATCGGCGCGTCGTTAGGGCAGACGCCGCTGCCTGCGTGGCGAAATGTTGGACACAGAGGGCAGGAAACCCCGGCGTTCCCGAGGAAAAGCGTAAGTAAAATAATGCTTTGGGCGACACTTGCATTTCCAGGGCAAGAATTCGGTCCGAAATGGTTCTTGAGGCGCAGTCCGGGGTCACTTAAGAAGAAGGCCGTGGCCGCTTGCCGAAACTGGTAGACGGAAGGCACTTAAAATGCCTCGGGCTTCGCCCGTGTGGGTTCGATTCCCACAGCGGCCACCATCGCCACGCATCGACAGGGCAATGACCTGTCAGCAATCTTTGATGTGGAGCAGGAGTGGTGCCCAGAAACGGAATTGAACCGCCGACACGCGGATTTTCAATCAGTGTGTCGCAATATTTTTGAGCTGTCAATTTCCTTAAGAAGTGCCTTGAATAAACAAACAAATATCAATAATTACAATATACTACAGGTATATCGGCTCTGTTGCACAAATCGGGTGATAGGCTTGCCTCCCCTTTCCCCGGACAGACTCATCCTACGGCTTCAGTGACGGGTATGCCGAGCGCGGTGAAG
>JAYUGA010000202.1:0-4481 GCA_043738565.1 Rhodobacterales bacterium
AGGTTGCCACCAACATCTCTTGGCAGGACTCGGGCACGCAGGCCATGCGTCCCGATCAGTCCAAGATCGTCGGCGACTTCACCACGATCTACGAACCGCGGATTGCAGGCGGCATCTGGGCACCGCCGAACATCGCGGGGTCAACCTCTTGCGTCACTGCCACCTCGCAAAACCCCGAGGGCGCGTTCCTGATGCTGGCCTTCCTGACAACCAGTTCCATCATGGCGATGAACGAGGCCAACGCGAATGGCGTGGCCCCGGGCTATCGTTCGGTTCTGGCCAACGAAAAGCTGCGCGCCGTGTCGCAGCCGATGAAGGTCTGGTCCGAAAGCCTGGATCACGCCTGGTGCAGCCCGCGTATCCCCGGCATGTTCGAAATGGAACAGGCCCTGGGGAATGAGATCAACCGCGCCATCACCGGTCAGATCACCGGCAAGGAAGCGCTGGAAAATGGTCAGGTGGCTTGGAAAGCCATCATGGCGAAGAACGGCTTCGGCACCGACAAGGCACCGGTGAAGTATGCCGATGTCAAAGCCGGCACTTACGTCGGTGGCGGCAAGGCGCTGCCGTTCTGAACGATGGCCGCGATTGCTCCTGCAAATCGGACGGGGGGGGGGGTGGCGCAAGCCGCCCCCAACCGTGCGCCGCGTCGCCGGTCGCCCGCCTTGCGGAAGGCTTTCCCCTATCTTCTGGTCGCACCGGCGCTGCTGTATCTGCTGGCGATCACGCTTTATCCCGGCGTCTTTGCCATTTACCAAAGCCTGTTCGTGGTCACCTTCAAGGAATGGAACTGGGCGGGCATCGACAATTACACCCGGCTGATGGGCGACCGCGAGTTTTGGGCGGCATTGGGCAATACTGCCATAATCGGCGGCATTTCTCTTGTGCTGCAAACTCTTATCGCCATGACGATGGCCTATTTTTCCTACCGTGACCCGCTGATCAAAGGCTGGCGCATCATCTTCCTGATGCCGATGCTGTTCATGCCCTCTGCCGTGGCCTTCATCTGGAAGCTGGCCTTCAACGATGGCCGGGTGATTTCCGATATTCTGATGGGCCTTGGCATCGTGTCCAGGAACGTTGACTGGATCGGCTCGATCCCGCTGGCCCGGCTGACGCTGATCGTGGCTGACGTCTGGCAGTGGACGCCGTTCCTGTTCATCATCTTTGTCGCCGCCCTTCAGGGCCAGGATCAGGAAATCGAAGAGGCCGCCCGCCTGGATGGCGCCAGCTGGCCCGCGATTTTCTGGAACATATCCTTGCCGATGATGCGGCCGATCCTCGTGGTGGCCGTCACCCTGCGCGGCATCGACATCACCACCATGTTCACCAATGTCTATATCATGACCCAGGGCAGCCCCGGCGGCGCGACGGAAACGATGAGCTTTTTCATCTATCGCCAGGGGTTCCGCACGTTCAATTTCGGCTATGCCTCGGCGGCGTCGGTGCTGATGCTGGTCTTGACGGTTGTCATCGCCCAGACCGTCGTGAAACGTGCCTTCCATTCGGGGAAGAAATAAATGGCTGCGACACGGAAAGTTGCGGGAAAACGCAAATCCCGCAGTGAAAGCATGGTGCTGCGCTACGCGGTGCTGGGGTCGTGGGCGGCGTGCTGCCTGCTGCCGATCCTATGGTTCCTGACCATCGCTTTTCGCCCGCGGACCGAGATCATCACCACCCACCCGATCTATTGGCCGACCTTCAGCATTGATGCCTGGCACCTGCTGATGAGCGATTGGCCGATTGCCCAATACATGCGCAATTCGTTCTTCGCGGTGTCGGGGTCGGTGGTCATCGACCTTGCACTGGCGATCCCCGCCGCCTACGCGCTGTCGCGATATGAATTCAAAGGCCGGGACGATATCGGCTTTTACATCCTGTCCACCCGGATGATGGCCCCGGCCATCGTGGCGGTGCCGATCTTCTTCCTGTTCAAGACAATGGGCCTTCTGGACAGCGTCTGGGCGCTGATGCTGATCTATGCCGCGATCAACCTGAGCCTTGTTACCTGGATCATCCGCAGCTACATGCTGGATATTCCCAAGGAACTGGAGGACGCGGCCCGGACTGACGGTGCCGGCGATCTGCGAATCCTGTGGGAGATCATCGTGCCTGCCTGCCTGCCCGGCATCATCACGGCGGCGGTCATCGCCACGATCTTCGCGATCAACGAGTTTCTCTTCACCCTGCTTATCGCCTCGACTGAAAAGGCCTATACGATGTCTGTGGCCCTGGCCAACTTCACCGGCGGCTCTGACGGCGTGATCTACAATGCAATCGCCCTCGTCTCATTCCTTGCCTTCCTGCCGATCCTGATCCTGGTGATACTGATCCAGAAGCACCTGTCGCGCGGTCTGACGATGGGTGCCGTGAAAGGATAAGCTATGGCTTCGATTCAACTTTCCAACATCGTCAAAAGCTACGGCACTTTCGTTGGTGTGCGCGAAATGACCCTCGATATCAAGGACGAGGAGTTTCTTGTCCTGCTTGGCCCCTCGGGCTGTGGCAAGACCACGACCATGCGGATGATCGCCGGGCTGGAACAGCCGACCGAGGGTCAGATCATCATCGGCGATGAAGTGGTGAACGGCGTCGATGCGCGTGACCGCGATGTGGCGATGGTGTTTCAGGGCTATGCCCTGTACCCCAACATGTCGATCTACGAGAACATCCGCTTCCCCCTGCGGATGCGCGGCGTCCCCAAGGCCGAACAGGATGCGCTGATCCGCCAGGCCGCCGACATGGTGGAATTGGGCGAATACCTTGACCGCAAACCCGCCGCCTTGTCCGGTGGCCAGCGTCAACGCGCAGCCCTTGCCCGCGCCGTGGTCCGCCAGCCGCAGGTCTTTTTGATGGACGAGCCGCTCTCAAACCTTGACGCCAAACTCCGTGCCTCGATGCGGGTACAGATCAAGCATTTGCAGCGGCAGTTGAAGGTCACGACGGTCTATGTGACCCACGATCAGATCGAGGCGATGACGCTTGCCGACCGGATCGTGATCATGAACAACGGTGCCATCCAACAGATCGGCACCCCGGATCAGATATATTCAGACCCGGCCAATACGTTCGTCGCGGGCTTCATCGGATCGCCGCCGATGAACCTGATTGAAGGCACAGCCGAAGACGGCATCTTCACCGCACAAGGCATCAAGGTCGCTTGTCCGCCCAGCTTGTCGGGCAAAGTCACTCTGGGTATTCGCCCCGAAGATTGCCGCGCTGGCGGTAACACTGTGCAGGGCATTGTCTACGGCGTCGAACCCACCGGCGACGTCACCTATCTGACGGTCATCACCGGCACCAAACAGATCGAAGTGAAAGCGGCGCGCGATTTTCGGTCAAACATCGACGTGGCCATCGGCATCGGCTTTGATCCTGCGCGGCTTTACTTCTTTGACGACCGGGGCCAGCGCATCCGGGGGGCAGTATGAGCCCACGCTTTGACTATACCGCCATGGGGTTCATCACCTTTGATGCGCTCTGCCGTCCGGTGACGCAGATCCCGCCGCGGGCGACACTTACTTTGTCGAAGAACTGACCCTTGCGGTGTCTGGGGCCGCCGGAAGTGCTGTGATCGTGGCGGCCAAACCCGGGCTGAAGTGCCAGGCCGTCGGTGGCGCCGGGGTATGATGACATGGGCGACTGGGTGCTGATGAAGCTTGCCAAGTTCGGCATCGACACCGAATTGATGCAGCGCTGCGAGGGTTTTCGACCTCGTCATCGCTGGTCACCACGCGGCCCGATGGTCAGCGTCCCGCCCTGCACAAACGCGGGGCCACGGATGGCTTTTCCGTTGATGACAGCCAGATTGACCGCGTGCTTGATACCAAATCCTGCATGTCGGCGGCGTTGGCCTGATGAACCGCATGGACGACTCTGGCCGCACCGAAGAAGTGATGGCCGAGGCGCGGCGGCGCGGCGTCATCACAACTTTGGATTTCTTTGCCTCAACCGCCGCCGATCTGCCCAAGGTCGAACGGCTGCTGCCCTGCACCGATTATTTCATCCTTTCGGAAGAAGAAGCGCGGGCCCTGTCCGGCTTGCACTTCAACCGCGATCTGGCGCAGTTTCTGCTGGACCGGGTGCGGGTTGCGTGGTGTTGACGCTGGGCGCACAGGGGGCCTTCTACCGTCACAAGGATGGGACGGAGTTCCAGACACCGTCCTTCCGGATCGAGGTCAGGTGCACCTGCGGCTGTGGAGATTGCTTTAATGGTGGCTTTGCCACCGGGCTGCATCTGGGACTGACGCCACAGGAATGTGTGGAGTTGGCGCCGGCATCCTCGGCACAAAACGCCACGGGTCTGGGCAGTCAGGCCGGCGTGCGCGATCTGGCCCTTATACCAAAGCCCGCGGATGGTGACTCGTTTTGGGATTCCCAAAACGTCCGGGATTTGAGTCAACATGGCAAACGGAGGAGGTTTGCCCTGGCTGGGGTTCGGGTGCGCGACGATTTTGACGGCGGTATGGTCCGTGCCGTTG
>JAYUGA010000203.1:0-4467 GCA_043738565.1 Rhodobacterales bacterium
ATCCCGATCACCGGTGTCTCGACCCGGTTTCCCCCGGTCCGGAAATGCCGCGCCTCCACCACCGGCGCCTTCACCGAATGCCGCGCCACCGGCTCAATCGACTCCCGCCCCGCAAACGCCTCGTCGCAAATCCGCACCCCGCCCGCATAAACCGCCTGCACCCCGCAGGCTTCCAGACTGTCCAGAACCACGATATCCGCCCGCTTGCCCGGCGCGATCAACCCACGATCCTTCAACCCAAACGCCTCTGCCGCCGACAGGCTCGCCACCCGATAGGCGGTCAGCGGCGTGGCCCCCAAGGCAATCGCGGTACGGATGATGTAGTCCAGATGACCATGCTCGCCGATGTCCAAGGGGTTGCGGTCATCGGTGCAGAACGCCAGGTAGGGCGCGAACCGCTCGGTCAACAGCGGTGCCAGCGCCTGCAAATCCTTGGAAACCGAGCCTTCCCGGATCAGCACCCGCATCCCCTTGCGCAGCTTTTCCAGCCCCTCCGCCGCCGAGGTCGCCTCATGCTCGGTGCGGATTCCGGCGGCAATATAGCCGTTCAGATCACGGCCACGCAGCAAGGGCGCGTGGCCGTCGATATGGCGGCCCCGAAACGCTTCCAGCTTCGCCATGCAGGCGGGATCACCCGCCAGCACCCCGGGATAGTTCATGAATTCCGCCAGCCCGATCACGCGGGGATGATCCATCAGCGGCACAAGATCCTTGGCCTCCAGTCGCGCGCCGGTGGTTTCCATATGGGTCGAGGGCACGCAAGACGACAGGTTCACCCGAATATCCATCAGAGTGCGCGACGAGGCTTCAAGGAAGTAGTTGATCCCGGTCAAGCCGCAGACATTGGCAATCTCATGCGGATCGCAGATTGCCGTCGTCACGCCGTGTGGGCTGACGCAGCGGTCAAATTCGAATGGCGTCACCAGCGAGGATTCGATGTGCAGATGGGTGTCGATGAACCCCGGCACCAGAATCCGTCCGGTAAAATCCGCCTCCACCACGCCGGAATACGAACCGAACACCCCCACAATCATCTCGCCGCAGATCGCCACGTCGGTTTCCACCAGATCGCCGGTGATCAGGTCGAACACCCTTGCCCCTTTCAGCACCAGATCGGCGGGCACCACCCCCCGTCCCTGCGCAATGCGGTCCGCTAAACTGGCTGTCATGGCGTTCTCCTTTGCACCATCAAGCCCCAAGCCGCCGCCCACGTCCAGTTCCGAAATGCCGGGTTGAAGCCGCCCGTGAAGGGTGGTCAAACGGCCGAAAGAGGTTCCCATGCACCCGCTGCGCGGCATCAGTCTGAAACTCGGCGCGGTTCTGGTTTTCATCGTCATGGCGTCGATGATCAAGGCCACGACACACCATGTCCCGGCAGGTGAGGCGGTATTCTTCCGCTCGTTCTTCGCCATCCCGGTGATCGTCGGCTGGCTGGCGGTGCAGGGCCAGTTGCACACCGGCTTTCACGCCGCCAATCCGATCGGCCATGTCTGGCGCGGCCTGATGGGGACGATGGCCATGGGTCTGGGCTTTGTCGGCCTCGGCTATCTGCCGCTGCCCGAAGTCACCGCGATCAGCTATGCCGCGCCCCTGTTGGTCGTGATCTTCGCCGCGATGTTTCTGGGCGAACAGGTCCGCGCCTTTCGCATCGGCTGCGTGGCCTTGGGTCTGATCGGCGTCTTGATCGTCCTCAGCCCGCGCCTGTCGGTCGTCCCCGGTTCCGCGAGCAGCCTTGCCCAGCAGCTTGGCGCGATTGTGGTGCTCACCAGCGCCTTGTGCTCCGCGCTGGCGCAAGTTTTCCTGCGCAAGCTGATCCTGACCGAAACCACCACGGCCATCGTGTTCTATTTCTCCTGCACCTCTGCCCTGCTGGCCTTGGCCACAATCCCCTTCGGCTGGGTCTGGCCCACCCCAACCGAAACCGCGCTGCTGATCGGTGCCGGTCTGATCGGCGGGGTCGGGCAGGTGCTGCTGACATCCTGCTACCGCTATGCCGATGCCTCGCTGGTGGCCCCGTTCGACTATGCTTCAATGCTGTTCGCACTCGCCATCGGCTATTTTGTCTTCGCCGAGGTTCCCACCGTCACCATGCTGGCGGGCGCAGTGCTGGTCGTCACGGCGGGCATTCTGATCATCTGGCGCGAACGGCAACTGGGGCTCAGGCGCGCGCACCCCCCGGAATAGGGCTGGCTACGGCGGGCGGTTTACCTTATCTGCCCCACCCTTCCGCCTGCATCTCCCGCAACCGACTGGCGGTCCGGGCGAATTCGAACGACCCTTCACCTTCGATATACAGCCGCTCCGGCGCATCCGCCGCCGAACAGATCAGCCGCACATGGCCCTCATACAGCGCATCAATCAGCGTCACAAAGCGCTTGGCCTCGTTGTAATTGCCGGACGACAGTTGTGGAATGTCCTCCAGAATCAATACCCTGGCCGCCCCGGCGATCACCAGATAATCCCCCGGCCCCAGCGGCCTTGCACATAATTCCCAAAACGTTGCCCGCGCCACCCCACTGGCAAAACGCGGGATCTCAACGGTTCGGCCATTCACCGGCAACTGCAAAACCTCGCCCGCTGCACCGCAGGTCAGGTCTCGCCAGATCGCCTCAATCTCGCCTTTCGCCGTGCGCGCCGGATGAAAATAGACCTGCGCCCCCGCCAGCCTCTGCTGCCTGTAGTCGGCAGCAGAGGCCAACTCCACCACATCCAGTCGCTCGTTGAGCGAAGCAATGAACGGCAGGAACAGTGCCCGGTTCAGCCCGTTCTTGTACAACTCCTCCGGCGGCCGGTTCGAGGTCGTGATAATCACCACCCCCCCGGCAAGCAGCTTTTCAAACAGCCGTCCGACAATCATCGCATCGGTGATGTCACTGATCTGCATTTCGTCAAAGGCCAAAAGCCGCAGCTTTTCAATGGCATCCTCGGCAAAGGGCGCAAGCGCATCCTCAACCCCGCGCTTCCGCGCCTCATGCATGGCATGGTGAACTTCCTGCATGAAGGCGTGAAAGTGGACCCGGCGTTTCTGGCTGATCGCGGTTTCCGCCGCAAACAAATCCATCAGCATCGACTTGCCGCGCCCCACCCCCCCCCAGATGTAGCAACCCTTGGGCGGCTGCACGGGTCGCGCAAACAACCCGGCGAACAGCCCTACTCGCCGATTTGCGTTGGTTTCCAACCGGTTGCGCAAAGTCTCCAGCCGCGCTGCCACCGCCATCTGCACCGGATCGCGGCGCAACTCGCCCGCCAATACATGCCGCTCAAGGATTTCTGGCAAGGTTTCCCGCATGTCGCCCTATACCCAAAACCATGTCATGCGAAAAGCCTGCGGGACCGAATAAGCGGGAAATCAACCGGCTAAACTGGCAGGTCGCGGTTGTTCACGATGGCTTCCATCGTGATATGCGACGTGACCGTCTCCAGCTCCACCTTTTCGATCAGGCGCCGATAGACCCGGTCACAGTCGTTCATATCCGCCGCCACGACCTTGAGCATGTAGTCGTATTCCCCGGCAATCCGGTAAAAGTCGATGACATTGGCAATCGTCGAAACCTCCTTGCGGAAGGTTTGCAGCCAGTCACCCGAATGATGACGGGTGCGGATCATCACGAACACCGTCAGACCAAGCCCCGCCGCCGCCGCATCCAGCCGCAGGGTGTGCCCCTTGATCAGGCCGCTGTCGTGCAGACGCCGCAAGCGCCGCCAGCAGGCATTCTGCGACATGCCGACCTGCTCGGCCAGATCGCGCTGCGACAGCGAGGCATCCTTTTGCAGCGCCCGCAGGATGCGGCGATCAGTTTGATCCAGAATTAGCTCACTCATCGTGCAAATGACCCAATATTTGCGATTCCCTGCAAGGGAATGGCGGCATTTCCGCGAAGGCGCAAGGGATATATAATATGTGTTTCGGCCTGCAAAATTGACCCCTATGGCGGGGTAATAGGCATCCAATTTTGACCCCCCTCAGGTTTTGTCTGACCATTCGCTTTTGGGCAGCGGATGGAGCGGGAGTTGAAGAGAGTGGATACGATCGCGCGCGTTCGCCGGGCCTTTCGTGCGCAGGGCTGGTCGATGAAGAAGATCGCCCGGGAGCTACATGTGTCGCGCAACACCGTGCGCAAGATCCTGCGGTCGGGCGAGACCGACTTCACCTATGAGCGCGAACACCAGCCGCTGCCACGGATCGGCCCTTGGGTTGAGCATGTTGACCGGTTCCTTCGGGCCAATGAGGGCAAGGCGGCGCGGGAACGGCTGACACTGATCCGGATTTACGAGGAGGTTCGCGCCCTTGGCTATTCGGGCAGCTACGATGCTGTCCGCCGCTATGCCAAGACCTGGGCGAAGGCCCGCGGATCTGTCACAGCGGATGCCTATGTGCCGCTCTATTATGCGCCAGGCGAGGCTTATCAATTCGACTGGAGCCATGAGATCGTGCTGATCGGCGGCGTGACGGTCACGGTGAAGGTT